>JBNJGW010000069.1:0-13162 GCA_051748005.1 Pseudomonadota bacterium | reverse complement strand
ATGCTTACCTCCGGATCTGACGTGAACGCCCGCTTGGCCGCAGCACTCGGGCTAATGGAGGCGCTATTGTCCTGATCACAGTACCAAAAGGCAATTTGCAGAGCGGGATGCGTTCACCAGGCCTGCCGAGGAACAGCACCATACACCTGTCAGCAGGATGATATTCAGGAAGAAAGCAACCCATAGTCACTTGTGGCTTATTAACATGCTGGACAGGGTTTCAGAGGGTCACTCTACTCTTCTGTCAGATCCCAAAAATGGCAACGAAACGCCCACATCGACCCTATGGATGATGGCAGGGTGCGCAAGTGGCCATCCAGCTGATTGAACATGGTTCAGGAGCATCGTCCTGCGCCAGTAAGAAACATCACATCCACCCCCGCATTCTCGCGGCGAGGTAAGGCGCTGACAGGGTCACTGCCAACACCACCGGCCAGAGGTTACCTTGCTGAAAGGTATAGGCCGCCAGCATCTCAGGCCAGGATTTGCCTTGAGCGAGGCCGAACGAGAACTCAAACACCAGTGTCAGCGCCAGCCAGCCAAGGCCTAGCCACCCATATTGCTGAGGTGACAACTCAGGCAGCCAGGGTAGCGCCAGATATGCCATCCCAAGAATCAGCGCTGAAAGCAGCAGACCACTGACCCGGTAGGCTGCCACTTCGCCCAGCCAGGGCAAGAGTATTGCTTCACGCACAACACCATTGGCGATTGCCAATACCAGAATACCTATCCAGATAAGGCAGGCTTTTAAGACTACGGGCAGCATGTTGTCCTCGCGTTGAAGCTTTACCCAGACATCATTCACGGCGTTCATTGCAGCGGCTGAGGGTAGGCTAGGCCACCGTCAGATAATTGTAAGCAGGCACCAGGATAAACAGAAAATAACCGCCGATGATACTTAAGGGGGGATAATTCGAGGAGTAGAAATGGAGGCGGCCCCAAAAGCCACATCCCGGCACACGCAGCCACCACTACCGTTGCTCCCTTCCGGGCCTGGCGGGGTTTGCAGTTTAGCGTTGCGGGAGGACCTAAGGGGCCACCATAACGGCGCTGTGTAGAAGAGTGCGCCTACGCTGTGGTGGCTACGCCCTGATTTGAACAGGGGACCCCATCATTATGAGTGATGTGCTCTAACCAGCTGAGCTACGTAGCCTTTTCCCTCACAGCGGGTGCAGATTATGCATGCTTGGCTTGCGAAAGGCAAGCCTTGCACGGCAAGAATCTTTGCCCTTGTTCATGGGCAGGCCCTATTCCCAGATCAGGCCCCGCATAGATTGCCGCTATTTTATTGATTGAACGTTCAATAAAAAAATGTCATCATAAGATTATCGTTAACGCCCGGATGGCTGCTGCCTGCAGGGTGTATCAGTTAATCAGGAGGTTGCTGTGCCCAAGGTAGGAATGGAGCCAATACGCCGTCAACAGTTGATCAAGGCTACGATGGAGGCCATTGACGAAGTGGGCCTGGCGGAAGCCACCGTGATCCAGATTGCCCGCCGGGCGGGCGTCTCCGCTGGCATTATCAGTCATTATTTTGGAGGCAAGAATGGCCTTTTGGAGGCCACCATGCGCCAGATCCTGACGGACCTTAACAATGCGGTGGCAGCGCGGCGCAAAGCGCTGGAAGACGATACGCCCCGCGCCCATATCGGGGCCATTATTGAAGGCAACTTCGACCGCACCCAGGTCACCGGCCCTGCGGCCAAGACCTGGCTGGCGTTCTGGGCCAGCAGCATGCACAAGCCTGTGCTGCAACGCTTGCAGTACGTCAATGACCGCCGTCTGTACGCCAACCTCTGCCATCAGTTTCAGCGGGTAATGCCCCGCCGTGATGCCAGAAACGCTGCCCATG
The DNA here is from genome assembly GCA_051748005.1 of Pseudomonadota bacterium. Taxonomy (GTDB): domain Bacteria; phylum Pseudomonadota; class Gammaproteobacteria; order Pseudomonadales; family Halomonadaceae; genus Vreelandella. Next base: position 11,310 of record JBNJGW010000069.1, on the reverse strand, counting down.
GCCTGGCGGCCATGATCGACGGCCTGTGGCTGCGCGGTGCGCTGGCGCCCGAAGGGCTTGATGCCGCCGAAGCGCGCTATCTGGCCCACACCTATCTGGATCAATTACTGCGTCATCATGGCTGCCACCAGTCGGCCTCTACCACCCCCACGTTTTAACAGGAGACCAACATGGCCACTCAGGAGATTCAGCCGCTTTATATCAACGGTCGCCCGGTAAGCGCCACTTCCGGCGAAACCTTCAGTGTTTCCAACCCCTATGATGGCAGCCATCTGGCCACCATCGGCCAGGCAAGCCAGGCCGATGTAGATAGCGCCGTGGCAGCCGCCCAGCGCGGCCAGCGCGAGTGGGCCGCCATGAGCGGCATGCAGCGCGCACGCATCATGCTGCGTGCCGTTGAGCTTTTGCGCCAGCACAACGATGAACTGGCCGAGCTGGAAACCCGCAACACCGGCAAGCCGATCAGCGAGACCGCCAGCGTCGATATTGTGACCGGTGCCGATGCGCTGGAATATTACGCCGGCCTGGCACCGGCCATTGAAGGCAGCCAGATTCCGCTGCGCGACAGCTCCTTTGTGTATACCCGTCGTGAGCCTCTGGGGGTAATTGGGGCGATTGGCGCCTGGAACTACCCCATCCAGATCGCCTGCTGGAAGGCGGCCCCTGCCCTGGCAGCCGGTAACGCCATTGTTTTCAAGCCCAGCGAAGTCACCCCGCTGACTGCCATCCGGCTGGCGGAGATTTTCACCCAGGCAGGCCTGCCCGATGGCGTATTCAACGTGGTACAGGGCGATGGCCGCGTGGGCGCCATGCTGACTGATCACCCGGGCATCGATAAGGTCTCGTTTACCGGTGAAGTGGGCACGGGCAAGAAGGTCATGGCCGCTGCCGGTGGCTCGACGCTTAAAGACGTCACCATGGAGCTGGGCGGTAAGTCGCCGCTGATCGTGTTTGCTGACGCTGATCTTGATCGTGCCGCGGACGCCGCCATGATGGCCAACTTCTACTCCAGCGGCCAGATCTGCACCAATGGTACCCGGGTGTTTGTCGAGCGCAGCATTAAGGAGGCCTTTGAGGCCAAACTGGTTGAGCGGGTCAAGCGCATCAAGGCCGGCGACCCCATGGACCCGGAGGTCAACTTTGGCCCACTGGTCAGCTTTGAGCATCAGGAAAAAGTGCTTTCCTATATTGCCATCGGCCAACAGGAAGGCGCGCGTACCCTGGTTGGCGGGGAAAACTGGGACAGCGGCGACTGGGCCAAGGGTGCCTGGGCCTCGCCGACGGTATTTACCGATTGCACTGACGAAATGCGAATCGTTAAGGAAGAGATCTTCGGCCCGGTGATGTCCGTGCTGGCCTTTGATGATGAAGACGAGGTGATTGAGCGCGCCAACAATACCCATTACGGGCTGGCCGCCGGAGTATTCAGTGAAAGCCTCAACCGTGCGCATCGGGTTATCCATCAACTGCAGGCGGGCATCTGCTGGGTCAATACCTGGGGCGAGTCACCGTCTGAAATGCCGGTGGGTGGCTACAAGCAATCGGGAATTGGCCGTGAAAACGGCGTCGAAACGCTTAACCACTATACCCAGACCAAATCCGTGCAGATTGAGATGGGCCCGTTTGAATCAGTGTTTTAAGGAGACCCCATGTCTGAACTACGTGAGTTTGATTACATCATTATTGGCGCAGGCTCGGCGGGTAACGTTTTGGCCACCCGGCTGACCGAAGACAGCGACGTCAGCGTGCTGCTGCTGGAAGCCGGCGGCCCTGATTACCGTTTCGATTTTCGCACCCAGATGCCTGCGGCGCTGGCCTACCCGCTGCAGGGCAAGCGCTATAACTGGGCCTTTGAAACCGACCCGGAACCGCACATGGATGGCCGGCGCATGGAGTGCGGCCGTGGCAAGGGCCTGGGCGGTTCCTCGTTGATCAACGGTATGTGCTACATTCGCGGCAATGCTCTGGACTACGATAACTGGGCCAAACAGCCCGGCCTGGAAGACTGGGACTACCTCAGCTGCCTGCCCTACTTCAAAAAGTGCGAAACCCGCGATATCGGCCCTAACGACTATCACGGTGGCAAGGGTCCGGTCAGCGTGACCACACCCAAGGCGGGCAATAACCCGCTATACCGCACCTTTATCGAGGCCGGCAAACAGGCAGGCTACCCGGAAACCGAGGACGTCAACGGCTATCAGCAGGAAGGCTTCGGCCCCATGGACCGTTTCGTCACCCCCAAGGGGCGCCGGGCTTCCACCGCCCGGGGCTATCTGGATACCGCCAAACAGCGCAGCAATCTGACCATCGAAACCCGTGCGGTCACTGATGTGATCGAGTTCGAGGGCAAGCGTGCCGTGGGCGTGCGTTACCAGCGTAAAGGCCAGACGCACCAGGTGCGCGCTCGTCGCGAGGTCTTGCTGTGTGGCGGGGCGATTGCCTCACCGCAGATCCTGCAGCGCTCAGGGGTGGGCAACCCAGAGTGGCTGAAAGAGCTGGATATCCCGGTGGTTCATGATCTGCCAGGCGTGGGTGAGAACCTGCAGGACCACCTTGAAATGTACATTCAGTATGAGTGCAAGGAGCCGATCTCCCTCTATCCGGCGCTGAAATGGTACAACCAGCCCAAGATTGGCGCCCAGTGGCTGTTCAGTGGCACCGGGGTCGGTGCCAGCAACCAGTTTGAAGCCTGTGGTTTCATTCGCAGCAATGATGCAGAAGAGTGGCCGAATCTGCAGTATCACTTCCTGCCCATCGCGATCAGCTACAATGGCAAGAGTGCCGTTCAGGGCCATGGTTTTCAGGCCCATGTGGGCTCGATGCGCTCCCCAAGCCGCGGGCGTATCCGCTTGACCTCCAAAGACCCCCATGCGGCGCCCAGCATTCTGTTCAACTATATGTCCCAGGAAAAGGACTGGCAGGAGTTTCGCGATGCCATCCGCCTGACCCGGGATATCATCGCCCAGCCGGCATTTGACAAGTACCGTGGCCGTGAAATTGCCCCCGGCCCGGATGTGCAGAGCGACCAGGAACTCGACAGCTTCGTCAAGCAGCATGCCGAAACCGCTTATCACCCCTGTGGCAGCTGCCGCATGGGGGAAGACGATATGGCGGTGACCGACGGCCAGGGGCGCGTTCATGGCCTTGAAGGCCTGCGGGTGGTGGATGCTTCCCTGTTCCCGGTGATTCCCACCGGCAACCTTAACGCCCCGACTATCATGCTGGCGGAAAAGATTGCCGACCAGATACGTGGCCAGACGCCCCTGCCCCGTGCTCAGGTCGATTACTACGTTGCCAGCGGCACGGCTGCCAAACAGGCCTGAGCCGACAGGCACCTGAATTGATCACTGCGGTCAGAACGCCATGACACCCTGTCATGGCGTTTTTTATTGCCGGTAAAAAAACATCAAAAAACTTGCACTCGCCGCCCGGCCTCTGCCAATATTCAAACACGCGTTTAAATTCTTCATTTCACAATGACCCTGACGCTACCTAACTCAAATAACAGGAGTGCGCTATGTCCACTTTACTAATCATCCTCTTGGCGATTGTCGGCCTGCTGGTGGTGATGCGCCGCGAAGCAGGCGCCAAGGCCGCCCTGGCAGTGCTGGTGGTGCTCGGTGTTGCCGGCCTGGTGCTGGGGGCAGCCGTCATCGGCACCGTTCTGCTGATAGGCGCCGCAGTCACGGCCATCGCCGGTCTCCCCGCCCTGCGCCGTCAATGGCTGACGCCGCGAATCTTTGCGATTTTCAAGAAGGTCGCGCCCAAGGTCTCGGATACCGAACGCACCGCGCTGGAAGCCGGCAGCGTTTCCTGGGATGGCGAGCTGTTTTCCGGCAAGCCCCAGTGGGAAAGCCTGCTGGCCTTCAAGGATGACGGCCTGCGCGATGACGAACAGGCGTTTCTGGATAAGCAGTGCACCCAGGCAGCAGGTATGTGCAACGCCTGGGATATCGCCCGTGAGCGCGCCGACCTGCCTCAAGCGCTTTGGGACTATCTGAAGAAGGAAGGCTTCTTCGGTATGATCATTCCCAAGGAATACGGCGGCCTGGGCTTCTCGGCCAAGGCGCAGTCCATGGTGCTGCAAAAGCTTTCCTTCAATGAAACCCTGATGGTCACCGTCGGGGTTCCCAACTCCCTCGGCCCAGGCGAGCTGCTGCTTAAATACGGTACCGATGAGCAGAAGAATCATTACCTGCCGCGCCTGGCCGATGGCCGCGAGATTCCCTGCTTTGGCCTGACCGGCCCGCGTGCCGGCTCGGATGCTACTTCCCTGCCGGATACCGGTATCGTCTGCAAGCAGATGGTGGATGGCAAGGAAGTGCTGGGCGTGCGCCTGAACTTTGAAAAGCGCTGGATTACCCTGGCACCGATTGCCACCGTGGTGGGCCTGGCGTTTCGCCTGTTTGACCCGGACAAGCTGATCAGTGAGGAAGAAGATCGCGGTATTACCCTGGCGCTGATTCCGCGTGAAACAGAAGGCATGGACATTGGCCGCCGCCATCACCCCATTGGCAGCCCCTTCATGAATGGACCGATCAAGGGCAAGGATGTCTTTGTCCCGCTGGATACCATTATCGGTGGCAAGGAAATGATTGGTGAAGGCTGGCGCATGCTGGTGGAGTGCCTTTCCATCGGGCGCTGCATCACCCTGCCCTCCGGCGCAACAGGGATTGGCCGCTATGCCCTGGGCTGGAGCGGTGGCTTTACCCGCATTCGCCGCCAGTTCAACGTGCCGGTGGCAGAAATGGAAGGCGTTCAGGAACCCCTGGCGCGAATTGCCTCGCTGGCCTATATCTCGGCAGCGACCGTCTATCAGACCGCCAACCTGATCGATCATGGCGAAAAGCCGGCGGTACCCTCGGCGATACTGAAAAGCCAGCTGACCGAGTTCCAGCGAGTGCTGCTCAGTGATGCCATGGATGTTCACGGCGGCAAGGCCGTCACCCTGGGGCCACGTAACTATATCGGCATTGGCTACAGTGCCAACCCGGTGGCGATTACCGTTGAAGGCGCCAATATCATGACCCGTAACCTGATGATCTTTGGTCAGGGAGCGATTCGCTGCCATCCTTATGTGCTTGAGGAATTGGCCGCGAAAGACGCCAACGACGTCAAGGCCTTTGATAAAGCCTTCTTTGGCCATGCCGGCATGATTTTTGGCAATGCTGCCCGCGCCTTCACCCAAGGGCTGGGGCTGGGCAAACCGGCGGTTCCCTTTGAGGGCCCGGCCAAAGTCTATGCAGAAGATATTACCCGGCTGTCGGCAGGCTTCAGCCTGTGTGCTGATGCCGCCATGGCCAGCCTGGGGTCAGCCCTGAAAAAACGTGAGATGATCTCGGCACGGCTGGGGGATGTATTATCCAACCTTTACCTGGCGTCCATGGTGCTCAAGCAATGGCAAAGCAGCGACAAGGTAGACGGTGAAGAGGCGCTGTTGCACTACAGCTGCCGCTTCCTGTTGCAGCGCGCCGAGCAGGCGTTTGTGGAAATTTTCGACAACCTGCCCAATCGTGCGCTTGGCAAGGCGCTCAAGGTCATGGTCATGCCCACCGGTCGCCGCTGGAACAAGCCCCATGACGACCTGGCACGTGCGATTGCCCAGCGGGTCTCCACCCATAGCGCTCTGCGCAGCAAGCTGATCGACAACACCTGGAGCCAGGATGGCGAGGTGCGCAACCCGCTGGCCCGCTATAACGCCTTGCTGGCGGACTATGAACGGGCTGAAGCCCTGTATCGCACTGTTAACAAGGCCTATGCCAAGGGTGAACTTCCGCAAACCGCCTTGCACCCTGAACAACGCATTGAAGCCGGGTTGGAAAAGGGCCTGGTCAGCGCAGAGGACGCCCAGTTCATGCGCACCTTTGAAGCGGAGGTACTGGAAATGCTGACGGTCGATGACTTTGCCTACGATGCCTTTGCCAACGATAAGTCCACCCTGATTGATCACAATGCTAAAACGGTCAAAAGCACCACGACCAAACCGCAGGCAGAAACCAGCGAGTCATAACGCTAAAGCCTGAATTCCCAAGATTGATACCTGGCCCTGGAGAAATCCGGGGCTTTTTTATGCGTGATCGTCGTCTTTATTTCTACAGATGCGTCAGATAACGATAATTGAAAGTGTTTGGTTTCGAACATTCGTCTTAAGACGATAGTCTAAACAAGCTTTCAAAAGCCTTTTATTCCGATGCTTTTATAACAACTTATGTCTTAAAAACAATTACTTGCTTTTAAAACAGGCCACATGGACGAAGGCTTTCATAAAGTGACAGTAAAGCGTAAAAACGTGTTGCAGGTTCAATTACGATCAACTAGGCTTTCGTTTATGAAAAAAATCGATCACAACAATCATTTCGAGCTTCGAAAAAAGCCCAGCAGCAACATAAAACGCCATTCTGGTTAACAATCATAAAATTCAATAACCGGAAACACCTTACAACCCGATAACGAACAACAACGACGTCAGCGAGATTTGCATGTCATTACACCTGCAACACATCGATCATATCGTCGGTGCTGAAACCCATATAAGCGGCATTGATCTTGAGCTTGAACCCGGCTCCTTCAATGTCCTGCTAGGGCGAACACTGGCGGGTAAAACGACTTTGATGCGCTTGATGGCTGGCCTTGAGCCACCTACCCGTGGGCGGATCAAGATGGATGGCAAGGATGTGACCGGAGTTTCGGTGCGTCATCGCAACGTCTCCATGGTCTACCAGCAGTTCATCAATTACCCAAGCCTTAACGTCTATGACAACATCGCCTCGCCGCTCAAGCTGGCCAAGGCCTCCAGGCAGGAAATCGACAAGCGGGTGCGCGAAACAGCGGCCATGCTGGGGATTGACCATCTGCTGGACCGCCTGCCGCTAGAGCTATCCGGCGGGCAGCAGCAGCGCACCGCCATGGGCCGTGCCCTGGTCAAGGATGCTGATCTGATCCTGTTTGACGAGCCTTTGGTCAATTTGGACTATAAGCTGCGTGAAGACCTGCGCGATGAGCTGCGCGAGCTGTTCAAGGCGCGTAACTGCATTGCGGTCTATGCCACCACCGAGCCTAACGAGGCCTTGGCCCTGGGCGGTAACACGGCCGTCCTGCATGAAGGCAAACTGCTGCAGTATGGGCCGACCGAACAGGTTTACCGCGAACCTAACGGCATTCTCAGCGCTGAGATGTTTTCTGAACCGCCGATCAATATCGTGCCGGGTCACCTTACTGCCAATGAAATCACCTTCGACCAGGATATTCATTTTCCCTGCGATGAAGCCCTGCGCAATCTGCCCGCCGGTGAATACCGCTTTGGCGTGCGCGCTTCCCACGTCAGCCTGAAGCCTAACGCAGCGGATGACCTGGAACTGGAAGTGGCCGTTGATGTGGCCGAGATCAGCGGATCGGAAACCTTTCTTCACGTCCGCCATAAACTGTTTCCCCTGGTACTTCACCTGCTGGGTATTCAAACGCCTGAAGTGAATCAGCGCATCAAGGTCTACTTCCCCACCCATAAGCTGTTTGTATTTGATCAGCAGGGCAATATCGTTCATACGCCGGAAACACGGGGAGGCAGCCAGCATGTCTGAGATCGTACTCAAGACCCTTGCGCATACGTATAGCGCTAATCCTCAGTCTCCTGAAGATTATGCCATTCGCAAGATGGAACACGTCTGGCACCAGGGCGGCGCCTATGCTCTGCTGGGGCCGTCCGGGTGTGGCAAGTCCACCCTGCTGAACATTATTTCCGGCCTGCTGGAGCCTTCCGAAGGAGACGTACTGTTTGACGGCCAGCGGGTTAACGAACTGCCGCCTGAAGAGCGCAACATTGCGCAGGTTTTCCAGTTCCCGGTGATCTACGACACCATGACGGTGTTTGACAACCTGGCGTTTCCACTGCGCAACATCAATATTCCTGACCACCGCATCACCCCCAAGGTCGAAGAAGTCGCCGATATCCTGGAGTTGACCCCACTGCTCAAGCGCAAGGCCAAAGGGCTGACGGCGGATGAGAAACAGAAGGTCTCCATGGGACGTGGCCTGGTGCGTGACGATGTCTCGGCGATTCTGTTCGATGAGCCGCTGACGGTGATTGACCCTCAGCTCAAGTGGAAGCTGCGCCGCAAGCTGAAGGAGATTCACCAGCGCTTCAACATCACCATGATCTACGTCACCCACGATCAGCTCGAAGCCTCTACCTTTGCCGACAAGATTGCGGTGATGTATGAAGGCCAGGTGGTCCAGTTCGGTACGCCTCAGGAGCTGTTTGAAGTCCCTGCCCACACCTTTGTTGGCTACTTTATCGGCAGCCCCGGCATGAACTTCATGGATGTCCACTATCGCGCCGGCGAGGTTATCTTTGCGGATATGGCGCTGCCACTACCGCAGAAGTTTGTTGATGCCGTTGCCAATACTGAAAGTTCGAATGTGAAAATTGGTATTCGCCCCGAGTTTGTCTCCGTGCATGCGGCCAAACGTGATGGTGCCCTGCCTGCGCGCATGCGTCAGGTGCAGGATCTGGGCACCTATTCCATCGTCACCTTTGAGCTGGGCGGCCAGACGTTCAAGGCGCGCCTGTCCGAAGGCCACCCAGCGTTCGGGGAAGATATCTATCTCACCTTTGACCCCGACCAGCTGGGGCTATTTGTTGACGAATACCGGGTGGAGGTTACCTCATGAATAATAAAGTCCAAAATAACCGCGCCTGGCTACTGGTACTGCCAATGCTGGTGCTGGTGGCATTTTCCGCCATCATTCCCTTGATGACGGTGGTGAACTATTCCGTGCAGGACGTACTCGGCCCCAATGCCCGATTCTTTACCGGTACCGAGTGGTTCAGCACCATGCTCAACGATCCGGCCCTGCATGCGGCCTTTGGTCGGCAGGTCGCCTTTTCACTGATCATTCTGGCCATTCAGGTGCCGCTGGGCATCGGTATTGCGCTGTTGATGCCGAAGAAAGGCTGGCAGGCCTCTGCGGTGCTGATCCTGATTACCCTGCCCCTGCTGATTCCATGGAACGTGGTTGGCAGCATCTGGCAGATCTTCACGCGTAACGACATTGGCCTGATGGGCTGGAGCCTGAGCGAGCTCGGCCTTGACTATAATCTTACCCGCAACGCCGGTGATGCCTGGTTTACCATCATCCTGATGGATGTGTGGCACTGGACACCTCTGGTGGCGATGCTTTGCTACAGCGGTTTGCGTTCCATCCCGGAGGCTTACTACCAGGCAGCGCGCATTGACCGCGCTTCCAAATGGGCGGTGTTCCGTTATATCCAGCTGCCCAAACTGACCAACGTTCTGGTCATAGCGGTTCTGCTGCGCTTTATGCACTCCTTCATGATCTACGCCGAGCCCTTCGTGCTGACCGGCGGTGGCCCGGGCAGCTCAACGACTTTCCTGAGCCAATCGCTGACCACCATGGCCATCGGCCAACAGGATCTTGGGCCTTCGGCTGCCTTCTCGATCATCTACTTCCTCGTCATCCTGCTGGTGAGCTGGGTGTTCTACACCACCATCATGCATATGCAGAAAGACAAGAACCCACAGGGAGGCGCGTAAGATGGCTTACCAGATTGAAAACACCCAACAGGGTGAAAAGTACAACACCATTTTCAGCAAGGTACCGGCCGCCGAGCGGCGCAAACGCAACTCTCGTTCGCGGCTGAGGAAGCGGATTCTGCTGGGCACCTATATTGTGCTTCTGATGCTGCCGATCTACTGGCTGCTCAATATGTCGCTGCAGACCAACAGTGAGATTCTGGGTTCCATGACGCTATGGCCACAGAACCTGACGTTTGACAACTACATCGGCATCTTTACCGACTCCAGCTGGTACATGGGGTACGTCAACTCCATCCTTTATGTGGTGATGAACATGATCATCACCATGCTGGTGGCGTTACCTGCGGCTTATGCGTTCAGTCGCTACAAGTTCATCGGTGACAAGCACCTGTTCTTCTGGCTGCTGACTAACCTGATGGCGCCGCCGGCGGTCTTCCTGCTGCCCTACTTCCAGCTTTATTACTCGGTCGGGCTGTTTGACACCCATATCGCCGTGGCCCTGGCCCACTGCCTGTTCAATATTCCGCTGGCGATCTGGATTCTGGAAGGCTTCATGAGCAGCGTGCCCAAGGAAATTGACGAAACCGCCTACATCGACGGCTACAGCTTTCCCAAGTTCTTCGTCAAGATCTTTATCCCCATGATCAGTTCGGGTATTGGCGTCGTCCTGTTCTTCCTGTTCATGTTTTCCTGGGTGGAGCTGCTGCTGGCCCGAACCCTGACATCAACTGACGCTCAGCCTATCGGGATGATCATGACGCGTACGTCAACAGCATCAGGGATTGACTGGGGCACGCTGGCCGCTGCCGGCATGCTGACCATACTGCCCGGTATCCTGGTGGTTTACTTCGTTCGCAACCATATCGCCAAGGGCTTTGCCCTGGGCCGCACCTAAGAGGAGAAAGTCTCATGACCTGGATGGTATGGACTCTACCCACGGCTATTTTCTTTTCTTCGATTGCGGCCATGCTGGCGGGCATGACGATCTGGGAGCTGCGCTCGCCAACGGTCGAAAGAAAAGGCTTTCTGCCCATTTCAACCACCCGAGGTGACCGCCTGTTTGTCAGCTTGCTGTCAGCGGCTTTTATTCACCTGGGCATTATCGGCTTTACCACCTTACCTCTTCTGGTGGCATCCGCCATTTCGGTTGTATGGCTGCTGGTACTGATGCGCTGGGGCTAACCCTTCAGCCAACAGGCACTTTGCATCTGAAACAGCCTCAAGTTCAGGAAAGACCCAAACGGCAAGGATGCCAGGTAGTTGTAGAAAGTATCTATAGAAAGTAGCTATAGAAAGCAGCACCAACGCCGGTCTTGATAAAGACCCGGTTGATATCTCCTCAACGTAAAACGAGGTCATCATGCAACACAATAATTTCAACAAGCACGTCAACATCAGCCCGTTCAAACTCACCACGCTGGCGGCGAGTCTGATGCTGGCTTCCGGTTCTCTCTCCGCTGACGACCACGATGCCCGTGCTATCGCCGAGCGCCTGGTCGACGAGCACTTCCAGAACTCGACCCTCACCCGCGAAGAGCAGATCGAGGAGCTTGTGTGGTTTGCTGAAGCCGCTGAGCCTTTCCGCGACATGGAAATCCAGACCGTTGCTGAAGGCCTGACCACTCACGTCTATGAAAGTGAAGTGCTGGCAGAAGCCTTTAGCGAGCTGACCGGTATCGACCTGACCCACAACATCATCGGCGAAGGCGATGTGGTTGATACCATGCAGAACCAGATGCAGTCGGGTAACAGCATC
>JBNJGW010000068.1:0-13181 GCA_051748005.1 Pseudomonadota bacterium | reverse complement strand
GGCTTCGCCGGTACGTGGATCAATAATTGACATGGTGTCACTCTAGGCAGAAAGAATTTAAGCATGATATGCAGGCAAGCGCGGCGGGATTCAAGTCGCCAAGTGAAAAATCACCTCGGGAGCTTACGTGAATAATCGTCAGGATGTGCATGATCAGGTGGTGGAATGCCCCGAGGTAATGCGCCGCGATGCGTTATGGTCGTTGGCCGCAGCCCAGAACAGTGCGGGGCAGCGAGCGCTGGCAGCCGCCATTCAGGCCTTTACGCAAACGCCTGCCCCGGATTGGAGTGGGCTTTTGTACTATGCGGCCAACTATCCAACCAGAGCGGTCTGGGTGCAGCCTTTCCCCGGTAACATGGCTCAACTGTGGCGTCCCCAAGGTGAAGACGCTGAGGCCCAGGCGCTACTGCAGGCGGCAAGGGAATGGGTGGAGGCGCATGCAATCCGCCTTTGCCACTGTGTGGTCATGCCGAACAAGCCAGCACAAACAGCGTTTCTGTCAGCAGCGGGTATGCAGCGGGTGGCGCCCCTTCGCTACCTGAGTGCATCGCTCAACGGCCGTGACCCGGGCGCATCGCAACTCACCCTGCGCCCCTGGGGTGAACTCGCCCCAACAGCGGCGCAGTCACTTATCGAACAGGTGCAGGTAGAGTCAATGGATAGTCCGCTGGTCTGCGAGGCGTTGGGGTCGGCGGAGCTGCTTCAGGGGTTCCATCGCCAGTCTCCAGAAGCGGATCGACACTGGTTTGCGGTCTACTCATCGCCACATGACCCGCAGCCAATCGGCGTGCTGTTAATGGTGCCCCGTCAGGCGCAAGGCGTGGTGGAAGTGCTGTTGATGGGGCTAATACCGGCAAGGCGAGGGCAAGGGCTGGGGCGTGAACTCTTGCAGGCCGCGTTTGATTATACGGCACAAATAGGCGCGACGCGGCTGGCGCTCACCGTGGATGCTACCAATACTCCTGCCCGATGCCTGTATGAGAACGCCGGTTTTCACTGCTACCACAGCGAGGAAATTTATGCCTGGACCTATCCTCGCACAGGGTAACAATGTGGCTACTGTGATAGGCATAAACGAGCGTTTAATTTATCCTGTCTCATTATATCCATAGACACCTTTGTTTACGCGTTTATCAGGAAACCGTTATGCCCAAGTTAACTGTGCTGCTGCTTGCCTTGCTGCTGGCAGGATGCGGTGAAACCAGCACCGAAAGTGTTCAGCAGGAATCACCGCGCTGGGTGAAGACCGCCGAGCTTGCCCCTGTCGAGCAGCCAATGCTGATGCTCACGGGGGTGGTTCGCGCCCGTTATGAAACGCCCCAGGCTTTTCGGGTCAGCGGCCAGATTGCCACCCGGCATGTAGACGCTGGCCAAGACGTTAGCCAGGGCGATGTGCTGTTCACTCTGGACGATAGCGATTTGCAGGCAGCGCTGGCTGCCTCCCAGGCAGATCTGGCAGCGGCTGAAGCCTCGGTGGCGGTGAGCCAGGCGGATCTGGCCCGGGACCGTCAGTTGCTGGAGCGCAACTTTCTTAGCCAGCAGGCGTTCGAGCGGGCGGAGCTGGCTAGCCGTGAAGCGCTGACGCGGCGCGATGCTGCCCAGGCGCGGTTGGAGCAATCCCGCAACGCCCTGGATTACGCCACCCTGCGGGCCGAGGCCGACGGGCTCCTGATTGATGTGGCCGGTGAACCCGGGCAAGTGGTAGCTACCGGTCAGGCAATTGCGACCCTGGCCCAGGAAGGGCGACGTGAAGTGGAAGTGGCGTTTCCCTCCCATGTGCGCCCACCTGCTCAGGGGGCGCTATTACTGGATGATCGCCAGATCAGCCTGTCACGCCGCGAAGTCGCCGGCGCCGCAGACCCGGCAAGCCGCACCTGGCGAGCCCGCTATCAGCTGGAGGAAGCCCTGTTCAGTGATTCCCTGGGAGAAGTCGTGCAGACCCGTTTCCCCATGGACAGCCTGCCGGAAGGCGTTTTTCAAGTGACGGTCGCGGCTATCGATGAACGTGGCGATGGCCCCCAGCTATGGCAGGTGAGCGACGGCCAGGCGCAGCCTGTGGCGATTTCGATTGAACGTATGCAGCGCGACCAGGCCTGGGTGCGAGGTGAGCAGCTGCGCGAAGGGCTTGAAGTGATTGCGTTGGGCACCCACCTGCTGACGCCGGGAATGAACGTGCGCCCGCTGGCGCAGGAGGGGGCCGAGTGAGTTTTCCCAATCTCTCAGCGCTGGCGGTGCGTGAGCGGGCGGTGACCCTGTTTTTCCTGATTATCGCCTTGCTGGCCGGACTTTACGCGTTTGCGTCCATGGGGCGTGCTGAAGACCCGAACTTTACCGTGCGCGTCATGATGGTCTCGGTTGCCTGGCCGGGGGCGACGCCAGAGGAGCTGCAGGAAAGTGTGGTTGACCGGCTGGAAAAACGTATCCAGGAAGTTGAAGACCTGTACCGGATTGAAACCACCATACGTCCAGGGCGGGCGGATATGCAGGTGGAGTTTGAGGATTACACGCCCAGCGGAGAGGTATCCGAGCGCTTCTATCAGGTACGCCGACGTATGCAGGATGAAGCACCACAGCTGCCGGAAGGTGTGGTTGGGCCTTTGATCAACGAGGACTTTGGTGATGTCTACTTCTCACTGGTCGCGCTGACCGCGCCCGATATGCCGATGCGGGACATGGTGCGTGAGGCCGAGGATATCCGCGATCGCCTGCAGCGTCTGGATGGCGTCAACAAGGCGCAGGTGCTTGGCGAGCGTGAAGAGCGCATGCATGTCGATTTCGACCTTGCCGCCTTGCAGAGTCTGGGTATTTCACCCCAGCAGGTATTTGCTGCCATAGAAGCACAGAACACCCTGCTGCCGGCCGGGCGTGTGGATACCCAGAGTGCGCGCCTTTATGTGCGTATCGACCATGATATGGCAAGCCCTGAAGCGCTGACAGAAGTGCCTATCCGGATTGGTGAGCGGCTGATCCGCCTGGGGGATATTGCCGAGGTATCACGCGGTTATGAAGACCCACCCAGCTATCTGGTACGCGCCTTTGGCGAAGATGCCTTGCTGCTGGGCGTGGTGATGCAGGAGGGTGAAAACGGCCAGGCATTTGGTGAGCGCCTTAATGCCTTCTGGCAGGAAGAACGCCAAGGCCTGCCGCTGGGAATGTCGCTGCAGGTGATGACCAATCAGGCAGACGCCATCGATGGGGCGGTGAACCTTTTTCAGGTCAAGTTCCTGGTGGCTGTTGTTGTAGTGATGCTGGTCACCATGCTGGCGGTAGGCCTGCGTGCCGGTATTGTGGTGGGCATTGCCATTCCGATTACCCTGGCGCTGACCTTTGTGGTCATGAAGGCCATGGGAATCAACCTTGACCGTATTACCCTGGGGGCGCTGATTATCGCCCTGGGCCTGCTGGTGGATGATGCCATCATTGCCATCGAAATGATGATCGTCAAGATGGAGCAGGGCTGGGAGCGCCTGGATGCCGCTTCCCATGCCTGGAAAGTCACCGCCGCGCCCATGCTGTTTGGTACCCTGGTTACGGTGGCCGGCTTTGTACCGATTGGCTTTGCCCAGTCAGGGGTGGGCGAATATGCCGGTAACATTTTCTGGGTGCTGGGCATTGCGCTGCTGATTTCCTGGCTGGTGGCGGTGGTGTTTACCCCCTATCTGGGGGTGAAAATCCTGCCTGAACAGAAAACCCATCACAGCGAGGAGGAAGCCTATCAGTCGGCGGGCTACCAGCGACTGCGCGCCTTTATCAGCGGCTGTGTGCGCTTTCGCAAGAGCGTGGTCGTCGTTACGCTGGCATTGTTAGTTATGGCCATTGCCGGTATGGCAGGCCCAGTAGAAAAACAGTTCTTCCCCAGTTCTGATCGCCCCGAAGTGCTGGTCAGCGTTTACCATCCCCAGGGCAGCAGTATCGAAGCTACCAATGCCACGACCCGGCGTCTGGAAGCCTTGATCAAGGATGCCGAAGGGGTGAAATCACTGTCTGCCTATGTAGGGGCCGGGGCGCCGCGCTTTTTTATCTCGGCTAACCCTGAGCAGCCCAACCCTGCCTTTGCCAAGCTGATTGCCGTGGCAGAAGGCGTTGAATCCCGCGATGAGCTGATGGCCATGCTGCATAAGCGCATTGAAGACGGCGAGTTTCCGGAAGCGCGAGTGCGGGTGGAGGCGCTGCTGTACGGCCCGCCGGTGGATTGGCCGGTCAGCTTCCGGGTGTTGGGCGATGACCCGGACCAGCTTAGAGCCATTGGCCATCAGGTACGTGAAGTGATCAAGGCGCATCCGGCGACTCGCGACCCGCATCTGGAGTGGGATGAGCGCGCGCCCACCCTGCATCTGGATATCGACCGTAACCGGCTGCAGCTGATTGGCCTGACTCCGGACGATGTGGCCCGCCAGCTGCAGTTCCAGCTGGATGGGGTAACGATTACCCAGCTGCGTGACGGTATACGCCTGGTGCCTGCCCTTGGCCGCGGTGCTGCCCAGGATATTGAGGATGTACAGAGCCTGGAGGTGCTGACCAATGATGGCCAGCGTGTCCCTTTGACCCAGCTTGGTGAACTGCGGGTGGCCTTTGAAGAACCGGTGATCAAGCGCTACAACCGTCAGCCGTTTGTGGCGATCAATGCCGATGTCGAGGGTGCCCAGCCCAATGATGTGACCCAGCAGGTCTGGGAGGATCTGGCCTCGCTGCGTGATGAACTGCCTTCAGGCTATCGCATTGATACCGGCGGCTCGGTGGAGCAGTCTGCCAAGGCCCAGGCCTCCATCCAGGTGCTGCAACCTTTGATGGTGGTGCTGATGCTGATTTTCATCATGCTGCAGATGCGCTCTTTCGCGGGCACCTTTATTGTGGTGGCGACGGCGCCGTTGGGCCTGATTGGCGCGGTTGCCGCCATGCTGCTGTTCAACCAGCCGTTTGGCTTTGTGGCCACCCTGGGGCTGATTGGCCTGGCAGGCATCCTGATGCGTAACACCCTGATCCTGACCCAGCAGGTGGCAGATAACATCAAGGAAGGCATGCCGATGCGTCAGGCAGTGGTAGAAGCCGGTGTTCAGCGTGCCCGGCCTGTGGTGCTGACGGCGCTGGCCGCCATTCTGGCCTTTATCCCGCTGACCATGGACAGTTTCTGGGGGCCGCTGGCCTATGTGCTGATTGGCGGCGTCGCGGTGGGTACCCTGATCACCCTGCTGTTTGTGCCAGCGCTTTACGCCCTCTGGTATCGCATCGAGCAGCGCGGTTAACGGCTGGCCTGCAGGCAACCGGTGAGCACCAGAAGCCCCGCCAGTGGCAGCTGCCAGTTCAGCGGGGTGGCGCCGGTGACCACCAGCAAGGCGGCTGCCAGAATCGGCACCCCATAGGCCAGGCTGCCAATGGTTGCGCTTGGGCCGCCGCGCAAAGCCTTGTCCCAGGCGACCATGGCAATGCCGAAGGGTCCCAGGCCCAGCGCGATACCAGCCCACAGGGCGCTGTCGCTGGGTACGTTCAGGCGTCCTTCCAGCGCCAGGGTTGCCAGTGCACTCAACAGGCTGGCAATCAACAGCAGGCGCGGCAGATAAGGGGTTAGTGTGATGGGCGACGCCTGCCCAACCCAGGAGTATAGCGCCCAGCAACACGCTGCCAGAAAGGCAAAGCCGTAGCCTTTCAGCGAGGCGTCATTAAAGGCTACACCCTGTTCGGGAAGCATCAGCAGGGCGGCTCCCGCGAAAGCAATCATGGCGCCGCTCAGGCTGCGTAGTCTTATTCTGCCCAGCTGCGTCCACTGGCTGAGCAGCACAAACAGCACCGGCCAGGTGTAGGTAATCAGTGCCGCTTCCGAGGCCGGTGCCTGGCGCATGCCCATAAAGTAGCTGCTGACCGCGCCCAGAATCAACAAGGGTACGCCCAACCACAGGCTGAAGCGCCAGCCCGGGCTGCTGACTCTTTGTCCGTGGCTTTTGCCAAGCGGCAGGGTGGCCAGAGCCCCGGCCAGCAGGGTCAATGTGGTCAGGCTTAAGGGGGAGGCGCTGCGTGCCTGCTCGGCCAGCAGCGGTGCCGTGGCCCAGAGTGCAATGGCGACAACCGCCGCCAGGATACTGACAGGAAATACTCCGAACGTACGCGTCAGTTGCATAAAAGGCTCCTTACCTGAGAGATCTTGAAAGCGGCCCTGTTGGCCGCTGATGCAAGATACCCGCTAGCAACTCATCACAAAATCAATCATTATTGATATAAACCATCAAGAAATATGATCTATGCGCGCACGTACCTTTGACCTTACCCTGCTACGTACCCTGGTGGCGATTGCTGACACCGGCAGCGTGACGGCGGCCTCCAAGCGCTTGGCGTTCAGCCAGTCGACGATCAGCATGCAATTGAAGCGTCTGGAAGCGCAGATGGAATTGCGTCTGCACGAACGTGAAGGGCGCCAGGTGCGTTTTACCGCCGATGGCGAGCGCCTGCTGACCCATGCGCGGCGGCTGCTGGCAATGAATGATGATGCCTGGCAGGACATGCAGGTACATCAGGTCAGTGGCGAGCTCAAGCTGGGAATTCCTGAGGACTACGCCTCGCTGCTGCCGTCGGTATTTTCCTATTTCCACCAGCTGTACCCGGGGGTAGGGCTGGAGGTGATCTGTGGGGTCAGCGCTGACCTGGTCGAGCGGGTGCGCAGTGGTGATCTGGACTTGGCGCTGGTCACTCGGCAACGCAATTCGCCGGGCGGGGAAGTGATCCGCCGTGAACCCCTGCTTTGGGCGGTCGGGCTGAGCTATCAACCCTTGTTGCGTGACCCTTTGCCGCTGGCGCTCTACACCCGTGGGGCGGATGTGTTCCGGGAAGTGGCCGAGCAGTCATTGCAGAGTGCTGGGCGACGTTGGCGAGTGGCCTATACCAGCCAATCGATGACCGGGCTGGCGCCGGTGGTGATGGCGGGCTTGGCGATTGTGGTGGTGACGCGTAGCATGCTGACGCCGATGCTCAAGCCGCTGGATGAAAGCAGCGGCTTGCCGGCGCTGCCATCCATTGAGCTTGCCTTGCACCGGGCGCCGCACCGCCCCTCAGAGCCTGCGCGGCGCCTGGCCGAGCTGATTCACGAACAGCTGGCCGATGGCGAGCCGTAAAGGCGGGTAAGCGTTAACGCACCAGGGCCTGCAGCGCTTCAATCAGATAATCCATTTCGTCGTCAGTGCCGATGCTGATCCGCAGGAAGTTGCTTAATCCCGCCTTGTTGAAGTGGCGCACCAGGATGTCGCGCTCGCGCAGGCCAGCAAACAGTTGGGCGCCGTCGTGGTCCGGGTGTTGCGCCAGCAGGAAGTTGGCCTGGGAGGGGAGTACCTCGAAACCCAGAGTCTCCAGCTGATGGCGGGTGCGCTCGCGGGTGGTGATAACCTTCTCACGGCAGGCGGCAAAGTGATTGCTGTCCTTCAGAGCGGCGATGCCTACGGCACTGGCCAGGCTGTCGACCGGGTAGGAGTTGAAGGAATCCTTGATACGCTCAAGGCCTTCAATCAGTTCCACTGAGCCAATCGCAAAGCCCAGTCGCAAACCGGCCAGACTGCGGGATTTGGAGAAGGTACTGGTGACCAGCAGGTTAGGATAGCGTTCGACCAGCGTCACGGCGCTTTGTGTGCCAAAGTCTACATAGGCCTCATCAACCAGCACTACCCGATCAGTCACTTTCTGAAGCAGGCTTTCCAGCGCGTCCAGGCTGTGGGTGTGGCCAGTCGGAGCATTGGGGTTGGCGAAAATCACCCCGCTACGTGGCTGCGGCTGGCTCAGAGCCTCCAGATCCACTTCCCACTCGGCAGTCAGCGGGTGTTGACGCAGTTCGATGCCATACAATCTGGCATACACAGGGTAAAAGCTGTAGGTGATCGAGGGTACATCCAGCGGCTCGCCGTGGCAGAAAAATGCCTGAAAGGCAAATGCCAGCACCTCATCGGAGCCGTTGCCAACAAACACCTGCTGGGGCTCAACCCCATAACAGCGGGCCAGCTCGCTGCGCAGGGCCAGCGAAGTCGGGTCCGGGTAAAGGCGCAGATGGTCGGAGGCGAATTCCCGCAATGTTTCGCCTACGCCTGGCGCGGGAGGATAGGGGTTTTCGTTAGTGTTCAGCTTGATCACCCGCCCAGTCGGCTGCTCGCCGGGTATATAAGGGGTCAGCGACTGAACGGCGGGGCTCCACAGTTGGCTCATTAGTGTGTCCTGCTGGCATCAAATCGGTAACCTTCATGGTCGCTTGACGTCTTCTAAAGCGCAAGCATTGTTATGTTTTTGGGGTGGGCGTTGCACCTTGTAGCGGGTATGCTGTCATATGCGCTGAGTGATTTTTGATATCCGACTGCGCTCGCCCGGAGCGTGTGGATCAGATACAAGCATTGAAAACCAAGGAGAGAACCATGCCGCTTAAACGTTTATTTGTCGGTACGGCCATGCTGGCCCTGCTTGCCGGCTGTGCGTCAGGGCCGACAGATCAAGGCACTGGAGGCTATGAGCCAACAGAAGCCAACTACCAGGGCTCTTTGCCGTGCCGCAACTGCGATGGTATTGCACTTGACGTCACGCTGATGGGAGACGAGTCGCAGGCACCGGAAGAGCGCACCTTCACGCTTAACGCCACCTACCGTAACCATCCCCAGAACCCACCGGCTGAAAACTATGCGGGTAACTGGGAAACCCTGACAGGCACGCCTTCCAACCCGGATGCCACCGTGTATGAGCTGACGCCAGACGGCGAAGGCCAGACCTATTACTTCCTGCGCATCGATCCACAGACCCTTGAGTTGATCGACCCGGAGCGCCGCCGTTTTGAAAACAGTGAGTTGCTGCGTCTAGAGCGCCAGTAATCAGGCCGTTGGATAGTGGTTGCAAGGCAGTCAAAGCAGTAACAGAAAAGGCGGCTTCGGCCGCCTTTCGCGTGTTCTAGCCACTCATTCTAGCCACTCATTCTAGCTACTCATTCTAGTCACTTATTCTAGTCACTTACTTCTAGTCGCTCATTTTAGCTACACGGGGGCTATGACCGTTTTTGAGCGACGTTGTGAAACTGCAGGAGCAAGCCAGTGGCCAAAGCCAAAAGCGCCTTTGTATGTACCGAGTGTGGCGCTGAGTATCGTAAATGGCAGGGGCAGTGCAGCAGTTGCCAGGAGTGGAACACCCTGAGCGAAGTACGCCTGGCGCCTGCTCGGCCGGGAGCTGCCAGCCCTTCTGCAAGCAGTGCCGGGCGAGGCGGCTATGCCGGCGCCTTGTCCAGGGATGTTGTCGACCTTGGCAGCGTGGATCTAAGTGAAGTGCCGCGCCTCAGCTCCACCTTCAGCGAGTTTGATCGGGTGCTGGGCGGCGGTCTGGTGCCAGGGTCAGCGGTCCTGCTGGGCGGGCACCCGGGAGCGGGGAAATCCACCCTACTGCTGCAGACTGCCTGCAAGCTGGCCCAGCAGCGCCGGGTCTTGTATGTCACTGGGGAGGAGTCGCTGTCCCAGGTGGCGATGCGTGCCCATCGGCTGCAGCTGCCCACCCAGGGGTTGAAGATGCTGGCCGAAACCAGCATCGAAACTATCCTGGCGGTTGCCGAGCGGGAAATGCCCGAAATCCTGATCATTGACTCCATCCAGACCATGCATCTGGAAGATATCAGCTCGGCCCCTGGCGGCGTGGCTCAGGTACGTGAATCTGCGGCAGCGCTGACGCGTTTTGCCAAGCACAGTAATACGGTGCTGTTGCTGGTCGGGCACGTTACCAAGGATGGCAGCCTGGCGGGTCCCAAGGTGCTGGAGCATATGATTGACGCCTCTCTTTTGCTGGAAGGTGGTGCCGACTCGCGTTTTCGCACCTTGCGGGGGCAGAAGAACCGCTTTGGAGCCGTCAATGAGCTGGGGGTGTTCGCCATGCTGGAGCAGGGCCTCAAGGAGGTTAAAAACCCCAGCGCTATCTTTCTCTCCCGCCAGCAGGAGCAGGCGCCGGGCAGCCTGGTGATGGTGGTCTGGGAAGGCACCCGGCCGATTCTGGTAGAAGTTCAGGCGCTGGTAGATGAGTCGGCGCTGGGCAACCCGCGCCGGGTGGCCGTCGGGTTGGACCCTAATCGTCTGGCCATGCTGCTGGCGGTGCTGAACCGCCATGGCGGGCTGTTTACCGGCGACCAGGATGTGTTTCTCAATGTGGTGGGCGGCGTTAAGGTATTGGAAACCAGCGCGGATCTGGCCGTGCTGCTGGCGGTGGTATCCAGCCTGCAGAACCGCGCCCTGCCCCAGGAGTTGGTGGTGTTCGGTGAGGTGGGGTTGTCCGGTGAAATACGCCCGGTGCCCAGCGGCCAGGAGCGGATCAGCGAAGCGGCCAAGCATGGTTTTACCCGAGCGATAGTGCCGCGCTCCAATGCGCCCAAAAAGGCACCGCAAGGCATGGAGGTGATTGCGGTTGATAAGCTCTCCGACGCGCTCGAAGCCCTGTAACCTTGGGGTGAAAGAGGTTTTCAGGAAAGGTTTTCAGGAAAGGTTATCAGGCATTGGGCCTGAGGTAGACTGATAAAATATTTGGTAATGGAGACAACGCCATGCATAACATCCGCTTGACGCAATACAGCCACGGGGCTGGCTGTGGCTGCAAGATCGCCCCTGATGTGCTGGATAGTATCCTCGCCAAGGCCGGGCCGCCTGCAGGCGGTGAACGTCTGATTGTGGGTAATCAGGGGCGTGAGGATGCCGCCGTCTATGATCTGGGCGATGGTCGCGGCATGATTGCCACCACTGATTTTTTCATGCCGATTGTTGATGACCCCTTTGATTTTGGCCGCATCGCGGCAACCAATGCGATCAGCGATGTGTTTGCCATGGGCGGTACGCCCGTGATGGCGCTGGGTATTCTCGGCTGGCCGCTGGATAAACTCTCGGCGGAGGTCGCCGGAGATGTGCTGGCAGGCGCTCAGGCGGTATGCCGCCAGCTGGGCGTGGCCCTGGCGGGTGGCCATTCGATTGATGCGCCAGAGCCTATCTTCGGCCTGGCAGTCAATGGCCTGGTGGCGCTGGACCAGCTCAAGCTCAACAGCGCCGCCAAGCCGGGGGACCTGCTTTACCTCACCAAGCCGATTGGCGTCGGCATGCTGACCACTGCTGAGAAGCGCGGCCTGGTGGAACAGGGCCATGAGGGCCTGGCGCGGGAAACCATGCTGGCTTCCAACCGCATTGGCGTTGATCTGGCCAAGGTAAGCGGTGTACATGCCATGACTGACGTGACCGGCTTTGGCCTGGCAGGCCACTTGGCCGAGCTGTGCAGTGCCAGTCAGGTGCGGGCAAAGATTGATTTTCGCAAGTTGCCACGTCTTGGCGAAGCAGAAGGCTATCGCCGTCAGGGGGCGATACCCGGTGGCACCCTGCGCAACCGCCAGGCGCTGGGCGATGCCTTGCCTGCCATGGATGAATCCCATTGGCAGTGGCTATGCGACCCGCAGACTTCAGGAGGCTTGCTGGTCGCCGTTGACCCTGCCTGGCAGGATGACGTGGAGCGTATCGGCCGCCAGCATGGCCTGGCGCTGAAAGCGTTCGGTAGCCTCTCTGCCCAGGATGGGCCAGCGTTAATCGAGGTGATCGGGTGAGCTTGCCGACCATCCTGCCAACGCTGGAGGCGGAGACCGCGCTGATCAGTGACGAGCGGCCGCTGATTGATGTGCGCGCGCCGGTGGAGTTTGCCCAGGGTGCCTTGCCCGGGGCGGTCAATCTGCCCTTGATGAATGACGATGAGCGCCATCAGGTGGGCATCGCCTACAAGCAAGAGGGGCAGGCGGCGGCAATTGCGCTGGGAGAAAAACTGGTCAGCGGGGCGGTCAAGTCCGCGCGTGTTGATGCCTGGCGCAGCCATGTGGAGCAGCATCCCGAGGCAGTATTTTACTGCTTTCGCGGTGGGCTACGTTCGCAGATTGCCCAGCAGTGGCTGGCCGAGGCTGGCATGCTGCGCCCGCGTATTGCCGGTGGCTGGAAAGCGCTGCGCCACAACCTGACCGCCCGTGTGGAGAGCGCTGCCCAGCAGCCTATGGTGATTGTCAGCGGGTTAACCGGCTGCGCCAAAACCGTGCTGATCAACCAGCTGGAAGAAAGTGTGGATCTGGAAGCCATGGCCCGCCATAAGGGCTCTGCCTTTGGCCGCTCGCCGGAGCCGCCGCCCGCCCAGATTGATTTTGAACATGCCCTGGCCAAGCGCCTGCTTGGCCTGCCAGGGCCTTTGGTCATCGAGGATGAATCGCGCCAGATCGGCAGCGTCAATGTGCCGCTGACTTTCTGGCAGGCCATGGAGACAGCGCCGCGAATCCGCGTTGAAATGCCCCTGGACTGGCGCCTTGCCCAGTTGATTCAGGATTACATTATCGACCTGGAGCAGGCCTATACCCAGCTTGTGGGGGCAGAGGAGGGCTGGCAGCGTATGCAGCAACAGCTGGGCAATGCCCTGGTGCGCCTGAAAAAGCGCCTGGGCGATGCGCGTCTCAAGCGCTTGCAGCGCATGCAGGCATTAGCTTTTGCCGCCCATGAACAGGGCGACCGCCAGGCGCATGAAGCCTGGTTGGCGCCGCTGTTGACCGAATACTATGACCCCTTGTACCGCTATCATCTGCAGCGCCAGCAGGAAGCTGGCGCGCTGGAATACCATGTGGGCGATTGGGAAAGCTGTCTGGCAGCTACCCGACAATGGCTGACAGAGCAGCAGGCCGTCAGCTAGGCCGCTGAGGCGCTGCGTAGCCACTGGGTCAGCACCCGGTCAAGCAAGGGCGCCAGATGGGTGAAACGCTTGGGCGTGGCAAAAATCTCCTCATCGTCCTGCATGTAGTCGTTGCGCCCCGGCGGCGTTGGTGGGTGCTCCATCAGGCCCGCTGTGCTGGATTGGGTGACCTCCAGATGGCATAACAGCCCCACCACCCGGCCTGCATCCCAGGCAAAGCCCTGCAGCGGTGCCGCTTGGCTGCCGCCCAGAGGCAGCGCATAATCCGGCAGGCTGAACACCTGGCGGTGCCACATAAAGGCATCAAACTGTTCGGGCAGGTCAAAAGGGCTGTCGTCGGCCAGGGTGATCTTGTGCCAGCCGGTTTCCGGGTAGGTGCCCGGCGCGCTGATAGCCCCCAGCGCAATAGCAATATAGTGGGCGCCAAGGCCAATGCCCAACAGAGGCTTCTGGCTATCGACCAGACGCTGGATCAGCTTGTCCTCGGCCTTGTACCAGGCAGG
>JBNJGW010000067.1:0-13285 GCA_051748005.1 Pseudomonadota bacterium | reverse complement strand
GTATTTCACCGCATCAACATGCTTGACGGGGTCTTTATCATAGACGCCATCAACCTTGGTGGCCTTGATCACTACATCAACGTCGACCTCAATACCCCTAAGGCAGGCCGCCGAATCAGTCGTGAAGAACGGATTGCCGGTACCAGCAGAAAACAGCACAACATCGCCGGATGTCAGGTAGCGGATAGCCGTACGTCGATCGTAATGCTCCACAACACCGCTCATCGGAATGGCCGACATTACCCGGGAACGAATATTGGAGCGTTCCAGGGCATCCCGCATGGCCAGCGCATTCATGACGGTCGCCAACATCCCCATATGATCGCCCGTCACCCTGTCCATGCCAGCCTCGTTCAGCGCTGCACCACGAAACAGGTTACCACCGCCAATCACCAGACCTACCTGAACACCAATCCCAACCAACTGGCCAATTTCCAGCGCCATGCGGTCAAGCACCTTGGGATCTATCCCGAAGTCGTGCTCACCCATCAATGCTTCCCCGGAAAGCTTGAGCAAAATACGCTTGTATTTCGATTTTGAACCTTCGGGCTTCTTGTTGGGAATAACAGCAGTCAATGGCTCATTTGCATCGTGGGACATGGCTTTTCTCCTTGGCAGGATATATTAGGCAGATTGAACGGCTGAATCTGGCGGCAGCACTGCTCCGTGTACCCCATGCACATGCAATATGAAAAACACGCAATGTAACATACGATAACATTATACCCGCGTCAGCTGATACACACATAAGGCATACGCATAGGTAGGTTTTATACATGGCAGCACATTAAAACGCCAAGGCCGGATACGCGAAGGCGTGCGCAACTGCGCACGCCATCACTTTCTGAAACTTGCGACCTTAACTACGGCCTGCCTGTTCCATTACTTCTTTGGCAAAATCCACTTCTTCTTTCTCGATGCCTTCGCCTACCTCGAAGCGGGTAAAGCTCAGCACTTCACCACCAGCCGCTTTAGCGTATTCAGCAACCGTCTGGTTGGGATCCTTGACGAAGGGCTGCTCGGTCAGGCTGTTTTCAGCCAGGTACTTCTTGAGACGACCCTGAACCATCTTTTCAGCAATGTTTTCCGGCTTACCGGCCATGTCCGGCTGGGCCAGGATGATGGCCTTTTCATTGTCCAGGTTTTCCTGCGGCATATCTTCAGGACGGGCAACGGCCGGGTTGATGGCTGCCACGTGCATGGAAACATCCTTGGCAGCGTCAGCATTGCCGCCTTTCATGACGGTCAGCACGCCAATACGACCACCATGGACGTATTCACCCACCAGGTTGCCTTCGCCAGCGTTGATGACAGCAGCACGGCGTACACTGATGTTCTCACCGATTTTCTGTACCAGCTGCTCACGTACGACTTCCAGCTCGCCTTCCATCACAGCCGCAACGTCTTCGCTCTTGGCAGCAAAGAAGGCGTCAGCAATCTTGGCAGCAAAATCCTTGAAGTTGTCATCACGGGCAACGAAATCGGTTTCAGAGTTGATTTCGACCATCACTCCGTAGCTGCCGTCTTCTGCAACACGCGTCACAACTGCGCCTTCCGCAGCAGTACGGCCAGCTTTTTTAGCGGCCTTGAGGCCGGAGTTCTTACGCAGGTTCTCGATTGCCACGTCGATATCGCCGCCCGCTTCGGTCAGTGCTTTTTTGCACTCCATCATGCCAAGGCCGGTACGTTCGCGCAGTTCCTTCACCTGAGAGGCACTGATAGCTGCCATGATAATTCACCTCTGATCTAATGGGATCTAGAAAATTAAAGATAAGGTCCGCCTGAGCGGGAAAAAGGGGGCCCAGGCCCCCTCCTGATGCGATGCGGTGCAGCGCACCTCATCTTGTGGCGGCCAGAGTTACTCGGCAGCCGCGCTGTTTTCTGCGTCAGCAGATGTCTGTTCAGCGTCCGTCACTTCAACGAATTCGTCAGGACGGCCTTCTTTGGCACTGGCGCAGGCATCGGCGATGGCCTTGACGTAAATCTGGATCGCACGGATGGAATCGTCGTTACCCGGAATGACGTAGTCGACGCCATCAGGGTTGGAGTTGGTATCCACCACGCCGATAACCGGAATACCCAGCTTGTTCGCTTCGTTGATCGCGATACGCTCATGATCAACGTCGATAACGAACATGGCATCAGGCAGACCGCCCATGTTCTTGATACCACCAATGGAACGCTCAAGCTTTTCCTGCTCGCGGGTTGCCATCAGGACTTCTTTCTTGGTCAGCTTTTCGAAGGTGCCATCTTCGTGCATGGTTTCAAGATCGCGCAGACGCTTGATGGACTGGCGAATAGTCTTGAAGTTGGTGAGCATGCCGCCCAACCAGCGATGGTTGACGAACGGCTGACCGACACGGTTGGCTTCTTCCTTGATGATCTTGCTGGCGCTACGCTTGGTACCGACAAACATGATCTTGTTGTTGGAAGCGGCCATCTTTTCAACCACGTCGATCGCTTCATTAAGCGCCGGCAGCGTGTGCTCAAGGTTGATGATGTGAATCTTGTTGCGCGCACCAAAGATGTATTTACCCATCTTCGGGTTCCAGTACTTGGTCTGGTGACCGAAGTGAGCGCCTGCCTTGAGCAGGTCACGCATATTGACGTGTGCCATGATAAAACTCCTGAAAACTCGGGTTAGGCCTCCATACACCCCATGGATCCGACCAGAGACGCTACCGGACAGGCTCAGCACCTGGCTGAACGCATCGCTCTGCAATTACACCGACCATAAAAGATTGTCGATACGGTGTTGCAGGTAAGCAGCACGCAAAGGCACCCGGGACCATGTGACGGTGCATGTGTGTTTTAAGGCTTGCGGTTTGAATAGCATGCACCATTGCATACTAGCTGTTGTGCACCTCGACAATTACCTTGCAACGATCAGTTGATCAAGAATGCGGTTGGCGATTGCAGAGAAGCGCGCGGCTTTATACCATAGATCCAGATCAAGATGAAGCCGTAACGCATTACGTGGCTCACCGTACAGCCCGTTTTATTGTGTGAAATGACACCCTACACCATCGAGACCTCATGAACGTTCCGATTAAAACGCCTGCTGAAATCGACAAGATGCGCGAAGCTGGCCGCCAGGCGGCCCGTGTTTTCGAAATGATCACTCCTTATGTCAAAGCGGGCGTCTCGACGGGTGAAATTGACCGTCGCTGCCACCAGTTCATTGTCGATGAACTGGGCTCTACCCCCGCCCCGCTTAATTACCATGGCTTTCCCAAGGCAACCTGCACATCCATCAATCACGTGGTCTGCCATGGTATCCCCGACGGTGGCAAGAAACTTAAAAACGGCGACATCATGAATCTGGATATTACCGTCAAGACGGCAGACGGCTATCACGGCGATTCCAGCGTCATGTTTGTGATTGGCGAGAGCATTCAGGGCGAACGCCTTAGCCGTGTGACTCAGGAATGTCTGTATAAAAGCATTGCTGCCATCAGGCCCGGTGTGCATCTTTCCGATCTCGCTCGGGTCATCCAGAAGCATGCAGAAGACCACGGCTATTCCGTGGTCCGCGATTTCTGCGGGCACGGTATTGGCGCAAGCTTTCATGAGGAACCCCAGTTTCTTCACTATGACGGCTACGCCCCCGACGCCGATATCGCTCTTGCACCTGGTATGTGCTTCACCATTGAGCCAATGATCAACGTAGGCGGCTATAAAACCAAGGTGCTGCGCGATGGCTGGACGGCGATTACCAAGGATCGCAGCCTGTCAGCCCAATGGGAGCACACCCTGCTGGTAACCGAGAGCGGCGTGGATGTGTTGACCGCTCGTAACGATGAAGACCTGAGCTTTTTGAGCGCCTGATGCTACTTCACCATTACCGCTTCGAACCCGACCGGTCGCTTCTTGACCTGGATGCCTTTCACGCTGAAATGGCCGGGTCGCGCTCACCTATTGCGCCCTTCAAGGCTGCCCTGCGTGATCTTCAGGAACGCCTGGATGAGCGCTTCCGGGCAGGTGCTGATATCCGCGACCTGGTGCGCGGGCGGGCCTGGTATATGGATCAGCTGCTGGCCATCGCCTGGGAGCAGCATCCCTGGCCAGATGACGGCGTTGCCCTGGTGGCCGTTGGCGGTTATGGACGCGGGGAACTGCACCCGCACTCCGATATCGATTTGCTGCTGCTGCTTGAAGACGATGACGACGCCCCTTATCGCGAGCCGCTGACCGCTTTTATTACCTTCCTGTGGGATATCGGCCTGGACATTGGCCATAGCGTCCGTTCGCTCAACGACTGCGAGCGGGAATCGCAGGCCGATGTCACCGTGATCACCAACCTGCTTGAGTCGCGCCTGGTTGCCGGCCCCAAACGCCTGCGCCAGGCCATGCGCCAGCGTTTGAGCGCTGACCGCCTGTGGCCGGCCGACCGCTTTTTCGAAGCCAAGTGGCAGGAACAGATTGCCCGCCATTACCGCTACAACAACTCTGAATATCATCTTGAACCCAACCTGAAGAGCTCGCCGGGCGGGTTGCGCGATATCCAGATGATTGGCTGGGTGGCCAAGCGACACTTCGGTACCGAAAAATACGCGGATATTGTCGCTAACGGCTTTATGAACGACGCTGAACTGCGCATTCTCAGCCAGGGTCAGGCTTTCCTGTGGCAGGTACGCTATGCCCTGCACATGCTGACGGGCCGTGCTGAAGATCGCCTGCTGTTTGATCACCAGCGCACCATTGCCGAGCTTTTTGGCTTTCGTGACAATCCTGAGCGTCTGGCTGTTGAGCAATTCATGAAGCGCTACTATCGCCATGTCACTGCCTTGGCCGGTCTCAACGACATGCTGCTGCAGCATTTCGACGAAGTTATCCTGCGCGGCCAGCAATCGCTGGAAACGGTGGTACTCAACGAACGCTTCGAAACCAAGGGCGGCTATATCCAGGCGCGATCACGCACCCTGTTTCGCGACAAGCCATCCGCCATGCTGGAACTGTTCCTGATGATGGCCCAGCACCCGGAAATTGAAGGGGTACGCGCTGATACCATCCGCCTGATTCGCGATCACCGCCATCAGATCGATGACCACTACCGCGAAGACCCGCTTCATCAACGCCTGTTTCTGGCCCTGCTGCGCTCTCCCGGCAATGTGCCGCGTCAGTTACGTCGCATGAACCGCTACGGCATACTCGGCAAGTACCTGCCGGAATTTGGCCGTGCGGTAGGCCTGATGCAGCATGACCTGTTTCATATCTACACCGTGGATGCCCACACCCTTCGGCTGCTCAAGTTCCTGCACGGCTTTCGCAAAGCGGAATGCAAGAAAGAATTCCCCGTGGCCGCCGCGCTTATGCCACAACTACCCAAGCTTGACCTTTTGTGGATTGCCGGGCTGTTTCACGATGTGGGCAAGGGTCGCGGCGGTGACCATTCGCTGATTGGCGCTCATGATGTCGAGCAGTTCTGCCTGCGCCATCGCATTTCAAGCCCCGATACCAGCCTGGTACGCTGGCTGGTGGAGCATCATCTACTGATGTCGATGACCGCCCAGAAACGTGACATCACCGACCCGGATGTGATCCGTGACTTTGCCCTGACGGTGCGCAACGAAACCCGTCTGGATTATCTATATGTGCTGACCGTCGCCGATATCAACGCCACCAACCCTACACTATGGAACGGCTGGCGCGCCTCCCTGTTACGCCAGCTTCACGCTGAAACCAAGCGGGCCTTACGACGGGGCCTCAAGAACCCACCTGACCGAGACGACTGGGTACGCGAAACCCGTACAGAGGCACGTTCACTGTTGAATACCATGGGCATCGCCTCGGAACAGATTGACCCATTGTGGGATTCCCTCGGCGAAGACTACTTTCTCCAGTACGCGCCCAGTGAAATTGCCTGGCAGACTCAAGGCATTCTTGCCCATCAGCCAGAACAGCTCCCCCTGGTGTTGATCAGCGCTCCGGCCAAAGGCATGACAGAAGGCGGCACCAAGGTGTTTATTCACACCCGCTCGGTGGACGACCTGTTTGCGGCCACCGCCGCCGCCATGGAACAGCTTGGGTTGTCCATTCATGATGCGCGGATTGCGACCTCCAATAATGACTGGACGCTGAATACCTTTATTGTATTGGACCACCAGGGTCAGGCTATCTCGGACCCGGAACGTATCGAGGAGATGCGCCGCCATCTGGTCGAGGAGCTTGATGACCCGGATGACTACCCCAATATTGTGTCGCGCCATACGCCGCGCCAGCTCAAGCACTTCAAGGTCACCACTGAGGTGCTGATCGAACAGGACCCGGCCAACGAACGCACCCTGCTGGAACTCAGCGCCCCTGACCGGCCTGGCCTGCTGGCCCGCGTCGGACGTATTTTCATGGAACAGGATATTGCCCTGTCTGCGGCCAAGATCGCCACCCTTGGCGAGCGGGTCGAGGATGTCTTCTTCATCACCACCAAGGCCGGTGAACCACTGACCGATCCGGAACGTCAGCAGCAGTTACGTGAACGCCTGATCGACGTACTCAGCGTCTGAGCGTGCTGGCGTTTGAGCTCGCTTGACGCCTTGCCTATAATCAGCAGGCATTTCCAACATCATAACGCTGCAATCTGGCCACTGGACGCTCATGAACCCTGATCTCGACGCATTGCACCCTTATCCGTTTGAAAAGCTGGCCGCCCTCAAGGCAAGGCTCACGCCGCCGTCGGATCTGGCACACATTCCACTGACCATCGGCGAGCCGCAGCACGCCCCTTATGCCGCCGCGCTAGAGGCGTTGCATGCCCACCAGGCCGAGTTCGCCCGTTACCCGGCCACCGCTGGCCTGCCGGCCCTGCGTGACACCATTGCCAGCTGGGCCAGCCAGCGTTTCGGGCTTGAAGGACTCGATTCGGATTCTCAGGTGCTACCGGTCAACGGCACCCGGGAAGCCATCTTTGCCTTTGTACAGACGGCTCTTGACCGCAGCCGAGCCGCCCGGGTGGCCGTTCCCAACCCTTTCTATCAGATCTATGAAGGCGCCACCCTGCTGGCCGGGGGGCAACCGCTATATCTCGACTGCACGGCAGAAAACGGCTTTCGCCCGGATTTCAGTGCGATCCCCGCAGATACCTGGCGAGACATCCAGCTGGTCTTTGTGTGCTCACCGGGCAACCCGACCGGCGCCGTGACGTCGCTTGAGGAATACAAGCAGCTGATTACACTTGCCGATGAGCACGATTTCATTATCGCTTCTGATGAGTGCTACTCTGAACTCTATCTGGATGAAGAGACACCACCGCCAGGATTATTACAGGCATGTGCTGCACTTGGCCGCCACGACTACCGGCGCTGCGTGGTCTTTCATTCGCTTTCCAAGCGCTCCAACCTGCCGGGGCTGCGCTCCGGCTTTGTCGCGGGTGATGCGGATCTGCTGACGCCATTCAAGCGCTACCGCACCTACCACGGCTGCGCCATGTCACTGCCGCTGCAACACGCCTCGATAGCCGCCTGGCAGGATGAAGCCCATGTACTGGCTAACCGTGAGGCGTATCGCGAGAAATTCGCCGCTGTCACCGCTGAACTCGCGCCCGTCATGGAGTTCCCGACACCTGAAGCAAGCTTTTATCTCTGGCCAGCTGTGCCGGATGGCGATGATATTGCTTTCACCCAGCGTCTGTATGAAGAAATGAACGTCAGCGTCCTGCCTGGCAGCCTGATGGGACGCACTGGCCCCGATGGTGTTAATCCTGGCAGCGGCCGACTGCGTCTGGCGCTGGTGGCTGAAGTCGCCCCCACCCGGGAAGCTGCTGAACGCATTCGCCGTCTGCTGGAACGCGGCTGAACCAATACCTTTGCTGCCCGGACCACTACCGGCTTAACCTGGAGAAGACGCCATGCTGACGCTTTATATTATCAAGAACTGTGATACCTGCCGTAAGGCGCAGAAGGCACTGGATGCCAAGGGCATCCCCTACAAGACCCACGACCTGCGTAATGACGGACTCTCGGCGGCACTGCTTGAACATATCCTCCATCGCGTGCCGCTGGTCGACGCCATCAACAAGCGCAGCAAGACCTGGCGGGAACTGTCCGAAGAAGAAAAGGATTACGACGCCAATTCTGCGCGGCAGTTGATCCTCAAGCACCCCACCCTGTTGAAACGTCCACTGCTGGAAGTCGATGACGACACTATCCTTGTTGGCTACAAGGACGGCGATTACGACAAGCTCTAGAAGTCCGGCTCACCTGCTTCAACCTGATCATTTAACTGACATAACCAAGGAAACCACCCTTATGCTGAGCTTTGCGCTTGGAATCGGCACCCAGAACACTCAAGGCGACTGGCTGGAAATCTATTATCCTGCCCCCCTGTTGAACCCGGATGACAGCCTGATCAAGGCGGCGCGGCAAGCCCTTGATGCACCACAAGGTACGTCTGCTATCAGCTTTCTGCCTGAAGACTGCTCGGCGCTGGCAAAAGCCCTCGAAGCAGCAGGTCATCCGGCCCAGGCAGAGCTTGCCGACTCCTTGAGCGCCAGCCACCGCCCGCTGGTCGCCATGTTTATCGATACCGACCAACCACCGCAGACAGCACCTGAGGTCTACCTCAAGCTTCACCTGCTGTCGCACCGCCTGGTCAAGCCTCACGGCCTGGACCTTACCGGCATGTTCGGCCTGCTGCGCAATATTGCCTGGACCAACGAAGGCCCGATCGATATTGAAGAGCTGCCCGCCCGCCGCCTGAGAGCACGCCTTGCTGGCCGCACCCTGTCGATTGACTGCGTTGACAAGTTCCCCAAGATGACCGATTACGTGGTGCCTACCGGTATCCGCATTGGCGACACCTCGCGGGTGCGTCTGGGCGCCTATCTGGGCGAAGGCACCACAGTGATGCATGAAGGCTTCGTCAACTTCAATGCGGGCGCTGAAGGCCCCGGCATGATTGAAGGGCGCATTTCTGCCGGTGTGATGGTTGGCAAAGGCTCGGATCTGGGTGGTGGCTGCTCCACCATGGGCACCCTTTCCGGTGGTGGCAATATCATCATCAAGGTCGGTGAGGGCTGCCTGATCGGCGCCAACGCTGGCATTGGCATTCCTCTGGGCGACCGCTGTACGGTGGAAGCTGGCCTTTATATTACCGCTGGCGCCAAGGTCACCCTGCTGGATGATCAGAACCAGGAAGTAAATACTGTCGCGGCACGTGAACTGGCCGGCCAGGATGACCTGCTGCTGCGTCGTAACTCTCAGAACGGCAGGATCGAGTGCCTGACCAACAAGAGCGCTGTGGCATTGAACGAGGCGTTACATGCCCATAACTGAGCCGGATGCCCTGTCACCGACGTTACAGCTGGCGTTTGATCTGCTACGCCGCCCTTCGGTGACCCCCGATGACGAAGGCTGTCAGGACGTCCTGATCGAGCGCCTGGAGGCGCTCGGCTTTCATATCGAAAAGCTGCCCTTTGGCGATGTTGATAACTTCTGGGCGATGCGCGGCCACCACGGCCCCGTGCTGGCGTTTGCCGGGCATACGGATGTCGTACCCAGCGGGCCGTCAACCCATTGGGAGTTTCCGCCTTTTGAGCCGTGCATTGATGACCACGGCATGCTGTGCGGCCGTGGGGCTTCCGATATGAAAGGCAGTCTGGCCGCCATGATCACCGCCGTTGAACATTTTGTTGGGCAGTACCCGGATCATGACGGCCGCATTGCCTTTCTGATCACCTCGGATGAGGAAGGCCCAGCCATTGATGGCACCCGCGCCGTGGTCGAACATCTGCGCGAAACCCACGAACGGCTGGATTACTGCATCGTCGGCGAGCCGTCTTCCACCCGTGAACTGGGCGATATGATCAAGAATGGTCGCCGTGGCTCCCTGGGTGGCGTGCTGCACATCAAGGGCGTGCAAGGCCATGTGGCCTATCCTCACCTGGCCCGCAATCCAATTCATCAGGCGCTGCCCGCCCTGGATGCACTGGCGAATGAACACTGGGATCACGGTAACGAATTTTTCCCGGCCACCAGCTTTCAGGTCTCCAATATCCGTGCGGGCTCTGGCGCCACCAATGTCATTCCCGGTGACGTCGAGGTGATATTCAACTTCCGTTTTTCTACTGAAGTCACCCATGAGCAACTCCAGGCGCGAACCACCGCTATTCTGGATACTCATGGGCTTGAGTACAGCCTGGACTGGACGCTTAACGGCGAGCCTTTTCTGACCGCCGAAGGTGCCCTGGTGGATGCTGCCATCCAGGGTGTCGAGGCGGTGACCGGTCGTCGCCCGACACTCTCCACGTCTGGAGGCACCTCTGACGGGCGCTTTATTGCCACCCTCGGTGCTCAGGTAGTGGAACTCGGGCCGCTCAATGATACGATCCATAAGGTCAACGAGCGTATTCGCGCAGCGGATCTGGATGACCTCAGCCGCATCTATGCAGCAACGCTGGAAGCGCTGTTCGTCAAGGCTGAAAGCCACTCAAAAGGGATTTCATGATGGAGCCGTACCCGGATATCGAAATCTACCTGGCCCAGGCATCGCATGATGCGCTGAATGCCTGGCTGGGAGATAGACTCAAGGCCCCACCGCTCACACCGGCAGGTAAGCAGCGCTGGCGCACCCAAGGCCAGTATAACGGGCATAGCGTGCCTATCCTGCTGGTGGAAAAAGCCGCCGACGGCTATGCCAGCCTATGGTTCGATAGCCCGCATATGCCCTGGCACACCGATCAGGAAGCGGCCCAGGAAGCCGCCGAAGCACTACAGTCCGAGGTACGCTGCTCGCTGGGTGGATGGCATCCGGGTGCTGACCCCGACCGTTTCTGGCAGGTGCTTCCCGGCGGCAGGGAAGGCGCCATTCACTGGCCAGATTCCGGCCGCTAATCATTGCATGACTCCTCACCCATAAACGCCAACGGCCCCGCAAAAGCGGGGCCGTTGAACCGGGTGTTGCCGTTCAGTCAGTCAATCAATAATACTGACGTCATCGGCTTGTAAGCCACGATCATTTTCAATCACGTAATAGCGTACGATCTGCCCTTCCGTGAGCATACGCGGCCCGCGCCCACGAATAGCACGAAAATGTACAAACACATCCTCGCCATTATCGCGGGTGATAAAGCCATAACCCTTATTGGTGTTGAACCACTTTACCTCACCTTCTTCACGACCATCATTGGGGTCAATGATATCTTCTTCATCGTCGTCATATTGCGGTTCCTCTTCGTCTGGCTCTGACTGCCGCTGGGCAGGTTTGGCCACCTGTGCCACCTCTGGCGTTACCAGCATCGGCGGTGCCAGTGCCGCAGCTCCCAAGGCACCCAGCAGAATGACTATAAAGCTGCCAACGGCAACCGCCAGGTAAATGCTAGCAATACCGCTTACCGCCAGCTCAGACATCCACGACGCTGCCAGCTCCGCATTGAACAGATGCACCATGGCGGCCAGCAGCAAAGGCGCTGGGGCAGCAAGCAGGACACTGATAAAAAAGCAGCGAAAAACAACTTTCGGATTCATAAATATAAAAGGCTCTCTTGTTGTATAGGTAACAGACAAAGGACAATATCTCGTCCAACTACTTACCGCTGCATGCTTGCAGCGGTCATACTTTTACAAGAGTGCGATGTTACCATGACCGAAACATTATCGCCCGCTGAGCTTTACCAACGAATTGAAACGCTTGAGACCCGCCTGGCTTTTCAGGAAGACTGGCTGGACACGCTTGATCAAACGGTGGCCAGACAAGCCCAGCGGCTGGATAAACTTGAACGCATCAGTGACCTGATGCGCCAGCGTCTGCGTGAACAGCAGCAGGGCCAGCCAACCGATAACGAAACGGCGGCATCCCTCCCTGAAGACGAGATACCGCCGCATTATTGACACCTGTTAGCGCTTGACTGCTGGATGGATCAGTTCACCACACTGGCAGGGTCAACACTTTCAAGACCAAAGGCTTTGGCAACCGCCTGATAGGTGACCTTGCCAGCGTGGACATTCAGCCCCGGCAGGAAATGCGGGTCATCACGCAGCGCCTGCTGCCAGCCTTTATCCGCCAGCGCCAGCACAAAAGGCAGGGTGGCATTGGTCAACCCCTGGGTGGAGGTACGTGCCACAGCGCCCGGCATATTGGCCACGCAGTAATGCACAACGCCATCCACGATGTAGGTCGGCTCGGCATGGGTGGTGGGTTTGCTGGTCTCGAAACAGCCGCCCTGGTCGATGGCCACATCGACCAATACGCTGCCTGGCTTCATGATACCCAGCATTTCACGGCTAATCAGCTTGGGCGCTGCCGCCCCGGGAATCAGCACCGCACCAATGATCATATCGGATTCGCGTGCCGCGTAGTCCAGCGCATCAGCGGTTGAGTAGACGGTTTTGATCCGCCCCTGATAGCGGTCATCCAACACTTCCAGGCGCGGCAATGACTTGTCCAGAATGGTCACCTCCGCCCCCAGGCCCAGCGCCATACGCGCCGCGTTTTCACCCACAACACCGCCACCAATCACGGTGACTTTTGCTGGTGCCACCCCCGGCACGCCCGGCAATAGAACCCCCGCACCGCCCTGGGCTTTCTCAAGGCTATGGGCACCCGCCTGAACTGCCATACGTCCGGCTACCGTGCTCATTGGCGCCAAAAGCGGCAGACCGCCGCGCGTATCCGTAATGGTTTCGTAAGCGATACAGGTGGCACCGCTTTCCATTAGCCCCTTGGTCAGCGATTCTTCTGCGGCCAGGTGCAGGTAAGTAAACAGGGTGTGCTCAGGCTTAAGACGAGCCACTTCTTCTGACTGTGGCTCTTTTACCTTCAGGATCAGTTCGGCGTTCTGCCACAGTGTTTCAACGTCCGCTTCAATCTGCGCACCTGCAGCTTGGTAGTCTGCGTCACTAAACCCCGCGCCTTCACCAGCGCCTGCCTGAACCGTCACCTGATGGCCACGGCCTGACAGCTCGCGAGCACCGGTTGGCGTCAATGCAACGCGATATTCGTGGTTCTTGATTTCCTTGGGAACAGCGACCTGCATGGGGTTTCTCCTGTATCGGGTCAGCTTCAGTCTGGTTATTACAGCACAGCCTGACACCCTTCATATACCCAAAACCGAAAAACAAAAAAAACGCCTTCACAGGCGCTTTACAGAAGAAAAAACAGTAAATTTTCAAAAAGGGCAGATGATTTTTTTATAGAGAATCAATCGCGGAAAACCCGCACTCCCAACGCCTTGAGATAGGCAGTTTCGGCAATCGCCGGATGCACAGGATGATCAGGCCCCTGATGACCCTGGAAAATAATCTGACCATGGCGATCCTGATGACGCACCGAGCCACGCACCACGTCAACCAGG
>JBNJGW010000066.1:0-13326 GCA_051748005.1 Pseudomonadota bacterium | reverse complement strand
GCCGGCTGGCATACCAATTTTGATCACTACTGCAGTGATTACGGGCTAGGCATGCTTACCTGGATGACCAAGCGCTACCTGCGCTACTTCCATAATGCCTGTGCGCTGACCCTGGTGCCCACTCAACTTCAGGCAAGGGCGCTGCGCTCGGCAGGCATCCAACGGGTGGACGTGCTCGCCCGCGGCATCGACAGCCAGCAGTTTATGCCCAGCCTGCGCGACCCCATGCTACGCCAGCAATGGGGCGTAAACGACCACCAGCCGGTGGCCCTTTACGTGGGGCGGTTGGCCGCTGAAAAAAACCTGACGCTGCTCCAGGATGCTTATCAGGCCATGGCCAATGTACGCCCGGATATGGCTTTTGTGGTGGTCGGTGACGGCCCGGCGCGCCAGCAGCTGGAAGCACTGCTGCCAAACGCGCATTTTACTGGTTTCATCCACCAGCAGGCGCTTGCCCGCTACTACGCCAGCGCCGATATCTTTGTGTTTCCATCGCTATCGGAAACCTGGGGCAACGTGGTGACAGAAGCCATGGCCTGCGGTCTGGCAGTCATCGCCTACCGCCAGGCGGCGAGTGCCACCCTGATCCAAAGCGGTCATAACGGTATCTGCGTACCGGCAGGTGATGCCGATGCTTTCTGCCAGGCGGCGGTCAGCCTCTGCCAGCACCCGGCGGATTACGCCCGCTACGGGCGGATGGCGCGGATGCGCGCCCGCGAACAGTGCTGGCCGGGCGTTGCCAGCCAGTTCATCAACTACCTTCATCAAACTCAGGAGATGCATCATGCGACCTCGGCTTCTTGGCGTATTTGACCGTCTGGACCTGCTTGAATGGCAGTTTTGCCAGCGGGCCACCCGGCTCTCCCTATTCCGCCCCTGGCGGCTGACCCTGCAGGCGGCCAGCAAGCTGGGTGACTGGCCTGTCTGGGTGGCCTTGATCATCGCCCAACCCTGGCTGGTGCCCAACGGCGGATTACGCCTGATGCAGTACACCGTGACAGCACTGATTGCGGTTGCCGTCTACCGCTTTGTCAAGACGCGCCTGTGCCGCGAGCGGCCCTTCATTACTTACTGCGGTGGCATTCAATGCAGCGAACCGGCCCGGGACCGCTACAGCTTTCCCAGCGGCCACACCATGCACGCGGTCATGTTTACCCTGCTGGTGGCCGCCCACACGCCCTGGCTTTTACCGATAGTGGTTCCGCTGGCAGTACTGATCGCCATTTCCCGCGTTGGGCTTGGCCTGCACTATGTCAGCGATGTGCTTGCCGGCGCCGCCATGGGCTATGGGTTTGCGCTGTTAAGCCTGGCAATATTTGGCTGAGCTTATTTTAAATAGCAGACAGGTATGAATGGCTGGCAGGGCGCGCATTTCGGCGGTAAAAACGTTAATGTTTCATTGATGTGGATTGAACCATTGACTGAGGGAATACGCGATGCTGACCGTCTACCTTTCCCATGGCCTTGAAAGCGGGCCAAACGCCATGAAGATGCAGGCCCTGAAAGGCGTCGTCGAGACGCTTGATGACTGCGAAGCAGTGGTGATGGATTACCGCAACATGCCAGACCCCGCCGCCCGGCTGGAGCACCTCTACGCGACCCTGGAAACCCGTAACGAACCCGCCACTGGCTGGGTAATGGCAGGCTCCAGCCTGGGCGGCTGGTTAAGTGCCATGGTTTGTGCGCGCTACAAAACCCGCGGCTGTTTCATGCTGGCACCGGCACTGGGTCTGCCCGACTACCCGCAAACCTCCCCCACCCTGCAACCTTGCCATACACATATCATTCACGGCTGGCAGGATGACATTGTGCCCCCCGGCCCGGTGATTGATATTGCCCGGCAGCAACGCCTCTCCCTGCGCATGATCGATGACGATCACCGTTTGCATGCCAGCATGCCGACCATCCTTAGCGACTTCGACGCCTTTCTGAAGCAGTGCCTGAGCGACGACAATGTTTGAAAGAATGCTTAAAAGAGTCTTTGCAAGCGCAAAAAAGACGCGATAACGTTAGACATAAGCAAACAAAACCTCTACAAATAGTATACACATTTATGGAGGTGCTTCATGTTCGGTTTATTCAAGAAAGACCCGGCCAAGAAATTACAGCAGCAATACGAGAAGAAACTCGAAGAAGCAATGCAGGCATCCCGCAATGGCGATATGCGCGCCAATGCCACCCTGACTGAAGAAGCCAACGCCCTGCTGGCTGAAATCAATAATCTCAAAGCCCAGGACTGAGCCCATGTTGCGCCTAGCCCCTGCCTTACGCGCCCTATGGCTTCTGCCCTTGGCGAGTGTTTCCGGCACATCGCTTGCAGCCACTGACGGCGACCAGTGCGCTCACCCCGGCCAGTGGTGGCAGGGCGGGCAAGCGCTTGCAGCAAGTACCCTGTTTGAACAGGCCGCCGAGCAGGATGTCGTCCTGCTGGGGGAATTCCATGACCGGATGAGCCATCACCGCTGGCAGTTACACACCCTGGCGGGGTTGGCCGCCCACCGCGACAAGATGGCCATAGGGTTGGAAATGCTGCCCCGGGAAGCCCAGCCAGCCCTGGATGCCTGGGTGGCAGGTGAGCTTACCGAGGCGCAGTTTCTTCAGCAGAGCCAATGGCAAGAAGCCTGGGGCTTCGACCCCGAGCTCTATTTGCCGATCCTGCACTTTGCCCGTATGCAGCAGATTCCGCTGCTGGCCCTTAACATCAAGCCGGCACTGCGTCGCCAGCTGGCTACCGAGGGGTTTGATGCCGTCAGCGCCGATCAGCGCTACAACATCGACGAACCGGCTCCCGCCAGCGATGCCTATCGGCAGCGTCTGGAGCAGAGCTTCCAGATGCATCCCACCAGCATGGGGGCTGAGGGCCATGGGAATGAAGATCAGGGAGATGATGCCGCCTTTGAAACCTTCCTGAACGCCCAGCTGATCTGGGATGCAGCCATGGCCGATGCCCTGGCCTCCGCCGTTGACGATGACACCCTGGTGGTCGGGCTGATGGGCGTGGGCCACCTGGCGTATGGCGATGGCGTGCCCCACCAGTTGGAGGCCATGGGCATTGCCGATACGCTGGCACTGATGCCAACCACTCTGGAAGCCTGCGAGCCGTCTGACGGCCAGCTGGCAGATGTGCTTTATCTGCTGGGCGATGCACAAGCCGCAGAGACACCGCCGCCACGGCTGGGCGTGCAGATTGCACCGGGTGAGGATGGCGTCAGCATTGTAGCCATCAGAGAGGACTCCCTGGCCCATGATGCTGGGCTTCAACCAGACGATACGGTAACCCAGGCTGCCGGGCAGGAGGTGCGTGCCCCCGGTGAATTGATCGCCATCGTTCAGCGTCAGGCGCCAGGCACCCTGCTGCCCCTGGAGGTCCTGCGTGACGGCAACGCCCAGGAAATACTGGTACGTTTTCCACCTGCTGAACCATTGAGGTAACCCGATGAGGCTGTTTGCCCTGCTGTGTGGCCTGGGGTTATGGGCCGGACTGTGGACGACAGGCGCCCTGGCAACCGAGCCTGCACCACAAGGCGGCATGGAAAAATCCCTTGAGGTGGCCCTGGACCCGGCTCAGCGCTCGATCAGCGGCACTCTGGTGCTACACCTGCCTGATGACGCCAACCCTGAGCCGCTTACCTTCACGCTGGCTCCCGGCCTGACCCTTGAGCAGGCCGAGCAGGCCGGCAGCAAGCTTGACTGGGAAGAAACCGACGCCGGCGGCTATCGGCTGAACGCGCCTGACCCACAGTCACCGCTCACCCTGAGCTGGAAGGGCCAGCTAGCGTCTCAGCTGCCTGGCGGCGGCTATTGGTCTGAAGACAACCTCTGGCTACCCGGCCAGCTGGCCTGGTACCCAAGGCTGGAGACCAGGGCACCCTTTGCCGCCGACATTGAGGTTGTCACCCCGGATAGCATCGAAACCGTTGTCAGCGGCCACTGGCTGGGCACTTCCACCCAGGGCGACCAACGCCAGACCCGTTTTGCTCACCCCCAGGCCCGGCAACTGTCTCTCGCTGCTGGCCGTTGGCAGGCAATGACTCGCGAAGTTGCAGGCGACGATATTGAAGGCGTCAAATTACGCACGTTGTTCCCGGAAAAACTCAGCGCGCCCTTCGCTACTACTTACCTGGATGCCGCCGAACGCGCCCTGCAGCTGTTTCAGCAGCGCCTGGGGCCCTACCCGTATTCAAGCTTTACCATGGCCGCCTCATCGCGCCCTATCGGCTTTGCCTTTGCAGGCTTTACCCTCTTGGGCGAGCAGGTCATAGCGCTGCCTTTTATTCCGCATACCTCGCTGCCCCACGAACTGATGCACGGCTGGTGGGGCACCGCAGTGCAGGCCACGCCTGGTGAAGGTAACTGGAGTGAAGCCCTGACTACCTATTTGGCCGACTACGCCATGGAAGAAATCAAGGGTGAAGAAGGCGCCCTGCGCCAACGCTGGCTGACCGACCTTAACGCCCTGCCGGATGCCGATCATCTGGCGCTGAAAGACTTTGGCTACCAGCGCCAGCCTCAAGATCGCCTGATTGGCTACCAGCACGGCGCCATGCTGTTCTACATGCTCGAACAGCAGATCGGCACGGCCGACTTTGACAGCGCATTGCACCAACTGATTGACCAGCATCGTTTCGGGCAGGCCAACTGGCAGGATATACAAGACGCCTTTGAAGACACTTCCGACCAAGCCCTAGGCG
Organism: Pseudomonadota bacterium; assembly: GCA_051748005.1. GTDB lineage: Bacteria > Pseudomonadota > Gammaproteobacteria > Pseudomonadales > Halomonadaceae > Vreelandella. The sequence goes on along the minus strand of JBNJGW010000066.1, from coordinate 8,635 downwards.
GATTCTTTGACGCCTGGGTAGAGCAACCCGGCCGACCAGCGGTGAGCATGGACACTCCCCGCCTGGAGGAGACGGCAGATGGTTTCAGGGTAACCTTCAACCTGAGCCAGACGGCGCGCCAGCAGGACGGCCATGACGATGAGGAAAGGCAATGGCCGCTGCGACTTCCGGTAGACATTCACTATGCGCAAGGAGAGACCGACCGCCGCTGGCTCAGCCTGGAAACGGCCAGCGAGCGTTTCACTCTCGATACCCGCGAACGCCCCACCCGGATGGTCATCGACCCGGATTACCAGGTATTGCGGCAATTGCCCAACGCGCCGGAAACCCTGCGCGAACTGAGCCTGGCCGCCGAGACCCGCTGGCTACGCCTGGGGGCTTATAAAGAACTACCCCTGCCGCGTGGTGCTGCTGAGCTGGGCGACCTGCCGGATGACCTGACGACCACCCCGCTGTGGGTTATCGGTACGCCGGATGAGATTGAACAATGGTGGGATACTCAAGGCCTGGCAGCCCCAGCGCGGCTACCCGCAGCGCAACAGCAAGACCCACCGGACGGGACGCTATGGCGTCAACCGGGCACCCAGCTGGGCGTTATCAGCGCAACCAGCCCGCAAGCCGCCATGCGCCTGATGCGTGGCCTGCGCCATTGGGGAAGCGCAAGCTACGTTGTCTTGAACGATGACGACACCCGACGCGGCACCTGGGAAAGCGAAGCTGAACTGCAACACTCTTTTGATTAACCTGTTCTGATTAACCGGCGCTCACTACCTTGTTACGGCCGTTTTCCTTGGCTTGGTAAAGACGGTCATCCGCCTGTTTGAGGGTAACCTCACTAGGTTGCGACGAGCCCGGGCAAGCCACGCCAATACTGGTGGTGATAGGTACCTGGTTGCCATCGTGGTCAAACAGGGTCGCGTTTTCGATGGTGTCACGAATGCGCTCGGCAATCCGGACTGAGTCTTCGGCGCTGGCGCCCAGCAGTACAACCACGAATTCCTCGCCGCCATAGCGCGCCACAAAGTCTCCTGAACGCACCTGCAGCGCTATCAAGCGGGCAAATTCCCGCAGCACCTTATCGCCAACGGAATGGCCGTAAACATCATTGACCCGTTTAAAATGGTCAATATCCATCATCAGCACCGCATAAGGTACCGGTTTGCCGCCATTGGCTTCTGCACGCTCGATTTCTGCCAAACGGACTTCCAGCGCCCCCCGGTTAAGCAGGCCTGTCAGCGCATCATGGGTTGCCTGGCGATAAAGGCGCAATAAAAGACTTAGCTGGAAGTGGTTGGCCGTCAGGGTCACCGCCAGCAGCGTAAACATCAGCCACTGGGCTTCCAGGCCAACCGGCGTCATCCAGCTGCCGTCTATGTGCTGGGCGAATACCAGCAAGGCTTGCAACAACAGGCCCGCCAGCAGTGACTCCACCAGGGTGAACGGAAAGACGCTCAATACCGCCACCAGCAAGAACGGAATAAAACTGTAACCGACCAAAGATGAGCTGTGATTAACCGGCACCAGAGACAGTACCAGCATATAGAACAGGGCGGGCAGGGCCAGCAGAGCGCCCGCGCTAAACCGAATTCGCCGGATATTATCCTCGCTGCGCCAAGCCCACCACACCACAACGGCAAACCCCACCATCATCAGCAGGCGCCCTGCCAGCGTTGTCTGCAAAAGTGCACTGGGTAGCACCCATTGATCCACTAGCAGCCACACCGGCGACATCACCAGAAAGATGATTCCCATTGCCATGACCCGGCTGCGCATATAGAAGGCATGGGCAAATACAAAGTCGCGGCTATGATGGCGATTGGTCAGGGTATCCCGTAATGCGGTATAGGAGCTGGCCAACCATGAGGAATCGGCGGGTTTGGCCAACCCCGGCTGGCTGCGGCGCTCTTGGCGCATAGGCATCATTGTTATGCTCTTGTTAGACGGTTAAATGTTAACCAAGGTTACATAACAAGCCCCCTATGGCGCCAGCCTAATATTCTTCAAGCCTCATCCGCCAGCGCAGGCAGCAGCGCTTTAAGTTTACGGGTCAGGGTGTTACGCCCCCAACCCAGCAATTCGGCCGCCTCGCCCTTACGACCGCCGGTGTGCTTGAGCGCCGTCTCGATCAGGATGCGTTCAAAATCGGGCACGGCCTCTTCCAGCAGATGGGTATGCCCTTCAGCCAGGGCCTGATCGGCCCAGCTGCGAAAGGCGCTGCGCCAGTCTCCGTGCAGGGTGCCTTCCAGGGTATCCGCATCACGCAGCTCTGGCGGCAGGTCTTCCACCAGTATTTCCCGCCCGGAGGCCATAACGGTCAGCCAGCGGCAGATGTTTTCCAGCTGGCGCACATTGCCCGGCCAGGGCAGATGGGTCAGGTGCGCTTCCGCCTCGGGTGTCAGCACCTTGATATCTGTTGCCAGCTCCCTGGCCGCTTCGGCCAGGAAATGACGGGTCAGGCGGGGAATATCCTCGCGCCGCTCCGAAAGGCAAGGCAGGTGCACGCGGATCACATTCAGGCGGTGAAACAGATCTTCGCGAAAGCGCCCGTCTTCCACCAGCGACTCCAGGTTCTGGTGGGTAGCGGCGATAATCCGCACATCGACCCGAACCGGCGTATGCCCGCCCACCCGGTAGAACTCACCGTCTGCCAGGACCCTCAGCAGGCGCGTCTGGGTTTCAGCAGGCATATCACCGATCTCATCCAGAAACAAAGTGCCGCCGTTGGCCTGCTCAAAGCGCCCCTGACGCTGAGCCGACGCCCCGGTGAAGGCGCCTTTCTCATGGCCGAACAGCTCGGACTCAATCAGATCACGCGGAATCGCCGCCATATTGAGGGCAATAAACGGCTTGCCCGAACGCGGGCTATGCTGATGCAGCGCCTGGGCCACCCGCTCTTTGCCAGTGCCGGATTCGCCGTTGATCAGGACGGTAATATGCGAATGCGACAGGCGCCCAATGGCGCGAAACACCTCCTGCATGGCCGGGGCTTCGCCAATGATTTCCGCGTTCAGACCTTCCGGCACGCTGACCGGCCGCTGACGCTCGCGGGCATGGGCCACCGCTCGGCGCACCAGCGCAAGGGCTTCATCAACATCAAAGGGTTTGGGCAGGTATTCAAAGGCACCGCCCTGATAGGAGGCGACGGCACTATCCAGATCCGAGTGGGCAGTCATCACGATCACCGGCAGATCCGGGTGAGCATCGCGAATCCGCGCCATCAGGTCCAGGCCATCAATCCCTGGCATGCGGATATCGGTAACCAGCACATCCGGCGGCTCGGCAATCAGGCGCTCCAGCACCGTATCCGCACGCTCGATACATTCAACATCCAGATCGGGCTGCGCCAGAGCGCGCTCCAGTACCCAGCGAATCGCGCGGTCATCGTCCACAATCACTACGCGAGCAACATCGGTCGAGTGAACTTCAGTCATGGCGCTTCTCCGGTGAAATCAACCAACAAATCAACATATGGCCCATCAGGCGGGGCCATCAATAAACAAGGGAATCAGTAAACGGAACTCCGTCCGCCCCGGCTGGGATTCGCATTCAATCAAGCCCTGGTGCTGGTGCAGGATGGACTGGGCAATCGATAACCCCAGGCCGCTCCCTTCAGCGCGACCGGATACCATGGGGAAGAACAGCGTCTCCTGCAGGGTCTCCGGAACCCCCGGCCCGTTATCAATGATCCCCACATCACACACCAGCCGATGCCGTTCGGCCCCCAGGGTAAACTGCCGGCGTGCCCGGGTGCGTAACACCAGCCTGGGCGCCTCCACCCTGGCATCGGTCATCGCCTGGACCGCATTGCGGGCCACGTTGAGGATTGCCTGGATAAGCTGGGCCTCATCTCCCGACAGATCCGGCAGGCTGGGGTCATAGTCGCGCTCGATGCGCACCTGAGGATGCTCGGCAATCAACAAGGAACGCACCCGTTCCAGCACCTTATGGATATTGACCGGCGAATGCTGGACCATGCGATTGGGGCCGAGCATGGAATCCACCAGGTCACGCAGACGGTCGACTTCCTCCACAATAATGTGGGTAAATTCCTTAAGTGCCGGGTCAGCCAGGTCCCGCTCCAGCAATTGCGCTGCGCCGCGAATACCGCCCAGCGGATTTTTCACCTCATGAGCCAGGCCGCGCGCCAGCACCTTGATGGTTTCCTGACGGGTGGTCAGCGCTTCTTCGCGGGAAATCTGCATCAGCCGGTCACGGGGTTCAATTTCCAGCAGCAGCTCATCGGCGGACAGCGGTGTCACAGTGTAATCCACTGTCAATGGCTCACCGCTCATCGGGATAACCCGGGCTTCACGCTGGGTATAGGGATGAAAGGCATCACGCGCCTTGATCAGGACCTCTTCAATCGCCTCCTCCTCGCCAAGCAGACCTTCCAGCCGCGCCCCCAGCACACGGCTGATGCTGACCGCCAGCAGGGCTTCTGCTGCCGGGTTCATCCACCGCACCTTCAGCTCGCCATCAAGTAATAAAACGGCTGTGGTGAGGTGTTCAAGCAAGCGTTGGTACATATCACTACCTGTGATCGAGTGGCATGATGAGGTAGCTGCAAAAAGCGCGCCAACTTGGCGCAGCGCGCTAACGTAGCGGTTAAACACGGCGAACCGCGTTTAAATGGTCTTATTACCGCCAGTGATGCTGGCCAAGAACCGCCCACCAAAGCACCATTATGGTGCAACGTGAAAACGCACAATCGGCGTCTGATGGCGCACCCGCCCCTGGGCATCCAGCAATTCGGCCTGAAGCTGGTGCACGCCGGCGGGCAAATTGGCGACCCAGAAGGCATCGCTGTGCATTGCACTCTGATTGATTTCACCATTAAGACGCAGACGCAACTGATGGTCGTCACGCAGCGCCGGGCTGAGAGCAATTTCGACCGCTGTAGCAGGGCTATTCAAGCGCGCCTTATGAGCAGGGTAAGCAATCGTAAAGCGGTCATAGGGCATGAAGGGCGGGCCAGGGGAGCGCTTTTCTGAGGGCTGGGAGGCCGCCGGTGACAACGCAGAAGACGAAGAGGAAACGCCCGGCAGTGGCGCCAGCACCACAGCTTCACCACCCCGCTCCGGGTTATCGGTAAAGGTGACGCGGCCCTGCTCATCCACCACCCGATAAACCGTCTGGGCCGCCAACGATGGAATACCGGCCAGCAAGGCGAAGCATAAAAGCGCCACCCACAAGCATCGTCTTCTTCTGTCTGCTGTTTGTTTGGCCATAATCGCCCCCTAACAAAAAACCCCGCCGAGGCGGGGTTTGTAACTGATCACCTCGGGTTATTACCTGGGTGATAATAGCAGCTCAGATCAGCGTCAGTGCTTATATCAGCAAAGTGCTTATATCGGCAAAGTGCTTAGCAGCTGTAGTACATGTCAAACTCGATCGGGTGCGTGGCCATACGCATACGCTCGACGTCTTCCATTTTCAGCTCGATGTAGGCATCGATCATCTCATCGGTGAAAACACCACCTTCGGTCAGGAAGGCGCGGTCAGCATCGAGGGCTTCCAGTGCCTGATCCAGGCTGTGGGCAACAGTCGGCACGGCCTTGCCTTCTTCCGGCGGCAGGTCGTACAGGTTCTTGTCCATGGCATCGCCAGGATGGATCTTGTTCTTGATACCATCGATACCGGCCATCAGCATGGCTGAGAAGCACAGGTAGGGGTTGGCGGTCGGATCAGGGAAGCGCAGCTCGACACGCTTGCCTTTCGGGCTTGCGGTATACGGAATACGGATAGAAGCTGAACGGTTGCGGGCGCTGTAGGCCAGCATGACCGGCGCTTCAAAGCCTGGCACCAGACGCTTGTAGGAGTTGGTGGAGGCATTGGCAAAGGCGTTCAGGGCACGGGCGTGCTTGATGATGCCGCCAATGTAGTACAGCGCCATTTCAGACAGGCCCGCGTACTCGTCACCGGCGAACTGGTTCTGGCCATCTTTCCAGAAGGACTGGTGAACGTGCATACCGGAACCGTTGTCACCCACGATCGGCTTGGGCATGAAGGTAGCCGTCTTGCCATAGGCATGCGCCACATTGTGGATCACATACTTCATTTCCTGAACTTCGTCAGCCTTCTTCACCAGGGTGTTGAACTTGACGCCGATTTCGTTCTGGCCGGCGTTGGACACCTCATGGTGATGCACTTCTACCGACTGGCCGATAGCTTCCAGAGTGTTACACATGGCACCACGGATATCGTGGAAGCTGTCCACCGGCGGAACCGGGAAATAGCCGCCTTTCACGCGCGGACGGTGGCCCAGGTTGCCGCCTTCCACCTGACGGTCTGTTGACCAGGCGCCCTCTTCCGAGGAAATCTTGTACATGGCGCCTTCGATATCGGCTTTCCAGTGTACTTCATCAAAGATAAAGAACTCAGGCTCCGGGCCAAAGAAGGCGGTGTCGCCAAGGCCGGTAGACTGCAGGTAGGCTTCAGCACGCTTGGCGATGGAGCGCGGGTCACGATCGTAGCCCTGCATGGTGGCAGGCTCGATGATATCGCAGCGCAGTACCAGGGTAGCGTCTTCGGTGAAGGGGTCCAGATACGCTGAGCCGTCTTCCGGGCGCAGGATCATGTCGGATTCGTTGATGCCTTTCCAGCCATTGATGGAAGAGCCATCAAACATCTGGCCGTTTTCAAAAAACTCTTCATCCACGTCACGCGCAGGAATCGTCACGTGCTGTTCCTTACCGCGAGTATCAGTAAAGCGCAGGTCGACCCACTTGATGTCGTGTTCTTCGATGAGTGCAATTGTCTTGGTTGACATGGTGTCCTCCGGTTTAGGCGAAACTGAACGTATCTGGCCACCCGTTTTTACGTTGCGTATTACATGACGCTTCAGGCAAGACGCATAACAGATCAAACGCGGTGCAAAGTTAAATCGGCTACTGTTTTAGCACGTCCAGGCATCCACTGCCTATGACCTTAGCCGCTGACATTTATAATGCAGGTTGCATGCCAACCACGCACCAATAAAGGATACGTGAATCGTAATTTATTGTTTTTACTATTATTTAGCGGCTTTCTAAAAATCGTTCAATGCCACATAAAAGGGCAAAACGTATTTCCCAACGTCTAAATGCCACTAAAAAGCGCCTGAGGCAATCATCGACGCACCAAAAAAGCACAGCAAAAAGCCCTTTTGCACCATACAGGTGCGAACGACTGACTGAAGTGACGAACCTGCGTTTGCCACCCTCCCTTTCACCCACCCCAGATGTGCTAGGGTGTAGGTATTACCAACCGCGCAGCCTGCACGCTTGCAACCAGCCACCAGCCTGGCGGACTTCACACCCTCTCTAGCCAAGGAAGTAACCATGCACAAGCACATCGAATGGGACCCCACCGACGGCGACAGCGTAACCGCCAACCTCAACCCCGACACCCCTTACCCGGGTGAGATCCTTTCCGCCCGCTACAAAGGCTGCAATGTGCGCGTCAAGGTAGAAACCTACCGCGAGGATGACTGCGTCAGCGTCGCCAGCGTTGTGGCTCTCATTACCCCCAGCGGCAAACGCAAGGAAAGCCACCACGACCTGCAGCTGGGCGACATCGTCCGCCTGCCGGATGACAAGCGCAGCATTGAACGCTGGGAGGAAGAAGATCAGCACGGGGATGAATAAAGAGGCGTTGAGACCAGGTTAGATCAGTTATCTGAGCCTGGCTTGATCAAGCCGCCCGCTCTTTGCCGCGCTACAATCGCTTGAAACTCTGGCGAAACGGCATTCAGATCGATCACATCCACTTTCCATGGCAGGCTGGATTGCTCGAAGGCCTCCTTCAGATCAATCAGCACATCGGCTGGCAGGGGGACTGCTCCTTCCAGTGCAATGTCCAGATCGGAAAAGGGTTTCGCCTTACATGTCACGCGGCTGCCAAAAGCCCAGACCAGCGTGCCCTTAGGCAGGTGATCCTTCAATATCCCTTGCACGATAGCCATCTGTTCGGGGGTAATGTCGACCTTGGCACTCATACTTCGTTGCGTTCTTGTAATCTGGCCAGCAGGAAAGCAGCTTCATCCCGAAAGGCCGGGATGCGTTCGAACACCTCGTTAGCCTTCTTCTCGTGATAAGCATGGCTGGCCGCGTTGCGCGCATCGCGGAACAGTTTCCACTTGTCCCAGCTGTTGGCCAGCAGCCCGCGTTCAGCCCCGGTGCGGATCATGTCAGGAAAGCTCATCTGGTCAATCTCTGCGGGGGTGGCCGACATCGCCTCCAACTGCCGTTTAAGCAGTTTGTGGGCCAATTCATAGGTGTACTCGAACCTGTGGATACAGGCGTCTTTGACGAATTGGTTTTGGGTGCGGTCATATTCCGCCAGCGCCTCGTCCAGCGAAGCGAGCGCCTTTTCAAAAGAAGACAATTCCAGTTTCATGCTATGCCCCTACGTCAGCCAAATGAGATGCATAGGCAATGGATGCTAGCCTCGCTTCTAAGCCTTACATTATGAGACCTACGCCCCGGTGCGTCATTTTCGCGTACCCGACCCCGTCACTCCCTTATGCCTCCGAACCCGTCATTCCCGCATGCTTTTTGCGGGAATCCATTTTGACCTTAGTTTTCGGGCCACACCAGTAAAGGTCAAGATGGATTACCGATTACCCCATTCGGGAATGACAGTTCTGTGGGTTCAT
>JBNJGW010000065.1:0-13343 GCA_051748005.1 Pseudomonadota bacterium | reverse complement strand
AAAGTCAATAGTCGACACTATATATAGTTATTTTTAATAGAAATCACCCACAAGGCTTTAGCTAACAAAATATAATAAAGCGTGAACACAATTAGACAATAACTTAAAAGATAAGTTTAATTTTGCGAGTTAGACCGAGCTCTTCATGCTTTAAAAATACTCATTTATTTACATGAAAACATCCATTCTAGATAAGTTACAACACCATTTTTTCATGTCGTCATTGGAAGATGCCTGGTCATTCGCTTGAGCCTGAATGCACTTATAAACACACCACACAAAATACACAAGTATTAAATTAACAGTAACGAAGCTTGCCTGTACAGCGCAGCAAAATCACCACAGATACGGAAAAGCCAGCACAGGCATAAACATTATTTTTTTAACTTTTTGCAGCAAATTTATAACCGAAACCGTTATTTTTAGTGGAATTCACTGGAAAGCAGGGATTTTTTTTGAACAACTTACCTTAAAAAGGTCTGAGGCATCATGTGCGACAATTTACGTTAAACGGTATTTAAACTATTTTTCCTACCTTCAGACAGGCGAAATCTGAATTTCAAGACCATTTCCAGTCGCCTCATTGGCATCAGCCAAAGTGCTCTGAAAGCCCGGCCTCTCAACTTTATTGGCATTTGAGGGTGGTGACATCATGAGCTGTCGCCAGCTCATGATATGCATCAGGTTTAAATGAGGAAATGCCGTTAGATAATGGCGTGGCGAACCTTGGCTGAGATCCATTCCGAGACCAGGACAGTGGCAAAAATCATCACAAAGATGACACTCACCTGATCCCAGGCCAGGCTGTTGATAGAGGCATTCAACTGCAGGCCAATACCGCCCGCCCCCACCAGACCCAGCACCGTCGATTCACGAATATTGATATCCCAGCGGTAGACGCTGATACCGGCAAAAGCAGGCAATACCTGTGGCAGTACGCCGTAGCTCATCACCTGCATACGGCTGGCGCCAGTAGCCGCAATGGCTTCGACCGGCGTGGGGTGAATCTCCTCAATCGCCTCATAGAGCAGTTTGCCCACAAAGCCGATCGAGCGCAGTGCAATGGCAATAATGCCTGCCAGCACACCCGGCCCCAGAATCGTCACCAGCAGCATGGCCCAGATCAGGGAGTTGATCGAGCGCGATGAGACAATAACCGTGAGCGCCAGGCTGCGAATCAAAGGATGCGGCGAGGTGTTGCGGGCAGCGAGAAACGCCACGGGAAAGGCCATCATGATGCCCAGCGCCGTACCCAGAGTGGCAATATTGAGGGTATCCCACATGGGCAGCCAGAGTTGATGGGCATAGGTCCATTCAGGCGGCAGCATACGGCTGATCAGGTCTGTGCCCTGACGCCCGGCATCTTCGACAAATACCCACATGGTGTTATCGGAGATGATTTTCCAACACAGCAGAAACAGGCTGATACCTGCCAGCCAGGCAAGATAGCCAAGCCATTGTGCCTTGGTGGTTCGCAGGCGCCACTGCGGCTGCCCCTCGGGAGAAGTGGAAACAGGCATGGTGCATTCCTTGACGTTATTGGCTGAAAACAGGCTACTGCGTCCAGCGCCGCACAAAACTTGAGCTGTATTCGGATAGCAATACGATGGCAATGATGATCAGCAGCACCGCGGCGGAAGTATCGTATTCGTAGCGGTTGATCGAGGTATTAAGGGTCGCGCCGATACCGCCTGCACCCACTATCCCGATGACTGCCGATTCGCGGAAGTTGATATCCAGGCGATACATGGAAAGCCCAATCAGACGCGGCATGACCTGAGGCTGAACGGCGTGATTCAGGGTTTGCCACCAACCAGCGCCGGTTGCACGCACCGCTTCCACCTGGCGCTCGTCAAGGTCTTCAATATCTTCTGCCAACAGCTTGGCCATGAAGCCGATAGTGGCAAACGCCAGGGTAATCATCCCTGCAAAGGGGCCAAAGCCGAACATCACTACAAACAGGATGGCAATAATCACTTCCTGAAAGGTGCGCGAGACGGCGATTATCCCGCGACATACCCAATAGATCGGCAGTGGCGCAATATTACGCGCAGCCCCGAGGCCGACAGGCACAGCCAGCGCCACACCAATCACAGTGGATGTCACCGTCATGGTCAGGCTTTCCAGCAGCCCTGCCCAGATATCGTCCCAGCGGCTGATAAAGTCGGGCCGGGTGAAGGCGGCCAAAAATTCCAGCCCGCGGCCTGCGCCTTCGGCAACCCTGGCCCAGTTAACCTCAACGCTGCCAAGCGCCAGAATCAGGTAAACCACCAGACCCACCCACAGAGCCAGGCGCAGGAAAGGAGATTGAATCAAGGGCAGCCGACGCCATCGCCCTGCCTGAGCCGCTTTCTGGCGTTGCTCACTGAGCGCTGCTTCGTTCAGCTTCACCGCGCACCTCCTGCGACAACCCTTGCCATTGGCGTCGGCGGCGTTGAGGCAGACGGTGTCTCTACCGCCGTCTCATTTTCCGGCTCGGGCGTTGTATCCCAGTCTTCCTCACCGTAGATGGTCGTCAGAATGTCGCTGGTCAGCTCACTGGGCGGGCCATCAAAGACAATCTCACCGGCACGCAGGCCAACGATACGGTCAGCAAACTGCTGAGCCAGCGCCACATCATGGATATTGATAATGGCGGCCAGCCCCCGTTCAGCGCATAGCTCACAAATCAGACGCATGATCTGGCGGGAGGTTTTCGGGTCCAGGCTGGCGGTCGGCTCATCCACTAACAGAAGCTTGGGGCTTTGCAACAGCGCCCGGGCGATACCCACGCGCTGGCGCTGACCACCGGAAAGCGCATCCGCGCGTTTATCCAGCGCATGGGGAAGGCCAACCCGCTCCAGCAGGCGAAAGGCTTCCAATACAGCCGATTGCGGATAACGGCGCAAAAAGCTGCGCCAGAAGCCCACATAGCCCAACTGGCCGGAAAGCACGTTCTCCATTACGGTCAAGCGGTCAACCAGGGCATATTCCTGAAAGATCATCCCCATGGAACGTCGCGCATGACGCAGCTTCTGACCGGAAAGCCGGGTCAGCTCGGCACCATCCAGCGTCACACTACCTTCGGTCGGCTCTACCAGCCGATTGACACAGCGAATCAGGGTACTTTTACCCGCGCCGGAAGGGCCAATCAGGGCCATCACCTGGCCTTTGGGCAAGGCCAGTTCAATATTGGTCAGGGCGCGGTCCCCGGTCGGGTAGCGCTTACCCAGGCCGCTTAACTTCAGCATGGTCTCAATCCCGTTTTTAGCTTGCCTGATACAGCAACACGGCCAGAAGGCAAGCCTCCTGGCCGTTAACATCTTGTTGAACCAGCGATTTAATCGCAGTCGTAGGTCACGCCGTTGGCATCAGCAATGGTGCGAATCACATTCCAGTGTTGCTCATAGGTAATGGGAATAAACTGGGCCTCACCCGAATTGGCAAACTCGGCTTCCAGGGCTGAACCCTCCCAGTCGTAGCTGAAGAAAGCCTCCTGGATCTGCTCCTGAAGCTCAGGCGTCAGATTATGGGCCGTGCCGTAAGCGGTGGTCGGGAAAGTTTCGGAGGTAAAGATAGAAACGTAGTCATCTTCAGCGACCACGTCTCGCGCCAGCATACGGTTGAGCACGGAGTTGGCTACGGCAGCGGCTTCATAGTCCTTGTTGACGACGCCCAGAATGGAGTTGTCGTGAGAACCGGAAAACGCCGTTTCAAAGTCTTCGTCAGCTTCCATACCATACTCGGAACGCAACAGTGCCGAAGGCGCGCGGAAACCGGAGTTGGAAGTGGGTGACGTAAACGCCAGCTGGCTGCCCTGAATATCTTCAACACTTTCGATGTCGCTGCCCGGGTAGGTAATGATTTCCATCTCATACCCGAAACTACCGTCTTCTGCCGCCATGATGGTGAACGGACGGAAGCCGCCACAGTTGACCGCAACCGGTACACCGCCGGTGTTGAAACCCGCCACATGCAGCCGGCCTGCGCGCAAGGCTTCCTGCTGAGCGGCGTTGGACTGCACCGGGAAGAACTGTACCCGCTTGCCGGTGGCCTCAGCCAGGTGGTCAAGGAAGTCCGACCACACATCGGCGTAAACGGCAGGGTCTTCCACAGGGGTGTAGGCGAAAATCAGCGTATCAGGGTCGACCCACTGGGATTCGTCGGCGGGAATGTCCGCCACCAGGTCACCGTCATTATCGGCATAACGAGACGACATATCAGCGCTTACCTGCAGAGCGGCAAGGCTGAAAGCACCGGTAATGGCAACGCTGAGCAGCGAACGCAGAAAGGAATGCTGTTTAGGCGGATGAGTATGAACGCGCATGGAACACCTATAGGGGATAGGGGTGAAAACATCATTGACAGTCCAATCCTTGCAGACCCGAATGACATTTCCACGACAGCTCCATGACACTTGGATGACATCTGAGACGGAGTGATGCTAGCTGAACGCCATCAGCGCCAACCCGCCTGATGGAAACCACCACAGTGACTTAAATCTTTGACACCTTCACAGCCGTGCCTGTGGCAACCAGGAACAGCATTGATTTACCGCCGCCAGAAATCTCACTGTAGTCGAGGTCAATTCCTATAACCGCATTGGCGCCCATTTGCGCAGCTTCTTCCTTCAATTCATCAAGGCAGGCAATACGTGCATCGCGCAGAGCGTTCTGGGATGACTTGTTGCGACCGCCAAAAAAATCGCGCACCCCTGCAAACATGTCCTTGAAGACATTCATACCAAATACGCATTCAGAGGAGACAATATCGATATGTTCCGTAACACGATAGCCTTCCAGATGTGATGATGTGGTAAGCGTAACTTTCTGCGATGACATGGATACCTCACGTTTTAGCAGATCAAGAAGCAAAAAATAAATAAGGTAGGCCTTAATAATGTAAGCCCAGGCTTAAGCAGAAAAATATATAGTAGCCATGATTAAAACATATAAAGCTAAAAAGAGATCTGACAGAAAGCAGAAAAAAATAATAAATTACCATTTTTCACTTTTAAATATATTAGCCATCACCAAACTTATCAACAACTTTCCAGCTGGTTCACAAAATAAAAAAATCAGCTATCCACCGATTAGATTAGTCAAAAGCAGTATCCTAAAAATGTGAATATTAAAGATAATAAGCATTCTTAGAAAAAGTTCAGTTTGTTTAAACTTCACATAAATCATCCCCTATGGCATGCTGCAATGCACTTGCCGATATTCCTTGCGGAGAAAACAATGAGCCTTGGGGCCCGACTTATCCTGATTGCGGTTGGTCTGGTGTTAGTAGCAGCCCTGGCTACCTGGCAAGTCTTTGATCGAATGATCAATGGCGTTATTGAACAATGGGGAACACAGGTCGCCGAAGTCCAGGTTCGTTACGATAGCGCCCGCCTGCTGCGGCCTCTGGAACGCGAAATAGCTCTGGCACGGCAAATGGCTGACTCCCCGATTATCCAGGACCTGGCGCATACTCCGGATAATGACAACCTTTTTCAGAATGCCCTGGCTGAAATGGAGCGCTTTCGCGGCAACTTTGGCGCCAATAACTACTTTATTGCCTACGCCCACAATGGCGCCTATTACTATAATAATGCCGATAATGAGTTTGCTGATCAGCGCTTGCGTTACTACCTGTCAGAAGACGACCCCGATGATGCCTGGTTCTACCGTTTGATCGAACAGGGCCGCGACATTCACCTCAACGTTAACCCTGATACCGAGCTGAACGTCACCAAACTCTGGATTGATGTGCTGATGCGTGACCGGGTAACCAATGACATCCTGGGTATCGTGGGTACCGGCATAGACCTTGAAACCATCCTGGCTGAAACCGTCGCGATTGATCAGCCTGGCATTACCACTATCTTTGTTGACCATGGCGGTGCCATCCAGCTGTATCGCGACCGTAACTTTATTGAATATGCCAGCCTGGTCAAACCGGAGGGGCAAAAAAACCACCTGACACAGCTGATCAGCGGGAGTGAAAGCCGCCAGCACACCCTCAGCCTACTGGAGACGGCCAAGACAACACCGGGCGATATTTACACTGCATTTGTGTCCGTGGAGAACAAACGTCACCTGATGGGCATTGTCTGGCTGCCCAGTGTCGGTTGGTATGAAGTCACCCTGATGGATCTGGATGTGATCATGCCCTCCTCGCATTTCATGCCTTTACTGCTGACGGGCATCAGCATTCTTATGATCAGCATCGTGCTGCTGCATGTTGCTGTGCGGCGCTTTGTGTTGAAACCGATCAGCCAGCTCGAAGCCGCCATGCAAGCCCTCAAGGGCGGCTACTATGATAGCCGTGAGCTGCCCAAGGGAAACGGCGAGATGGCTCGGCTGATCTGGCATTTCCGCGACATGGCCAACACCATACAGACACACACCAACGAGTTGGAAAGCCGGGTGGAGGCACGCACGGCTGAACTCGACAAACTGGCCCGCTTTGACCTGTTGACAGACCTGCTGAATCGCCGTGGTACTGAAGAGGCCCTGAAACAGACCTGCCTTAGAGCCAAACGGGAAGAGCAGCCTCTTTGCCTGTTATGGCTCGACATTGACCGCTTCAAGCTGATCAACGATAACCACGGCCATAAAGCCGGTGATCTGGCTCTCCAGCAGGTCGCGGACTGCCTGCGCGAACAGCTACGCCCCTATGATGTGGCGGGGCGCTGGGGAGGCGACGAATTTCTGATCATGCTCTACCCCTCAACCCATCAGGATATGCAGCAGATTGCTGAACGGCTGCGTCATCGGATATCTGAACAGGTAAGCCTCAATGGCGAGCCGATTACCGTCAGTGTCGGCGGCTATTGCACTAACGAAGCCGAAGCTCTCGCGGACATCCTCGCCTACGCCGACCGAGCGCTATACAAGGCTAAGTCAGAAGGGCGCAACCGGATCTGCACCGTCAAGGTGCCCCCTGGCCATCCATACGCCGGGACGTCCAACCACCGCGAATAAACCCCATCAGGTCATCGGCAAGTAGCAGCTCACCATCCTGAGGGTGGATGCCAATGCGTAATGGGCGCCCCTGACGCTGGGCCTTTCGGGCCTGAATGCCATTCCAGGCGCGCAAAAATGTGGCGCGCAAGCGGGTATCCGCTTCAAACCCCACCAATGGCAGAGGCTCAAGCTGGCCGGAGCGAGTATCCAGCAAGCCACGGGTGACCTCGATACGCCGATAGGGCAACATCGGCCAGCGTGCCTTGGGCAAGGCCCCAAGCGCCCAGGCGGGGGGCACGTAGCTGCTTGGTTCTGGCAAGCCATGGCGGTCAAACCAGGCAGCACTGCGGCGCATCAAGGCCTCTATGCCCTCTGCGTCCAGGGCCAGGTGTTCGGCCACATCGCGAGAGATCAGGGCGGCGTGCAAGCGATGCCAGAGGCCTTTTACATGCGCCGCCTTATGGTGCCAGCCGTGGGCGGCAAGCTCGATGCCCTCGGCCGACCAGTCGGCCAGTTGGCGAATATCCTCCGCCTGCCAATCCCGCCCCGGCACCACCAGCAGGGTAATGGCGTGATGGCCGTTATCCTGAAGCTGCCCAATCAGCCAGCGTACCCGTTCCAGGGTTTCAGGCATCACATCATGAATACTGATCAAGGCCTTCATGGGCGTCCTCCCCGTGCGTGGTCGGCAAGCACGTCCAACCATTGCGCCACGGTTTGCTGGTTCAGTGTGATAGCTGCCTGGCGGGCCTTCTGCGCCATTTCCTGCCAGCGTTCAGCGGGCCACTCGGCCAGGGTATCAAGCACATCGGCCACGCTCGCCCCCTGGCGCAGCGGAATCAGTACATCCGCCAACTGCTGCCAGTCGTGAATACCGGCATTCTCGGAAACCAGCGCTGGCCGACCGCGAGACAGAGCTTCCAGGGCAATCGAGCCAAACGTTTCCATATGCGAAGGCAGCACCAGCAGGCTCGACTGGTCGATCAAGGCGCGCAGATCATCGCGGCTCAGCCAGCCTCGGTAGTCAAGGTTATCAAGCTCCCTGGCGGCCTGCTCGACGACCTTGCGCAGCGGCCCGTCACCGCCCATCACAAAATTCAGTTCAGGATGGCATCGGGCGGCCTCAATAAAGGCATCAATATTCTTTTCCGCCGCCAGCCTTCCTGCATAGCAGACCTGGGCCAGGGTTCCTGGTGGAGGCACCACTGGCGCGTCCAGAAATCCCGGTTCCAGCGGGGTTCCCATGATATCTACCTGAGGCGCACCCAGGCGCTTAACCTGTTGCACAAGATCACTGTTATTGACCAGTACGCTGCGACTGCGGCGGCTGATAAAGCGGTTAACCCCTTGCAGAAAGCCATTGATCACGCGCTTTTTGACAGGCCCCCAGTACAGATCGGCCAGCCCCTCAAAATCCGTGTGATAGGCAGAAATAAAACCGCAGCCATGACGCCGCGCCATCCACAGCCCCAGCATGCCAAAAGGCCCGGGGGTGACGCTGACGATGATATTGGGGCGCAGCTCGGCCAGCTGGCGATGAACCCGCCACAGGTTGGGTACAACCAAGCGCTGGGTGGCATCCCCGGGTAGCGGGACAGAAAGAATATCCACCCGCCCACGGGGCTTGGGCTGAAGGGTTTCCACAACGGCCACCTGCTGATGTAAATGAGCCAGCAAGTCATGGTAGTAGGCGCCCGTACCATTACGCTCAGCCAGTGAGTCCGAGAAAATTGCAACGCGTAGCTGTTTGGCCGCCAGCCGGGGCGCTTCAGGGGAATACTCGGCAGTCTCGTTCACGGCGTTATCCGGATTCGATGAGGAAGAGCTATCAGCTGATAGTAGAGAGGCAAGAGGCGTTGCTCAAGCGGTGATTGAGGTAACACCAGGGCGCCGCCGCTATTGGCACGCGGGCGGTGAGGGCGCTTCGGCAGCGCGAGGAGGTGAGTTTTCAGACTCTCGCTGGCTTCAACCTCTAACTGCTCAAGGGCTGCAGGAATCACCTCACCGGGGGCAGCGCCCAGGTCGGCCATATCCACCACGACCGCTCGCCCGGTTGGCCAGCAGGTCAGCGTCTCGTTCATATAATCCAGGGTATCCGCGAACTGCTCAGCAAACAGCTGCTGAAAGGCGTCAGCGTTTACGGCGCTGCCAAACAGCGCACGGGCGCTGTCGATGGAGCTGATCTGGGAGTTCAGGGCCGCCAGCGGCTCGCGCACGCAGATAATAAAGCGCCCGTCCGGGCACAACGCATAAAGCCCCTCCAGCCAGCTGCCGAAGGCGGCATTCTTGGACAGCAGACGCCGCTGGCCACCGTCCACATACATATGGCGCTGCAGGCAGCTGTAATAGAAGCTCAGCAAACGCTTCCGCCGCGCTGGCGGCATCTGCCGATCCAGATGGCCCAGCTGCTGCAGGCCAACAGCAGCAGGAAAGGCCAGCAGCATGATAAAGCAGCCGGCCACCGGCAGCAGCGCCAGATAATCTTCTTCGGCCGCCTCCAGCCCCACTTCGTGAATATCATCCAGCCCGCCTGCAAGACGTCGCGTCAGGACGTTTACACCGCGCTGCCCCAGCCCACCCAGGCGCTGATCCAGCCAGGCCAGGGCATGGATGACTTTACGCTGCACAATGGACGGTGCCAGCAGCGCCTCCCAGGTGGTCAGGGTAGTATAGCGCTCGTGGTCGACGGCCAGGGTACGGTGCAGAAAAGTGGTGCCGCTGCGCGGAATACCGGTCACAAACAGCGGCTGTTTGATAACCACCTTCCGGTAGCCGGGAAACAACAGCTCATCCAGCAGCAGGCAGACCGCATGGATCAGCTGCACCAGCAAGAACAGCGGCATGCCCAGCAGCAGGACGACGGCGCGTCTGAACGTCATGGGTGCCAGCGGGTCGCGCCAGCGCACCAGTGCGCTCAGCCACCAGCCCAGATAGCGGCCAAGCCCTTCGGCCAGGGTGCGTAGATGCTTCATGGTTCCTTGAATACCAGCTTGTGGGAAAAAACGTAATTAAAGCTCATGCCCACCAGGCCTCCCAGCCAGACCCCCAGCAGAGGCAGCCAGAAGGTTGCCTCTGGCATAACGCCCATTCGCCCACCCAGCGCCACCGTTAGCGCAAAAACGCCATAGTTAAGCAGGCCACCCAGGGCAAAGACCGAATAGAAGCGCCACAAGTCCGCCAGCAGATGACGAAAGCGCCGCTGATGATGGAAGGTAAAATGGCGGTTCAGAAAATAACCGGCGGTCATGGCCATAAAGTACGAGAACACCCGCGCCAGATAGACATTGGCATCAAGGCCTTCATGCAGCCCGTATAGCGCGCCGATATCGATCAGGGCGATGCTGCAGGCCACCATGGCAAAACGCCCGAAGGTGGCCAGAGAACTGCTGGATGTCAGAAGACGCTTGATCATGCCTTGAGTTTATCTGGCCTGCAGCAGGATACCAGCGGGTAACCTTCATCACTCAGGCGCTGGGCCAGGGCAGCGATATGGGCAGGGCCAACTTCACAGCAACCGCCCACCAGGGTAGCGCCCTGCTCAATCCAGCCCAGGGCAATTTCGGCGTAGGCGGCCGGGTCCAGATCCTTACGCGAGGTCAGCTTGTCCACGGTGCCCCCCGGTTGCAGCGGTGCTATTGAGGTAAAGCCATTGGCGTAGCCGCCAAAGGGTACGCCCAGCCCGGACAGCTCGCCCATGGCAGCCGTCACTGCTTCAGGTACCGAGCAGTTGACCAGCACCGCCTCGGCGCCTGCGGCAACCACTGCCTTGGCCGCAGCGGCCAGGGGCTCACCGGAACGCAGCCGGGTGCCATCGCCGTCATCCACGGAGAACGCCACCCACACCGGGAAGCGTCTTTCCACCGCTGCCTGGGTTGCGGCAAGCGCCTCGCGGGCCAGCGACATGGTTTCACACAGGAAGACATCCACGCCCGCGGCCTGCTGCTCTACCAGGCGGCGGTAATCACGCTGGCAGGTTGCCTCATCCGGCACGCTATCCGGATGATAGCTGGCCACCAGCGGCGGCAGGCAGCCTGCTATGCGCACCTCTTTCTGGCCGCTTTCGTCCCGCGCCTGATGGGCAGCCTTCAGCGCCGCAGCGTGCAGCGTCGCAAACATTGCTGGGTCGCCATCACGGGCCAGGCGCTGGGGCGTGGCGCTATAGTTATTCAGCTTGATCACCCGGGCGCCCGCCGCGATGTAATCCCGGTGAGCAGCGACGACCAATTCAGGTTCATCCAGCATCACCTGGGCGGACCACAGCGGCGTGACCGGGCGCTGGCTGCGCTTTCTCAGTTCCTGGCCCATACCACCATCAAGCAGTACGATATTTTCTTTCACTTGACTATTCCCCTACCTGGAGGCCATCGGGTTGCTATCTTCTTGCTCATCGCCGGTGTAACGTTTCAGGCCGATGGTAAGCGCCGAGGTTACAAGATTCACCTTACAATCGCGATGACTTTTCAGAAGGATTCAGCATGCAGTCTGACCCGCATTACTACCCCTGCTCCTCACGCCGCCTGGTCACCTTTGGCCAGCACGGCATGGTAGCCACCTCGCAATCGCTGGCGGCCCAGGTAGGCAGCGATATCCTCAGGCAGGGCGGCAATGCCGTGGATGCTGCGATTGCCACAGCCGCCGCGCTGACCGTGGTGGAACCTACCTCCAACGGGCTTGGCAGCGATGCCTTTGCCATTGTGTGGATTAACGGAGAACTGTATGGCCTGAATGCCAGCGGCCCAGCGCCGCAAAGCATTTCCTGCGACGCCGTCACCGCGCTTGGGCATAGTGAGATGCCGGCCAACGGCCTGCTGCCGGTGACCGTACCCGGCGCTCCGGCGGCCTGGACCGCGCTCTCAGAGCGCTTTGGCAGGCTCGACTTTGCACAGCTGCTCGCCCCGGCCATTCAGCTGGCAGAACGCGGCTTTGCGGTTTCCCCCGTCGTGAGCCAGCTTTGGCAGCAGGCGGAACGCCGCTACCGCCAGTGCGAGCAGCCCGAGTTTGCCCCCTGGTTTGCTCACTTTGCACCTGCCGGCCATGCACCGCAGCCGGGGGAAAGCTGGCGCTCCGCGGAGATGGCCAGAAGCCTGCAGCGTATCGCTGATACCCGAGGCGAGGCCTTTTATCGCGGCGAGCTGGCAGATGAGATCGACGCCTTCTCACGCCAGCACGGCGGTTTTCTGCGCAAGCAGGATCTGGCGGACTTTACGCCGGAGTGGGTCACGCCCATCAGCGTGCGCTACCGCGGCCACGACGTCTGGGAGATTCCGCCTAACGGCAGCGGCATGATTGCCCTGCAGGCGCTAGGCATGCTGGAAACCCTTGGCAACGAGCCACGCAACCCGGCAGACGCCCTGCATCGGCGCATTGAGGCCACCAAGCTGGCCTATGTGGATGGCCTGCATTACATCACTGAGCCCGCTGAGATGGCCGCCAGCCCGGAACAGATGTTGTCAGCAGATTACCTGGCCGCCCGCGCTCGCCTGATTGGCGAACACGCCCTCCTCCCTGAGCATGGCAATCCCATCAAGGGCGGTACCGTCTATCTGGCCACGGCGGATGCCGAGGGCAATATGGTGTCGTTTATCCAGAGCAACTTTGACGGCTTCGGTTCCGGCATGGTGGTGCCGGGTACGGGTATCAGCCTGCAGAACCGCGGCTGGTCGTTTTCACTCAACCCGAACGACGCCAACGTGCTGGCACCGGGCAAGCGCCCTTACCATACAATTATTCCGGGCTTTATTACCCGCAACCATCAGGCGGTAGGGCCCTTTGGCGTCATGGGCGGTTTCATGCAGCCCCAGGGGCATGTGCAGGTCGTCATCGCCCTGCTGGAAGAGCTGCTTAACCCCCAGGCGGCGCTGGATAAGCCGCGCTGGAAGTGGACTCATGGCAGGACGGTGGAGGTCGAACCCGATTTCCCCGACCACCTGGCCCAGGCGCTGGTTCGGCGCGGCCACACTATTGTCAGAGCCAACGATGGCCTGACCTTCGGGCGCGGCCAGATCATTCTCCGCGCACCGGACAGCGGCGTTTTACAAGGCGGCACTGAACCCCGCGCTGACGGCGCAGTATTGCCTGTTTAGCGCTCACAGAGGCTAGGCTTTCCACCAGCCGGGCAATAACGCCTGCAGCTTTGGCGCAGTAAAGCGGTCATCCAACAGCTCGATCAGGCCGTTATCGTCCGGGCTGCGGATGACCCGCCCGGCCGCCTGCACCACTTTCTGCAGGCCGGGGTAAAGATAGGTATCGTCATCGCCCTGCCCAAAGCGAGCCTGAAGCCGGGCGGCCTGGGCCTGCTGGAAGTGGCCAAAGGGCGGCAGGCCCAGAGTGGCAATGTAGACGCCGACCAGAGCATCGCCTGGCAGGTCGATCCCCTCGGCAAAGACTCCGCCCAGCACGGCCAGCCCGATC
>JBNJGW010000064.1:11449-13448 GCA_051748005.1 Pseudomonadota bacterium | reverse complement strand
GCTTTCCCGTGCTTTCGCGATAATAGCGTTGACGCACACTATGCTTGGCTCTAAGGTCTGCTACCTGCATAATGTTTCAGTTTTTTACATTTCCCAGGAGCTGCTGTGGATCTCGCGACGTTAATCGGGCTACTCGGGGCGGCTGTTCTCGTCAGCATGGCCGTTATTCTTGGCACTTCTCCTGAAGTCTTCATGAACCCGACAGGGCTTTTGCTGGTAGTAGGCGGTACGACCTTTGTCGTCATGGCCAAGTTTACCCTGACCCAGTTCAAATTTGCCCTCAAGGCGGCTGCACGTGCGTTCAAGTTCAAGCTGCCCAGCACTCAGCAAAGTATCGATGAGCTGGTTGAACTATCCAAACTGTCGCGCAAGCAGGGCCTGTTAGTACTTGAAAGCCAGGAGGTCAGCTCGCCGTTTCTGGCTCAGGGGCTACAGATGCTGGCGGATGGTTTCAGCGCAGAAATGATTCAGGACATGCTTGGCAAGGAACGTCTACTGACGCTGGAGCGCAATGAAGCCGGCGGGCAGGTGTTTTCCGCCTTTGCAGAAGTAGCGCCCTCGATGGGAATGATTGGCACTCTGGTGGGGCTGGTGCAGATGCTGGCCAATATGGATGATCCGGCGATGATTGGCCCGGCCATGGCCGTAGCGCTACTGACAACGCTGTATGGCGCCATGATTGCCAGCATGATAGCCAGCCCGATTGCCGATAAACTCTGGTTGCGAATGAACCAGGAAGCCAAGATGCAGCAGCTCTGGATTGATGCGGTGTTGGCAATCAAGGGCGATAAGAATCCAAGGGTGCTGGAGCAGATGTTGACGATTTATCTGCCACCCGAGCACCGCCAGCGCGATGAAGGTGGCGGTGGCGGCACCGGTAACGAAGCGGGCGATTCAGCGTAATCCATGAGTAAAAAGAAATCCAATATCCCGCAGTGGATGGTCACTTATGCTGACCTGATGAGTCTGCTGCTGTGTTTCTTCGTTCTGCTGTTGTCGTTTGCTGAAATAGACGCCGACAAGTTCCGGCGTATTGCCGGTGAGCTCTCCAAGGCGTTCGGTGTGCAGCGGGATATTGAAGCCATGCAGATACCGAAAGGTACCAGCGCCGCACTGGATAAATTTTCGCCTGCCGTTCCTGACCGCACTCTCCTTGATGAGATTCGCCAGCGCACCATGGAGGAGCAGTCTCAGTTGGAGTCCATGCGTCAAATAATCGAACAGCAGCGCCGCCAGCAAACCCGTGAGCTGGCTGAAGAAATCCGCGCTCTGCTCGACGAAACCGGTAATAGCGAAGTGACCCAGGTAGAGGTGGATGGTTTTCGTGTGGTGATCCGGATTGAGGAGCGCGGCAGCTTTATGTCGGGTTCCGCTAATGTGACGGAGTCCTTTGCCATCCTGTTAAGCGATATGGCTGAAATTTTTGCTGGCCTTCCGGGGACAGTGGCCATTGAAGGGCATACGGATGATGTGCCTATTCGCACTGCCAGGTTTGAAAGTAACTGGGATCTATCAGCAATGCGGGCAGCATCAGTGGCCAATGTGCTGCTGGTCAACGATGAATTGAGTCCGGAGCGTATTCTGGTGCAGGGATTTGCGGATACCGAGCCGCGCGCATCAAACGACACGCCAGAAGGGCGCGCACAGAATCGCCGGGTGGAAATCAATATCGATCTGAGTGAAGCGATTGAAGAGCGTGGGCAGCGTGAACTGGATGCCTTGCGTCAGGCGGACGAACCACAAACGGGTGTTAACAATAACCAGGAAGAAACATCTGAAATGTTGGATGATGCCGCAATACAAGACGATGAAGAGGTTATCGAGCCACTTAGTCCGCTGTTTCCCCAATGACCTTACATTTTTATCTGACACAGGCAACTAACTTCAAATGTTTTTGTCGATGCTTTGTTAAGATGCTGTCAGATGATTTATTGAAGGAACTGTCATGCCCTCATTCGTAAATGCCGTTTTACAACCTGTATTGCCGTTGTTCAAGAGG
>JBNJGW010000064.1:0-11349 GCA_051748005.1 Pseudomonadota bacterium | reverse complement strand
ATGCTTTGTTAAGATGCTGTCAGATGATTTATTGAAGGAACTGTCATGCCCTCATTCGTAAATGCCGTTTTACAACCTGTATTGCCGTTGTTCAAGAGGTTGGTTCGCGTTCTGAAAAAGGGCGGGTACTGTGTCTGTTCCAGCAGAGTTGGCAAGGCGGGGGCGGCGACGCTGGCATCCTGGTGTTTTGCTCTGGCTGCTCAGGCGGAAGAATCTGAATGGCCCAAAGGCCACTATCCGCTGCCAGATGCTGGCAATATGGTAGGGGAAGTCTATCGCGTTGAGGCTGAATACGAAGATACGCTGGTTGATATCGCCCGTGACCATAATGTGGGTTACGAAGAAATTATTCGTGCCAACCCTGAAGTGAGTATCTGGGTGCCCGGCGAGGGAACCGAAGTAGTGATTCCGGGGCAGCATATTCTGCCTGATGCCGAGCGTACCGGGATTGTGATCAACCTGGCTGAGTTGCGCCTTTACTATTATCCAGAGCCTAGCGAGGGCGAAACGGCAAGGGTGGAAACCTACCCCATCGGGATTGGCCGCGATGGCTACAATACCCCGCTGGGAGTGACCGAAACGACCATGCGCCTGAAAGACCCGGCCTGGTATCCGCCGGAATCCATGCGCGAAGAAGCCGCCGCCCAGGGCGAGCCACCGCCGAGTGTGGTGCCTCCCGGCCCGGATAACCCATTAGGCGAATACGCCATTCTGCTCGATATTCCAGGTTACCTGATTCACGGCACCAACCAGCCTGACGGCATTGGTATGCGTGCCAGTCGTGGTTGTATCCGTATGTTCCCGGAAGATATCGAATCAATTTTCGGGCGCGTGCCGGAGGGCACCCAGGTCAATATTATCGACGCGCCGATCAAGCTGGGCTTTGACGATCAGAGCGTGCCGCATCTACAGGCCTTTGCAGCGCTGGGCGAGCAGGAAAACGGCATGGATACCCTGCTGGGCATGTTGAGCGCACTCAATCAGCAGCAAGCTAGCGATCAAGCCGTTGATTTTGAGCGTTTCAGTCAGACGTTGGAAAGCTCCAACGGTGAGATTGTGCCTTTGATCTGAGAGTTTGTTTGAGACTCAAGCTTCAGGCAGGGCGGAGACCAGCCCCAGAGCAACGGCCTGCCTGACCAGCTCTGCAAGGTTGTTAGCGCCGAGGGTTTTCATGGCTCTTTGCCGATAGACTTCCACTGTCTTGGCACTGATGGTCATTTTTTCGGCAATCTCACGGCTGGTCATTCCCTGGGCAACATGAATAACGATCTGCTGCTCCTTGGGGCGTAGCCTGGCGAAGCGCTGGCTCAGTTCATGGTGTTGCAGGTCGCGTTGATGACGCTGCTGCGCGCGAGCCAGAGCATTGTGCAGGCTGTCGATCAGCTGCTGGTGGTTGAAAGGCTTTTCAATAAAATCAAAGGCGCCGTTCTTGAGCGCCTGCGTGGCCATGGGCACATCGCCATGGCCGGTCATCATGATCACAGCGGCGGTCGCCTCCCTGTCAGCCAGCTGTTGTTGTACCTGCAGGCCGCTAAGGCCGGGCATGCGCACATCCAGCAACACTATCTTCCAGTTGTGCGGGCTAGCTAGAAAGCTGTCGCCGTCGGCAAAGGCTACAGCTTCCAGGCCTACTGAACCCAGCAGCCAGACAAGCGAGTCACGCAGCGCCTGATCGTCGTCAACAATGGCAATGTCATGGGTAGTACTATCACGCTTGCTGTCATTTTCCTGGCACGAGGTATCCATCAAGGTCCTTTCCCATCACGTATTTTTCTGTATGGACTCAAGCGCTGCGTAGTCTAGCGCTAAAGCGCGCGCCGCTAAATAGCGGACTATGGGTCACGCTGAGTGCGCCGCCCATGGCTTCCATCAGGGAACGGCTGATGGCCAGCCCCAGCCCCAGACCTTCAGCACGGGTAGAGTGAAAAGCGGTAAACACCTCTGCCTGTTGCTCGTCTGGCACGCCGGCGCCCTGGTCGTCTACATGCACAACCAGGGAGTTTCGAGTATCCGTTTCAATACTGAACTGAACATGCTGCGCGCCAGGATGCTGGCGGCTGGCTTCCAGCGCATTCAATAAAAGATTGACGAATACCTGTTCCAGCGCCACCGGGTCAGCCATGACATATAAATCAGCAGCGGGTTTGGACAATCTGATGTCGAGGCCGGCTTGCTGGTAGCGCCATTCGCATAGCTGCCGAGCGGCTTCAATCACGCCAACAAGCTGGACACGGCGGCACTGTGTGCCACCGGTGCGAATAAAGCGCCGGATATGGCGCAGGCGCTCTGCCAGGCGCTGAACCTGATGATCAATCTGGGTAAGTGGGTGGGCCAGTGCCTGAGCGGGCAGCTCAGGGTTAGCCTGCAGGGTGAGCAAGGCACCGTTGGCATAATTGGCAATGGCGCCGAGCGGCTGATTGAGCTCGTGGGCAATATTGGAGGTCAGCTCGCCCAGGGTCGCCAGCCGGTTGGCATGGGCAATCTGTTCCTGATGTCGGCGTGCCTGTGCTTCGGCGTGTTTGCGCAGTCGGATATCGTGGTTCAGTAATGAATGATGGCCCGGCTCCGCTCCCCGGCCACGATGAGCCTGGACAACGCTTAACACCGGTATCAGACCATCACGGCCGCGCATTTCCAGCTCGCCGCTCCAGGAGCCGTAGCGGGCCACAGCGGGAAACACGACCTGATTGAGCAGCTTGAGTGAGGCATCGCTGTAAACCTTGCTCAGCGGGGTAGACGGTGCACAGCGGGGCAGGGAAAAGCGTCGCCGCGCCGCTTCGTTGGCGCTGAAAATGGAGCCATTCTCCGCCACAAAGAGCACGTAGTCAGAGGTGGATTCCACTACCTGGGCCAGGCGCTCGCGATGGGCCTCCACCTGGATGCGTCGCCCTACATCCCGGGAAACACAGAGAATATCGATCAACTCGCCCGTGGCGGGGTCGCGGCGAGTGCGGCTGGTGGTTTCAAACCAGACGTAATGACCGCTTTTGGCGCGAAATCGGTAGGTCTGCTGATAGAAGCCGGCGTGATAATAGACCCGCGGTGACTTGTTCAGCAGATCGCTGAGATCCGCGGGGTGAAACAGCTGGTAGGCGGAAACGCCGATCAGTTCCTGCGGTTCATAGCCCAACAGGTCCCGGGCGGCATTGGAGGCGTACAGAAAGGTGCCATCCCGAGCATGCCGGGAGATCAGGTCGGTGGTGCTTTCTGCCAGCCATTGATAATGCTGCTTGTCTTCCTGCAGCTGCTGGTTGTGTGCTTCAAGCTCGGCTATTCGGGCGGTAAGCCGCTGTTCGGTGGCCTTTTCCATAGCGTCTCTAGCTCGCAGGGTCGAGAATCCCGCCCAAAGAGGCATTGCGGCGGAACCAGCCGGCGATACTGGTTCTGGGTTGGTGGGTGGGCAGCACCTCGTGGGGAACAGTCTCCGACAGGAAGCAGGTAAAAGTGCCCGCCTGCGGCACGACGCGGCTAGCTTCCTGATCAGGTCTGTCAGGGTGATAGATGACCATTTCACCGCCGCCGTCTGCGGGCCATCCAGGGTTGAGGTAGCCCACGGTGGAGATAACCCGGTTGGCGCGGCCGCGAAAGCTGTCCAGATGGCGCTGGTAGAAAGCGCCCGGCGGATAGTGGGCAAAATGCGCCTCATATTCGAACAGGCCCAAAAAAAGCGCCTGGTTAAGCGACTGCTGCAACTCGGCCATGCCGGCCAGATAAGTGCGTTGGGCCTGGCTTTCCCGGTCCAGCCAGTGAATGGCATCACCGCGCACATCCTTGCGCAGGTGATGTTCCGTGCCACGTCCGATGCCCGCTTGATTCAGGCCATCATGATCGGCCAGATGACAGATTTCAGCATACAGCTGTTGGCAGAGGGCTGGGTCCAGCACCCCGCTTTCTGCAAACCAGCCCTGTTCTACCAGGGCATCCACGATGCGATTTATGGTAGTCGGGCCAAGTAAGGAAGCCGTAGATAATGAGGGTGACATCATGGTCAAGAGTCAGTTATCCGTCAGAAAAAGTGCGTTATAGCATGAAATGTCAGCGCCGCCGGGTTTATTTGTCAGCGATGGGTTTTGAGTGTTCGGAAATCTCGCGTACCGGGTGGCGGCGCAGCAGGCCACCAGGCTTTTCATACAGACTGATAGGCATGCCAAAACCCTTTGCCAGCAGTTCCACCAGCATCATGGCGGATAGCCCCCAGATCACAAAGCCGTCTACGTGATAGCTTGGCACGTAGTGAGCAATACCATCAACGGTGATTACATCGGTGTGGGTGCGGCGGTCCTCCAGAAAGTGTTGCACGGGAACTTCGAAAATGGCGTCCAGCTCGCTGGGATCTGCCTTGAGGGGTAAATCGGGGGGAATCAGCCCCACCCAGGGAGTGACCTGAATACCATGCAGGGAAATAACATCGGAAAGCTGACCCAGCGCCTTGACCCGGTGAGGGGGAAGAGCGATCTCTTCCTCGGCCTCACGCAGGGCGGTGGCATAGAGATCCGGGTCCTGCGGCTCCTGCTTGCCACCGGGAAACGCTACCTGTCCGCTGTGGGTGGCCATATGGCTGGCACGCCGGGTGAGCAGCAGGGTGGGCTGCGGACGATCGACGATGGGCAGCAGCACTGCCGCCCTGGGGAGGTGCATATCCTTCAAGCGTTGAGGGCGATGCTGTTGCAGCCGTTGGCTGAGTTTCTCTAACATGAGGTTTCCCGAGTCTTTGTTATCTTTTACCCAGCAGCGAGCGTTGCCGTCAAGTGGCGCCATGCGTTGCCCTCAAGCGAGAGTGCTGATGAACTTCTGTAGTCAATGTGGTGAGAAAGTCCGTTTTGCCATTCCGGAAAGTGATGATCGCCCACGCCACCTGTGCGACGCCTGTGGCACCATTCATTATGAAAATCCGCGCATTGTAGCAGGCACCTTGCCGGTCAGTGGTTCTCAGGTACTGTTATGCAAACGCGCCATTGCGCCACGCAAAGGCTATTGGACACTGCCTGCCGGGTATATGGAAAACGCCGAAAGTACTTCCCAGGCTGCCGCTCGTGAGACCTGGGAAGAGGCCTGTGCCGAAGTGGCGTTAGCCAATCTGTATACCCTGATTGATCTTCCCCATATCAATCAGGTGTATATGATCTTCAAGGCCGATCTGGTGGGTGGCTTTGCGGCAGGGCCAGAGAGTGAGGAAGTAGCGCTGTTTGAAGAAGACGAAATTCCTTGGGATTCGCTGGCTTTCCCGACCATCGAGCATACCCTGCGCCACTTCTATGCCGATCGCCATAAAGGTCTATACCCATTGCATACCGGTGTGATCACCCCGGAGGACCGCGAACGCTACTTCGGTAGCGCCTGATAAGGGGCCAGCCGAGGTTAGATATCAGCCAGCCGCCAGACATCGTAGGCAGGCGTTTCATAGGGGTGTGCCAGCTTCAGGGCGGCAATGGCCGATTCGATCAGTTCATCGTGGCACACCAGCTCGATTTTGAGTTCTTCTACCTGAGTGAGCTGGTTGACGTTACCGATATGCGGCTGGGCGCCGGCCAAGGGGCGAAACTGCCCGGTGCCAGGGGTCGCAAAGCAGCAGGATTCATAATCGCCAATGCGGCCAGCGCCGGTAGAGAAGACGGCTTCCTTGACGCTTTCGGCGTCTTCAACAGGAACAAAAAAGGCCAGTTTATACATGGTCAGCTCCATTTATGGTTTCAAGCGTTGCAGCATTGATTGCCACCAGGGGCGTCGTGCGCCTGGAACGGATGTTTCCAGAAACTGACGGATCGGCTCGACCTGGGAAGGCACATTGAGCATGGGGGCGTGGCCACAGCCTGGGGCTTCCAGAAAATGCATCCGGGGCTGTTGACGGCGCATGTCATCCACCGTAGCCCGGCTGAGCAGTGGGGATTCCTCGCCTCTGACCAGCATCAGCGGGCAGCGGATCTTTTGCCAATCGGCCCAGGTATCCCGTGGTGTATCGTGAATAAACTGCTCGGCAATACGGGGATCGTAATGAAAACTCCAGGCACCGTCGGGCAGGCGGCGGGCGCTGGAGTGTGCCATGCTTAACCACTCCTGTTCCCGAGTGATGCCAAACCCCTGGTAGTTTGCCTGGAGAGCGTCGCGCAGTTCTGTAAAGGTGGCGAAGCGCTTGAGGGTGCTGAAGTAGGTAGCCATCTGGGTCAGCGCCTCGGCCTCGAGGGCAGGGCCAACATCATTGAGGACCAGGCAGCGAATGCGTGACGCCGTGTCGTCATTGGCGGCTAGCAGCATGCCCAGCAGCCCGCCCATGGAGGTGCCGATCCAGGGGGCGCTTTCCAGCCCAAAGGCATCCATCACCTGGGTGGCAACGGTCATGTAACGGCTGTAAAGATAGTCCTTGGCAGGATAGAACGACCATCCAGAAAGCCCCCTGCCAGGAGTGTCCGGTGCGAGCACCCGCCACTGTGGGCCTAACTGGCGGGCCAGTTGCTCGAAATCACCACCGTGGCGTGCCAGGCCGTGCCAGGCGATAACGCTATGGGGGGCGTCCGGGTTCCAGATGCGCACAGCGATCTCAAGTTGGCCGACTGTCAGGCATTTCATGGCGTCCATAGGGTTTTCTCGCATCAGGTGATCAACAACAGGCTCGGGTTAAGGATATGTCAAAATTCGTGGAAAACCACCCGGCGGGACAGATCCGTGGTTATGAACATGCGACAATGTATGTATATTATTCATCAATATCGGCTCGCCTGCACTGGTAAGCCCTGCTGCGCAACCGCCACTCCCTATGACGGATTATACCGAGGACGTTAACATGCCAAGATCTTCTTCCCACATCCAGCCTCTGCCACGCTGTCGTTGGCTGAAACGTGCGCTATTACCCACACTGGTAGCCGCTACCTGGGGAGCACCTGCCTGGTCAGCTGACCTCTTGACGATTACCCAGGATGCCCTGAACAACAACTCGGCGCTGGCATCGGCGCGCCTGGTAACGCGCAGTACCGAAGCGGCCCGAAATGCTGCTCAAGGCGCCCTGAAGCCACAGGTGAACGTCAGCGGTAGCCTTTCACATAGTCGTCAGTATGAAAGCCAAAGCCAGAGCCAGAGCCAAACCAGTAGTGTACCAACAGCGGGCGTGGGGGGGGATGACAACGTCAACAGTGTTGGGCTATCCCTTGAAGCGACTCAGGCGCTGTTTGATGCCTTGAAACGCCGTCAGGTTGAACAGGCCGATCGTCAGATTGACCAGCAGCTTTATCAGTTGGCTGCCACTGAACAGCAACTGCTGATTGATGTGGCATCAGCCTATTTTGAAATTCTGCGTGCCTATGAGCTGCTGGATGCCCGGCGTGCCCAGGAGCGGGCCATCGGCCGCCAGCTGGAGCAGGCCAGAGAGCAGTTTGAAGTGGGTCTGATCGCGATTACCGAGGTGGAGGAAGCCAAGGCGGCGTTTGACCAGGCTCGTGCTGTACGGATCGCCGCCGACAGTGACCTTCAGGTGCGCTTTGAGGCGCTGGAGCGCTTGACCGGTCAGCGCTACGAGAGTATCGACATCTTGACTGATGCAATGCCGGTGGCCCTGCCTACTCCGGAAGATCGTGACTACTGGGTTGAGCTGGCGATGGACAATAACCCTCTGGTGCTAGCCAGCGAAGCCGGTGTTGCCCTCAGACGCAGCAGCCTGGACATCGCCAAGGCCCAGGATTCTCCTACCCTGAATGCGTTTGCCAACTACAACTATTCCGATAATGACCGCAGTGGGGCCTCCGGTTACAACTCGGCCAGTGAGGTCGGGCTGCGGGTCAGCATGCCGCTTTACACCGGTGGCACCACTGAAGCGACCATTCAGGAAAACACCTTCCTGCTGGAATCCAGCCAGTATGATTTTGAGGACCAGCGCCGCGAAACCGTGCAGCAGATACGCTCTCGCTACACTCAACTGAGCAATAATGTCTCGACGATTGAAGCGCGTCAGCAGGCGATTGTTTCCAATCAGAGCGCTCTGGATGCCACCCGTGCAGGCTATGAGGTGGGTACACGTAATATCGTCGACGTGCTGAATGCCGAGCAAAGCCTTTACAACGCCATTGCCGACCATGCCAGCGCCCGTTACGACTACGTGATTAATCTGCTGACCCTTCGCCAGCAGGCAGGCACTCTTGACGTGGCGGCGCTTGAAGACGTCAACGAATGGCTGGGAGAGGAAAGAGTCGAGTTTACTTTGCCCGAAGATAACCTTGGTAGCGTCACCAACATAGGTGAACGGCCGCGTCGTAATGGGTGATTAATTTCTACAGCATTTACATTCATGCGTGTATGATTGTAGCTATTGCGCTTTTTTTTGAGTCTATAAACGGAAATATCACCCATGAAGTTATTGTCGACGCGGAGCCCGCTGATTGCGCTGGTAATGGGAGCAGGCATCGCGCTGAGTTCCTTTCAGTATGAACAGGCACAGGCTCAGCAAGGCGGTGGCCAGCAGGAACAGCCACCGCACGAAGTAGAGGTCACTGAGGTTCAGCGCCAGGACATCGACCTGGAACGCTCCTACTCGTCATTGCTGCGCAGTGATAATGAAGTGGCGCTGGTAGCCAGGATTACCGGGGTTCTGCAGCAGCGTCACTTTGAGCCTGGAGAGATGGTGGAAGAAGGCCAGCGGCTGTATTCCATCGAGCCGGATGTCTATCAGGCAACCGTCAACCAGCGTGAAGCTGATCTGCAGAGTGCCCGCGCCGAGCTTTCCCGCGCCCAGCGCGATGCCGAGCGCTTTGAACGGCTGCTGAGCCAGAACTCGGTCAGCCGCCAGCAGTATGATCAGGCCCTGGCCGAAATGCAGGTGGCCCGTGCCAGCGTGGCTCAGGCCGAGGCTTCGTTGGCCCGGGCACAGATTGACCTGGCTTATTCTGAGGTCAAGGCGCCCGTCGCCGGCATGATCAGCCTGAGTGAGGTCAACGTGGGGAATCTGGTGACGCCTGGGACGGCGTTGACCACCATCACGCCGCTTGATCCGCTGGAAGTGCGTTTTCAGCTGCCCCAACGGGATGCGTTTGAATTACGCCGGCAGTTGAATGACGGCACTGAGTTGGCCGACATCAGGGTGCTGCTGGATGTGGCTGGCCACGAATCGCCGCTTGAAGGCTATATGGATTACCTCGGCTCTCGGGTCAGTCAGGGCACCAGCACGGTTCAGGGCAATGCGAATGTTGATAATCCGGACGGCCAGGTATTGCCCGGGCAGTTTGTGAGGGTACGCATTGACGGGCTGAAGCGCTATGACGTTATTGCCGTGCCGGAAATTGCCATCACTCAGGGGCTGATGGGGCCGCAGGTATTTGTTCTGGATGAGGATAGCGCTGCCCGTGCGCGCACGGTTGAGCTGGGAGAGTTGGCCGGCCCTTGGCAGGTGATTGAAGGTGGCCTGGAGTTGGGTGAGCGGGTCATTGTCGGCGACCCGGCCGGTATCGAGCCGGGGCGCAAGATTGAACCGCGCGCTTTTGACGGTGACGCTGACAATCTGGTGGAAAATATCGAGGAAGAAAAAGAAGAGGCTCAAGAGCAAGCGCAGGAAGAGGCAGCAGAAGCCCAGAACGAACCTCAGGGTGAGGATTCAGAAACGGGCGGAGATGATGCCTCATGAGTTTTTCCAATTTCTTTATTGCCCGGCCGATCTTCGCCACCGTGCTGGCGATTATTCTGACCCTGGTCGGTGTGGTCAGCATGCGCGCACTGCCGGTGGAGCAGTATCCCAGCGTTGTGCCTCCCACTGTGTCGGTCAGTGCCCAGTTTCCGGGAGCGGATGCCGAGACCGTGGCGCAAACCGTGGCCGCTCCGCTGGCTGAAGCGATCAACGGCGTCGAGGACATGCTCTACATGACCTCAAACAGCGCCGATAACGGTTCGATGTCGCTCAATGTGGCCTTTGATATCGGCACCTCCGGGGATATCAATACCATCAACGTCAATAACCGGGTTCAAGGGGCGCTTTCGCGGCTTCCCGAGGCCGTGCAGTCTCAGGGGGTCAAGGTCGAGCTACGCTCCAGTTCAATTCTGATGCTGGTGGCCCTGATATCACCCGAAGGTGACTATAACCGCATTTTCATGCAGAACTACGCCACTCTGAACGTACTTGATGAGCTGCGTCAGGTACCTGGGGTGGGGGAAGCCGAAGTGCTGGGTGGCGGTGAGTTTGCCATGCGCATCTGGATGGACCCGAACAAGCTGGCACAGTATGACCTGACGCCGACGGAAGTGGCCAGCGCCATTCGTGCCCAGAATACCGAAGTGCCAGCCGGTAGCCTGGCAGCCACACCGCAAAGTGACCCGCGGGCCTACACCTACACCATTACGGCCGGCGGGCGCCTGAATAATGTGGATGATTTCCGCAATATCTATTTGCGTACCAACCCGGATGGCTCCTCATTACAGCTTGACGATGTCGCGCGGATTGAGCTGGGTGCTTCCTTCTACGGGGTGAATGCCAAGCTGAATGGCGCCAGCATGACTCCGATCATCATCAACCAGCAGCCGGGTGCCAATGCGCTGGAAACCGCCGAGGCGGTGCGTAACACCATGGTGGATCTGAAGGAGCGCTTCCCGCCGGGGCTGGATTATGTGGTGCCCTATGATACCACCCTGTTTATCGATGCCTCGGTGAATACGGTCGTCAAGGTCTTTATTGAGGCCTTCCTGATTGTCGGGGTGATCCTGTTTATCTTCCTGCAGAACTGGCGTTTTACCGTGATTGCCATGTCGGTGGTGCCGGTAGCGGTATTGGCGACCTTTGCCGGTTTCTACATGTTCGGTTTCTCTATCAACCTGTTGACGCTGTTTGCTCTGGTGCTGTCCATCGGCATTGTCGTCGACGATGCAATTCTGGTGGTGGAAAACGTCGAGCGGGTATTGAGCGAAGACGAAGATATCAGCGTCATGCAGGCGACAATCCGCGCCATGAAAGAGGTCGGGGGGCCTGTCATCGCGACCTCCCTGATCATGGCGGCGGTCTTCGTTCCGGTCGCCTTCCTGGGTGGATTTACCGGCCAGATCTACCAACAGTTTGCCCTGACGGTGGCCATTTCGGTGGCCTTTTCCGCCTTGATGGCCCTGACCTTTACCCCTGCGCTCTCGGCGATTTTCATCAAGCATAAGCCCAAGAGTGAATCGAAAATAATGCACACCCTGGGCTTACCGCTGCGCCTGTTTAACCGTCTGTTTGCGGCAATTACCGCAGGCTATATGGCGATTGTCAGGGTGCTGGTGCGTTTCTGGGGGCTGGCGCTGTTGCTGACCGGGCTGGTGGTTGCCGGTTCCTGGTGGCTTTATCAGACAACGCCGGCCTCCCTGGTGCCGGAAACCGACCAGGGGATTGTACTGGCGGCGGTGCAGCTG
>JBNJGW010000063.1:1726-13613 GCA_051748005.1 Pseudomonadota bacterium | reverse complement strand
CGGCGGTATTCAGCGCCAGCATGGAGTTGACGTAGTGGCCGCTGGTCTTGGCCCGGCACAGGCTGATATTGACGTGATGACGCGCCCAGGAGGAGGTCAACGCACGCAGCCCGCAACGCTTGGCTTCTGGTGATAGATAAGGCCCCAGATCCCAGGCGGCAATCATCACATGGGTGCTTAACCCTTGGGCGCGTAGGCCCAGGCCTTCCGCACCGAGAAAGACCGTCGGCTTGAGATAGGCATTGGTCAGCTGGTTTTTACGCAGGCATTCCTGCTGGGCATCGATCAGCGCGGCTTCGCTGAAATCCATCGGGATATCCAGCGCATGGGCGCTTTCTGCCAGTCGGCGGGTGTGTTCAGCAACCCGAAACAGCGCCGTACCCTGTTCGCCTGCATAGGCGCGCACGCCTTCAAAACAGCCCATGCCGTAATGCAGGGTATGGGTGAATACGTGAACCTTGGCCTCTCGCCATTCCAGCCATTCGCCGTCCTGCCAGATCCAGCCATCGCGATCATAAAGCGGTGTCATGCATTGTGCTCCCACTGTTGGCGCCAGCCATCGATCAGCGTCTGCTGATGGGGCTGTAACGCCTGATAATCCCAGGCGGCAATTTCATCGTTCTGCGGGTCGGGCACTGCAATATCACTGCCCGCCAGGGTCTGAATCACACCGTGGCCACACAGGGGCACATAGCCTTCCGAGTAACCGCCTTCATGCACCACCACCAGTTTGCCTGCACAGCAGCGCTCGGCCAGCGCCTTGAGCTGTGCGGTCATTTCAGCAAAGGCGCCGCTGTTGAGCAGCATCTTGCCCAGCGGGTCTTTGGCGCAGGCATCATAGCCGCAGGCGACCACGATCATATCCGCTGCAAAGGCTTCCAGTGCGGGTAGAACCAGGGTCTCCATGGCGTACTGATACGCCCCCAGCCCACAGCCCGGCGGCAACGGCAGGTTGAGGTTGGTGCCCTTTCCAGCGTCTTCGCCCTGCTCGTCAAAATAGCCCGTCTCCAGCGGGTAATTGCCAGACTGGTGAATGGACACGGTCAGCACTTCTGGGTCTGTATAGAAGGCTGACTGATGGCCGTTGCCGTGATGCACATCCCAATCAAGAATCGCCACCCGCCTGACCTGCCCAAGGGCCCTTGCGCGCATCACCGCCACCGGAATATTGCCCAGCAGGCAGAAACCGCGTCCCTGATCGGCCTCGGCATGGTGGCCGGGCGGGCGGCACAGCGCGTAGGCATTGGTGACCTTGCCCAGGGCCACGTCTTCCACCGCGGCCACGGCAAGCCCTGCCGAATGGCGAGCAGCTGCCCAGCTGCCGGGCATAAAGGGCGCGCAGTCACCGCCGTTCCCGCCGCCGCGGGCATCATCTTCCGCCAACATCTTCAGATAGCGCAGCGTATGAAAACGCAGCAGGTCTTCCTCGGTGGCCGCTGGGGGTTTCACAACCTGTAGTTCGTCGATCAGACCGCTAACTTCGAGAATATTCTTCAGCCGCCGCTTGCTTTCAGGGCTTTCCGAGGCAGCCTGCGGTTGCAGAAACTCCCCCGGCGCGGAAAACACCCCAATAGCGCCCTGATCATGCCAGAAGCAGCGTTCATGCCAGTAAAAGCCTGTCTTTATCAACCCTGTCTCACTCATTCAGCCTCGCAGATAACCGCGCATAAAGGCGGTCAGGTTAGCGCTTAGATGCTCGGTCGGATAGCCACCTTCCTGAATCACCACGGTAGGCTGTGTCAGCGCGCTCAGCTGCTCACCCAGGGCCACAAACTCCTCGGTTTCCACGCTTAACCCGGCCAGCGGGTCGTCCTTGTGGATATCCAACCCCAACGACACCACCACAGCCTCTGGCTGGAAGTGGTTGAGCTGCTCGATCAGGGTCGCCACCGCATCCAGATAGGTCTCGCCATTGCTGCCCAGCGGCAGGGGCAGATTAAGGTTGGCACCCTCCCCTTCGCCGCTACCGGTTTCATCGGCGCCTCCCCAGAAGAAGGGGTAGAAATCCGTGGGGTCAACGTGCACCGAGCCCGTCCAGATATCGCCGCGTGTGTAGAAGATATCCTGGGTGCCGTTGCCGTGGTGCAGGTCAACATCAATGATAGCGACTTTAGACACTTTCTCACGCAGCACGCTGGCGGCCAGCGCTGCATTGTTGATCAGGCAAAAGCCACCGGCGTTATCCGGCCCGGCGTGATGGCCAGGGGGGCGGCACAAGGCATAGGAGCGCGGTTCACCACTCAAAACATCTTCAGCCGCCGCCACCGCTGTGGCCGCTGAGGCCAGCGCCCCCTGAAAACTGGTGGCACTCAGCGGGCAGGCCATATCGTGTAGATGCCAGCCTGCCTGCCCGGTGGGGTGGCGCGGATAATGGCGCGCACCGCCACAGGGGTGAACGTTGGGCGCGACCAGCTCAGACGCCCCCGGCATGGCATGCCAGCGCTCATGAATGGTTTCCAGAAACTGCAAATAGCGCGGGGTGTGAATCTGCTCCAGACGTTTGCGCAGGGTCGGGGAGTCAGTTTCTGTCGGGGCCGTCAGGCTCAAACCTGCTGCCGCCAGCCCTTCGCTAAGTAATTCAGCGCGCACCGGCCCTTCCGGGGAAGGCGCCGGCTGGCCACGCAGCAGGAACGTGGGCGGCGCATGCTGCGCCTGATCCGGATGGTAAAAGCATTTCATCAATTGTTCACCCTGTCAGGCGTTAGCCATGTTTTCCCAGGTTTCAATAGCGGCGGCCAGGTCTTCAAGCGAGGCGCCGACTGACTTGAACAGCGTTATCGCTTCATCGCGAGTACGTCCGGGCTTGTCGCCTTTAAGCACTTCGGCCAGGTCGCCTTTGATATCATCAAACGCGAAACAGCCTTCTTCGATTGCCTGGTGAATATCCCCGGCCTCGCCCTTGGCGCCCGCATAGGTATCGACGAAGACATCGGCGCGGCGCAGGCATTCGCCATCGGTTTCGCGCATGGTCGGGCGGAAGGCGCCAATCAGATCCAGATGAGTGCCTGGGGTCAGCCACTCGCCCTTGATCAGCGGCTCAGTAGAGAGCGTGACGCAACTGACGATATCGGCCTCACCCACCGCTGAGGCCAGATCAGTGACGCCTTCGGTGATGAAACGGTCGGCATACTCGGCGGCCACTGCATCCGCCTTGGCCTGGCTGCGCCCCCATACCAGCACCCGTTTGATCGGACGCACGCTGGCGTGAGCTTCAATCACCATGGGCGCCAGCTTGCCGGTGCCGACGACCAGCAGGGTGTCAGCCTCTGGCTTGGCCAGCACATCGGCCGCCAGGGCCGAGGCAGCCGCGGTGCGGCGGCGGGTCAGCTCGCTGCCATCAATGCAGGCCAGCGGCTGGCCGTGCTTGCCTTCGCTTAACAGGTAAAGGCCGGAAATCGCCGGGATACCGTGATCGGCATTCTGCGGAAAGGCATTGACGATCTTGACGCCAATGTAGCCGGCTTCTTCCCAGGCGGGCATCAGCAGCATGGTGGCTTCACCATCCGGGCGATGCATGGCGTGGTGGTGGCGCGGCGGGGATTCAACGCCTTCCACAAAGGTGGTTTTCAGGCGCTGGATCAGCCCTTCCCAACCCAGATGACGTTCAACATCGGCAGCAGAGATAACCTGCATATCACGCCTCCGGCAATGCGGCGATAACCATGATTTCCACTTTCCATTCCGGCTTGGCGAGCTTGGCT
Organism: Pseudomonadota bacterium; assembly: GCA_051748005.1. Lineage (GTDB taxonomy): Bacteria > Pseudomonadota > Gammaproteobacteria > Pseudomonadales > Halomonadaceae > Vreelandella. Next base: position 9,912 of record JBNJGW010000063.1, on the reverse strand, counting down.
TCCACTGCCGCACGCACGGGCGGGCGCCCCGGCACTACCCAGGCATCCCAGGCGGCGTTCATATGAGTAAACTCATCCATGCTGGTAACCCAGATCTGCGCGGAGACGAGGTGCTCTTTGGAGGTACCGGCCTGGGCCAGCAGGTGATCAATACGTGCCAGTACCTGCTCGGTCTGGCCCTGCATATCCGCTGAGGCGTCCGTGGGCACCTGGCCTGCCAGGTAAACCGTGCCGTTGTGAACGGCAATCTGGCTCATGCGGGCGTTGCTGTCGTGGTAAGTCACACTCATGGCGTTTTCTCTCAAAATAGGGTGAATAGCAATAACACTTTGAGAGTACGAAGTTGCTGTCCATGGCGCTTGCCCCAGACTCGGAACATTTTGCCTGCAAATCCGCTGATCCCTGTCAACGGGCCAAGGCGGCAAGCACTGAACCATCAGCGATCCGAGGAAGGTGCCACCTCATAATAACGCCGATAGGCCCGCGAGAAACTGCCCTGATCGCGAAAGCCCACCAGCATGGCAATATGCCCGAGACTCAAGGCGCTGTGGCGTACCAGGGTGCGCGCATGTTCCAGGCGGCGGCGCTGTACGTAGGCCAGCGGCGTGACGCCGGTCAGCTCACGAAAACAGGTATGAAAATGCCCGGGGCTAAGGGCACACAGAGCCGCCAGCTGCTCGACGCGAATATCATCGGCCAGGTGCTGGTCGACCCAGTCATCCAGGCGTTGCAGATTCAGGCGCTCGCTGATGCAGTGTTTTCCACTCGATTTGAGACCGCGGCTCGGCGCACCCAGTTGGCTGACGGACGCTTGCGGCACATCCTGCAAATACATGGTCAGGGCACGCAGCAGCAGAACCGCAATCTCGTTTTGCAGCCCAGGACAATGCTCCAGCTGCTGTGCCAGCGCATGGGTGAGCTGGTTAAGCCCGGTCGGAACGTTGAAAAAGCGCGGTTTATCGAACAGCCGGGCAATCTCGTCGCCTTTTTCCAATGTCGCCAGAGGGGTAATGGGAATATCCAGCACCAGGGTACGGTTGCAGCCATCGCCCTGGAATTCATGATGGCGAGTACACGGAATCAGACAGCCACGCCGGGCGGTCACCCGCTCTTCCCGCCCTTCCATGGCAAGCTCGGTAGTACCGCTGGTGGCCAGTATCAGCTGGTGAAACTCATGACTGTGGGCCACATGCTCAGGCGCCAGATTGCGGCTGTGGAGCTCAAAGTGCTGCGTTTTGATCGCATCCTTATCAGTCATGGCCATTACTCAGCGCAATTGATGCACTTGAGTACCAGCGGGTCCCACTCAAGCCGTTTGGCCCCAATCCACTCGCCACATTCGATGCATTCGCCGAACTCTTCGCTGTCGATACGCACCAGGGCTCCACCAATCAGCTTGAGGCGCCGCTGGCGACGCTCTTCTTCGGCCTTGGCCATTGCTTGCCCTTGCATGGCATCCATACGTGACAAACGCCCCACCGAGGTCTGATCCAGCACCACCGTATCGCGGGAGGATTCACTGCTCGCACTGTCGGCCTGCAGCTCTTCGCGCAGCGCCAGCAGTTTGCGCTGGATCGCCGCCATATCCAGTTCCGGATGGTTCATTGGGGCCTCCTTTTATGTTCTGTCGGCCAGAGCTCTAAGTGTGGATTTTATCATGCTGCATTTTGGCCCCAGCATTGACTGGGTGGCCCCGCGCCGCCTAAGTCATCTTTTTAATTCAGCTTCTGGCTAGGCGTTACTCAGAATGGAGGCAGTGCCAAGCAAGAAATGATCAATGCATGAATGCTCAAAGTCCCACTGCATTACACCACCAAACCGGCTGTTAGAAACACCCATTGCCATGATGTTTTTCAGCGTTAAAAAAACCGACGCCTTTGCAGGCGCCGGTTCATGATTACCGCGTTTTCAAACTGCTGTGAAAGGACTAGCGCAGAATCAGCACCGGAATATGGCTGTTGCGCAGCATCTCAGTGGTGGTGCTGCCAATCAGCAGATGGCGGATGCGCGAATGTCCGTAGGCGCCCATCACCATCATGTCGATGGCGTTTTCCTGCTCGTAGGTATGCAGGGTGGCTTCGACATCTCCGGCGCGGATGGCGCCTTCGGCGTCATGGCCACCATCGCGCAAGGTGCTCAGCGCCCATTCCAGCTGGGAGCGGTTTTCAGCGGTATCCGCGCCGATAATCACCACATGGCAAACGGCGGCGTTGAACAGCGGGCTTTTGGCCAGCATCTCGACGCCTTTGCGGGCGGTCTTGCTGCCATCAAAGGCCATCATCACGCTTTCTGGCGTTTTGAACTTGGCACTCGGCACCATCAGGATAGGGCGGTGCATTTCGCGCACCACCCGTTCCAGGTTGGAGCCCAGGTGACCGGTGGCCTGATCCGCCTTTTCACCGCGCTTGCCGACGACTAAAAGGCGCACGTCCTTCTCAAGCTCGACCAGGGTTTCCACCAGAGTGCCGTTGCGCTGACGGGTCTGCGGGTCGCTAACGCCATCGGCAATCGCCCGGTCACGGGCCGCTTCCAGCATCAGCTTGCCCTGCTCACGGTTGACCTTGGCGCGCTTTTCGTCAAGATCGGAAAGCTCTTTCATCAGGCGTTCACGGGCGCCAAAGCGCAGGTTACCGGAAAGATTCGCGTCATCCGGCACGTCCGAGTGGTTATCCACCACGTGTACAAACACCAGGGGGGCATCCAGCGCCAGACTGGCCCAGGCGGCGTAATCACAGACGTTTTCTGAAAAACTGGAACCGTCAATGGCGGCCATTACATGATCTGACATCTCACACTCCTTGGCTGCAGGATGGCTTAGTGGCCACCCATCAGTTTTTCGACGGCTTCAGGGTCATCGTGCACCGCGTAGCGGTCAACAATGGTGGCACTGGCTTCGTTCAGACCAATCATCTCGACCTCGGTCCCTTCGCGGCGGAACTTGATCACCACCCTGTCCAGCGCCTGCACGGCGGTAATATCCCAGAAGTGGGCGCGGGTCAGGTTGATGGTGACCTTGTCGAGACTCTCTTTGAAATCAAAGGCAGCGGTAAAGGTTTCAGAGGAGGCAAAGAATACCTGGCCGACGATCTCGTATTCGCGCTCAACGCCCGGCTGAATTTCTTTTGAACCAATGTACAGAATATTACCGACCTTGTTGGCAAAGTTCATTGCCGCCAGTAACACGCCGACAAAAACACCGATCGCCAGATTATGCGTCCCTACGGTAACGGCAACGGTCGCCAGCATGACCATGTTGGTGCTCATCGGATGCTTTTTCAGATCGCGGATTGATTCCCAGCTGAAGGTACCGATCGAGACCATGATCATCACTGCCACCAGGGCGGCCATAGGAATCTGCGAGACCCAGTCTGCCAGGAACACCACCATCATCAGCAGGGCAATACCGGCAATCAGGGTGGACGTACGCCGACGACCGCCGGATTTGATATTGATTACCGACTGGCCAATCATCGCGCAACCAGCCATACCGCCGATCAGGCCGGAACCGATATTGGCAATCCCCTGGCCTTTACACTCGCGGTTCTTGTCGCTTTTGGTGTCGGTCAGGTCATCGACAATGGTGGCTGTCATCATCGATTCAAGCAGACCCACCACGGCCAACATGACCGAATAAGGCAGGATGATCATCAGGGTTTCAAGGTTCAGCGGCACGTCTGGCCACAGGAAGACCGGCAGCGTATCGGGCAATTCACCCATATCACCCACGCTGCGAATTTCCATGCCGGTGAGCATATAAACCGCTGTCAACACAACGATGCACACCAGGGGGGAAGGAATCGCCCTGCCTACCACCGGCAGATAGGGAAAGCCGTAGATAATCGCCAGGCCAGCCAGCGTCATGGCATAGACATGCCAGGTAACGTCGGTTAATTCCGGCAGCTGGGCCATAAAAATCAGGATCGCCAGAGCGTTGACAAAACCGGTCACCACCGAACGCGACACAAAGCGCATCAGATCCGCCAGACGCAGGTAACCGGCGATAATCTGCAGCACCCCTGTCAGCAAAGTGGCCGCCAGCAGGTATTCAAGCCCGTGCTCTTTAACCAGGGTGATCATCAACAGCGCCATGGCACCGGTCGCTGCTGATATCATGCCTGAGCGGCCACCTGTGAAGGCGATAATCACACAGATGGCAAAAGAGGCATAAAGACCGACCTTGGGATCAACGCCGGCAATAATTGAGAAGGCAATCGCCTCAGGAATCAGCGCCAGCGCCACCACAAGACCAGAAAGAGTGTCGCCCTTGAGATTGGAGAGCCAGGAAAGTTTGAATTTTTCGTACATCAGGGGGTCCAGGGTTATCGAACGGTGATTGAGTCGACCAATGACACTGCCTTGGCAAAGACGTATCAAGGCCGCGTTAAACGGCTTAGCAAAAAGCACACAGGATGAAAACAAGCCAACGGATTGGACGACCGCCAGACGTTCAGGCAGAAGCCAATTTTTTGGCGCAAGCGTGGCATACCGCCGTGACAGCGCAGTGAACGCCAGGCAGGAATTGCTTGCAAAGGAAGGAAAGCGCTAGGGTGGAGTCATCAACCCTGAAAGCGCTGTTTTGAAAAAAGCTGTCTTAACAAAAACAGTATCGCGAAAAGCAGGTGCCATCATGGATGCCATTTGTGCCGAATGAAGCCAACGCTGAGCAAAGGTTACCAACAGCGCCGATGAAAGGCGAAAGAGTCTAGCAGCAAATAGCCGTCACTGCACCCTGCTGCGCTGCCGCATCTCAATTCGGCGTTCCATCAACCCCTTGGCCACCAGGGTGCCGATCACGATAGCACCGCCCACCAGGGCCACGGGCGCCGGGCGTTCGCTGAGAATCAACCACACCCAGATCGTGCCCACGACCACCTCAGAGAGCATCAAGAGCCCAACGTCAGCGGCAGGCAGATACAAGGGCCCGCGCTGGATCAGGGTGAACCCGAGCGGTAACAGCATCAGGCACAGCACCACCAGCCAGACAACGCTCATACCGGGCACAGCCGAAAGCCCCGCGCCAAAGCCACTGGCCACAAAAGCCACCAGGGCAACGATCAGGCCTGCCAGGGTCAGCATGGGGCTCATATCCACGCCGGGGCGTGCCCGGCACAGGGTAAAGTTGGCCGCCAGGGCGGTAGCAGCCAACAGGGCAAAGGCGTTGCCCTTCCAGGAGCCGGCGCCGGCGTCATCAAGCACAATCAGGGAGGTGCCGAACAGGCACAGGCCAATCGCGACCCAGGTGCGCAGCGGCAGGCGCTCATGCAGAAAGACGCGCGACAGCGCCGCGGCAATCAGCGGCGCACCGGCCAATATCATCAGCACATTACCGCCCTTGGTGTACTGGTTGCCCAGCACAAAGCCAAAGGTCGACAGGCTGAACAGCACTGCCACTCCTACCCCGACCCCGCCGCAGCGATAGTACGCATTAAAAAAGCCACGCCCCTGGCGCAGCATGACAATCAAGGTAAAGCCCAGCGCCGTCAATAAGCCGCGCCACAGCAGGATATCGCTGTCGGGCAGATTGATCAGCTTGATCAGCAGTGCATCAGGGGAAATGATCAGGGCGCCGCCAGCGGTCATCAAAAGACCTTGCTGGCGGCGCGACAGCCCGGAGGGAGCGGTCATTGAGTGCCGCTATCAGGTTGGGATGCCTCGGGTGCATGTTTTGCTTTCATCTGTTTGAACGCCTCCATGATGTCCATCGGCAAGGGGAAAACGATGGTTGATGCGTTCTTGTTACTCATATCGCTCATGGTTTGCAAGTAACGCAGCTGCAGGGCAGCAGAGTTTTCCTGCATGACGTTAGCGGCTTCCACCAGTTTACGCGAGGCCTGCAGCTCCCCTTCCGCGTGGATCACCTTGGCGCGCCGTTCACGCTCGGCCTCGGCCTGGCGGGCAATGGCACGGATCATGCTCTCATCCAGGTCAACGTGCTTGATCTCGACATTGGCCACCTTGATGCCCCATTCCTCTGTCTGGGAATCAATGATTTCCTGGATATCATCGTTGAGTTTGTCACGCTCGGACAGCATTTCATCCAGATCATGCTTACCCAGCACCGAACGCAGCGTGGTCTGCGCCAGCTGGCTGGTTGCCTGGGTGAAATTCTCCACCTGGATGATGGCCTTTTCCGGATCAACCACTCGGAAGTAGAGCACGGCATTGACCTTCACCGTGACGTTATCCTGGGAAATCACATCCTGCTCGGGAACGTCCATGGTGATCACACGCAGGTCGACCACTTCCATTTTCTGGATGCCGGGAATAATGATGATCAGGCCCGGCCCCTTGACCTTCTGATAACGCCCCAGGAAGAACACCACCCCGCGTTTGTATTCAGGCAGAATGCGAATGGACGCTGCCAGCAGCATCACCAGCAGCACAACAGGAACAAGATAGGAAAGAATCATCGGACACCTCGTCTGTGTTTTGCGTTTTCTATCAGTGGAAACCTAGCTCAGGGCATCACTTTTCAGGCAACGGCGCTGGCGATACCTGCACGGTCAACCCTTCAAAGCGAATGACCTTTAATCGCTGCCCTGCTACCACAGGCACCTCGGTGACCGCATTCCAACGCTCACCGTGCAGGCGCACATGGCCTTTATGTTCAAAGTCTTCCAGCGCCACGGCTTCTTCATACAGCATTTCCTCTTCACCCCCCAGCGCTGGTTTGCGACGCAGACGCATCAGGTTAAGCAGTGTCCACAGCATAAATCCAGCCGCCAGGGCGGCGATACCGCCAATCAGGGGCAGCGACACGGCCAGGTATTCAGCGTCCATCAGCATCACCGAGCCAAACACGAAAGCCGCTATACCGCCCACGCCCAGTACACCAAAGCTGGGAACTAACGCCTCGCCCACCATCAGGCCGATGCCCACCAGAATCAGCGCCAGGCCCGCGTAGTTGATGGGCAGCACCTGAAAGGCAAACAGGGCCAACAGCAGGGAAATGACGCCAATGGTTCCGGGGAAGAGGCTACCGGGGCTTGATAGCTCAAAAATGATGCCGTAGAAACCGATCAGCATCAGAAAGTAGGCCACGTTAGGGTTGGTGATGACTGACAGCAGCTGGGTACGCCAGTCAGGATCAAAGCGTTCAACCTGAAGATCAGCGGTTTCCAGCACCTGTTCGCCACTTTCCATAACCACGCTGCGCCCGTCAATCTGTGCCAGCAGGTCGTCAATATCCGAGGCCACCACGTCGATGACGTTCTTTTCCAGCGCTTCAGGAGCGGTCAGGTTAACCGCGTCACGCACCGCCTCTTCCGCCCAGTCGGCATTGCGGCCATGGCGCTCCGCCAGGCCGCGGATAAAGCTCACCGCATCTTCCAGCACCTTGCGTTCCATGGCATTTTCCCCACGGCGCACCTCGTCTTCAGACCCGGCCTGGTCGTCGGACGCCGCTTCGTCCTGTGAGGCCTCATCGCCTGCGGATTCCTCATTGGTATCAGAGTCAGAAGGCGGCTCATCTTCGGGGTCCATACCCGGCAAACCGCCGCCGCCCATCTGCACCGGGGTGGCTGACCCCAGATGGGTGGCCGGGGCCATCGCCGCCACATGGCTACCGTAGAGCAGATAGGTACCGGCACTGGCCGCCCGCGCGCCGCTGGGTGACACATACATCACCACTGGGATATCCGCGTTGAGCATCTCGCTGATCATATCCCGGGTGGTTTCCACCAGCCCGCCGGGGGTATCCAGCTGGACGACCACCACGGCATGATTTTCATCACTTGCCTGGCGCAGGCCACGCTCAAAATAATCCTTGGTGGCCGGGCCGATGGCCCCCTCAACGGTCATCACCAGGGCGCTGTCTTGACTGGTCTGGGATTGACTGCTCTGGGCAAGCGCCTGCCAGCCCAGCATCATCAACCCCAGCAACATACATAAAACAAAAGCCATTTTTCGGTATGGACGTGCAGGAAGTGTCGGCATGCTTGCCTCCCGAATAACCCTCAGCGAATCGCATAGCGCGTGATTTTATGACCCTGGTTCACGCTATCAGGTTCAACGCTTATGACACAATGTATAACTCTTGAAAAACTTTTGAATAACTCTCGAAGCCTCCCAAACCCTCTTCCCAAACCCTCTTCTCAAGAACTCTTCTCAAGAACTCTGCCTACGGCTTTTGCAGGATGACGTTTTGCCTCACTTTGGCGTACCATTGCTTCGCCTATCAACTGCAC
>JBNJGW010000063.1:0-1626 GCA_051748005.1 Pseudomonadota bacterium | reverse complement strand
CTCTTCTCAAGAACTCTTCTCAAGAACTCTGCCTACGGCTTTTGCAGGATGACGTTTTGCCTCACTTTGGCGTACCATTGCTTCGCCTATCAACTGCACCGTCAACCCACGGCGAAAACATCTATCCGCGTTTCATTCAATCTAGTTCGCATAGCTGTCGCTCGCCGTCATCAACAGGAGAATGAAATGAGCCAGTCTATTGCAGTCATCAAGGGCGACGGCATCGGCCCAGAGATCATGGAGGCAACTCTGCGCGTTCTGGACGCGCTGGACTGCGGTCTGGACTACCACTTTATTGATGCCGGCCTGAGCGCGCTGGAAAATCACGGCACCCTGATCCCCAAGGAATCCCTGGACACCATAGAGCGTTTCGGCATTGCCCTGAAAGGCCCGCTGACCACGCCAATCGGCAAGGGTTTTTCATCGATCAACGTACAGATGCGTCGCCACTTCGACCTCTACGCCAACGTACGTCCAGCGGTCAGCTTCCCCGGTACCCGTTCACGCTACGATGATATTGACATGATCACGGTGCGTGAGAATACCGAGGGCGCCTACCTGTCCGATGGACAGGAATTTATTGATGACGGCAATACCGGCATTTCAGTGATCAAGGTCACCCGCAAGGGCTCTGAGCGTATTGTTCGCTACGCCTTTGAACTGGCCAAGAACAATGGCCGCAAGAAAGTCACCGCCGTGCACAAGGCCAACATCATCAAGACCAGTTCCGGCCTGTTTCTGGATGTCGCTCGGGAAATCGCCAAGGAATATCCCGAGATTGAATTTCAGGAAATGATCGTTGATAACGCCTGCATGCAGCTGGTGATGAACCCGCACCAGTTTGATGTGGTGGTTACTACCAACCTGTTCGGCGATATCCTCTCGGATCTGTGTGCGGGTCTGGTCGGCGGCCTTGGCCTGGCCCCGGGTGCCAACATTGGCGAAAGCGCGGCTATTTTCGAAGCGGTTCACGGCTCAGCGCCGGATATCGCCGGTAAGAAGCTCGCCAACCCCTGCGCCCTGCTGCTGGCAGCCGCGCAGATGCTTGATCACCTGGGCATGGTCGAGAAAGGTACTGCGATTCGTCAGGGCATCCGCACCGTACTGGAAACCCGCCGTGACATGGTCACCCCGGACATGGGCGGCACCGGCAACACGGATACCTTTGCCGATGCCCTGGTCGAGCTGTTCAACGCCTGATCAGCGCAAGCCTCTGAGCATATAGGCCACCACTTCTTCCGCCTGGGCCTGGCGGATGCCGCTTTTCAGCAGCATCCGCAGGCCCGCAACTGACTGCGCCAGAAAACGCGCGGCACTTTGCGGGCTATGCTCAGCCGGAAGCGCTCCTTCGCGCTGGGCCTGCTCCATCACCTGGGTAAAAAAGCCGGTAATGGCCTCAAGGCTTGCCAGCGCTGCCTGGGCGGGTAGTGTCTGCTCGCTGCCCAACTCAGTGGCGGAATTGAAAATCAGGCAGCCAAGATGTGCCCGGTCGCTTTCGGCGTCGCTAGCGGTGTCATGGAGCAGTTGCTCGATAAAAGCCCAGGCGCTGGGGGCTTCGGCCAGTCGGCCAGCCAGATGGGTCAACTGAGACTCACGGTAATGATCAAGGGCGGCCAGAAACAGGGC
>JBNJGW010000062.1:0-13823 GCA_051748005.1 Pseudomonadota bacterium | reverse complement strand
GCGGCGCGGCTGCCCATTCAAAGACGTAATCCTGCAGAATGCCATCAGGCGAACGCTCCAGCATCTGAAAGACCCACACCCGACTGACACCGGATGCCTTCCCCAAGGCCGCCAACAGCTGATTGACCCCATTGCTCCAGAAGCGCCGTTGCAACAGCGCCATGCTCCCGGACGCTAGCGCGTCCAGCAGTTTTGGCACATCAGGCGGTAAGGGTGCAGGTGCAGGTGCAGGTGCAGGTGCAGGTGCAGGTGCAGGCATGGTAAAGCTCACCTTGGTCATCAATCTTTTGCACTAGAGACTAGCACAATCCGAGTCGCCGCGATGTTAACCCCTGGTTAGCTTAATAAGGTGATACTGGCAGGTGCCAGCGAAAGCTGGTCGCGATGCCGGGTGAGTGGTTGCTGATCCAGCGCGGTCAGCAGAATTTGCAGCGGGTCGCCATGACTGACCAGCAGGATGATTTCACCCTCTGTGCGTGCTTCCCAGTCATCAATTACCGCATACATCCGCGCGGCTACCTGGCTGACGGCTTCAACGCCCTGCCAGCGGTGCTCGGCAGATACGGCATCCTGTGCCCACACCTTGGCATAGCAAGTATCTGGCTGGGTATCAAAAGCGCCGAAAAATCGCTCGCGCAGGCCCTGCTCGGCGATCAGCGACAGACCAAAGTGTGTCGCCACGCGCGCCGCCGTCTGGGTAGTGCGTAAAAAGTCCGAATGCACGATACGCGTGGGTACCGGCCACGCCCACTCGCTCACCACCTCGGCCAACTGCTGCTCACCCTTGGGTGATAAACCGTAGCCGTTAAGCCCCTGCTCAGGCGAGCTGATGATGATGCCAGCCTGATTGGCCTGGCTATGGCCGTGGCGCATCAGCAGGTAGCGGTTACGCCTTTCAGTCGCTGGTTCTACTGACAGGTGGGACAAGCGTCTTCTCCTTTATCAATTGATTTGATGTTTTTCTCGAAATTGCCAAAAGGCCTAGTTTACAATTGTTAAAAATAACACTGGCGCCGCCGATAAGGGGTGTTCATTAAGCGTTGCATGGCACCCGTGCCACGTCTTTCCTTCGCCTCACTACCCTGAGAACCATCATGCTTGCATCCTTGAGAATCCGCATTCTATTGGCCGCACTGCTGGTCATTGTATTGGCACTTGTTGCCAACGGCATTATTAACTACGTCACGCTCAAACATCATAATGACGAACAGGTATCAAGTAACCTTAAAGCCGTCGTTAACGGCAATACCCAAGCGCTTAACGAGTGGTTCAATGCTCGTTATGCCATGCTGGACAGCATGGAAGAGGCAGTGACCACTTCATCTCCCAAGTCTGCCTTACGCCAGCTGGAAGTCTCGGGTGATTTTATGTCGACCTACCTGGCAACCCCGGAAGATTCATCCCTTGTCACCTCGGATGACTGGGTGCCTCCCGGCGATTATGACCCACGCGAACGCCCCTGGTATCAGGCGGCCGTACGCGAGCGGGATACGATCATCACCGCGCCCTATGTCGACGCACAAACCGGCAATCTGGTGGTGACCTTTGCCCGCCCCTACTACAGCGGAAGCCGTTTGGAAGCAGTGATTGGCGCCGATATCATGATCGGAGATATCATTGATATTGTGGCCAATATTGCCCCGACGCCATCAAGTTTTGGCTTTCTGACCACAGACGATGGCTCCCTGGTAGCGCACCCTGACACCGCGCTGACCCTGGAGCCTGCCACCACCATCAACCCGATACTCAACGCCGCACAGCTGGACAGCATTGCCACCAACGACACGCCCACCCACATCACCTTGCAGGATGGCGATAAAAGGCTTTTGGGTCGTACGCTTAATGGCACCAGTGGGTGGCAGCTAACGGTTGCGCTGGACGAGCACGAGGCTACCGCTGGCTTGCGCGCCACTACTATGGCCTCGCTGATCACCCTGCTGACTGTTGGGGTGATTACTGCCATCGCTCTTGGCATCATGCTGAAACTGCTGCTACGCCGCCTATTGTCGGCTCGGGATGCGATGCACAACATTGCCTCCGGTGAAGGTGACCTGACTCAGCGCCTGCCTGAGCAGGGCCATGATGAGATTGCCCAGATTGCCGCAGCCTTCAATCGCTTCGTTTCAAGAATGGATGATGTGCTGATCGACGTGCGCCAAAGCAGCCATGCAGTCAGTACGGCGGCCACAGAAATTGCCACCGGCGGGCAGGATCTTTCACGCCGCACTGAGAACGCCGCCTCCAGTCTTCAGCAGACATCAGCTTCCATGGAAGAAATTACCAGCACCGTCGAGCACACCGCTGCCTCGGCTCGGGAAGCCAACCAGCTTTCCGATTCCGCTGCTCAAGTGGCTGAGCGAGGTGGCCAGGCAGTGGCTGAAGTGGTGACGACCATGGAGGAAATTGCCACTTCCTCTCATCAGATTGGCGATATTGTGGCGCTGATGGACGGCATTGCCTTCCAGACCAATTTATTGGCACTCAACGCCTCCGTTGAAGCTGCCCGTGCCGGTGAGCATGGCCGAGGGTTTGCCGTGGTGGCCGATGAAGTGCGCAAACTCGCCAGTCGCAGTACCGACGCTGCCAACGATATCAAGACCCTGATCGAGACCTCACAAAGCCGGGTGGAAAATGGCACCCAACTGGTACAGCGTGCAGGCGACACCATGCAGGATATTGTGCGCAACATTGCTCAGGTCAGCGATGTCCTGGGTGAGATCAGCTCGGCAACGGGCGAGCAAAGCGATGGCATTAGTCAGGTTAACGTCGCAGTGGCCGAGCTTGACCGTATGACCCAGGAAAACGCTGCCATGGTGGAAGAATCCACGACGGCCGCTGAACAGCTTAGAGAGCAGGCGCAACATTTATCTGAGGTGATCAGCCACTTCAAGCTATCAATAGCCACCCAGTCAGGCCAGGCTCGCCTGCCCTGATACGGTTGTCAGAGAATCGGCGGTAACTCAATCTCATCGCTACGCTGAGCATCAGCGGTCATCTCCCGGCAAACGCGTAGAAATTCGCGTACGCCGGGGGTCAGGTACTTGTGTCGGTGCCAGATAAAGGTGAACTGACGCTTAAGGTCTAGCTCTGGCGTCGGTAAGGGCACCAGGCTGCCGCGACGAAAGGCATCGCGCAGTGCCAGCCGGGAGACACAACCAATGCCCAATCCCGATTCCACTGCCCGCTTGATGCCTTCCGTATGCTCCAGCTCCAGCAGGGTATTGAAACGGCTACGCCGATGGCGAGCGGCCTGCTCAAGGGTCAGCCGCGTTCCTGAACCTTCTTCACGCATGATCCAGTCCTCGCGCAGCAGTTCATCCAGTTCCAGCCGCTCACGCCCCGCCAGAGGATGGCGTGGTGAGCAAAACACACATAGCTCATCGTTCACCCAAGGCTGGCTGATAATGCTTTCATCATCACAATGTCCCTCTATCAGGCCGATATCGAGGGTATGCTGGCGCACCCCTTCAATAATGTGCCGGGTATTGCGCACCGCCAAGCGTGCCCGACTGCCGGGGAAACGCTGCATGAAATCACTGATCAACAGCGTTGCCAGGTAATTGCCGATCGTCAGCGTGGCACCCACATGCAGCGTGCCGACGCCCTGCTGGCCGCGCAGCAAGCCTTCAATTTCTTCACCGCGATCAAGCAGCGCCACCGCCTTGGGCAACAGCTGAAACCCCAGCGCATTGAGTTTCAGCCGCTTGCCCAACCTATCCAGCAACTGGCAATCAAACTGGCGCTCCAACTCGGCCAGCGCCGTGCTGGTCGCTGATTGCGACATGGCCAGCACACGGGCAGCATGCGAGACACTTTCGTGCTGGGCTACGGCGACAAAGACCTCTAACTGACGCAATGTGAAATGCATAAACATTGACCTATATCTATATGCTGGATAAGCGTTATCAATATTATTGGCTTAACAGATATATGGCATTTTTTTAGAATAGGATGCAACAGTAAACCGATCTTTTATTCATTTTTTGAATAAAAACGCTTTTTTTAACGCCTTACCGGAGACACCATGAGCAAGTTTGCCCACGAAGAAGTTCTCAGCGTTCACCATTGGAACGACACCTTGTTCAGCTTTCGTACCACAAGGGAGCGCAGCCTGCGCTTCAAGAATGGCCAGTTTGTGATGATTGGCCTGGAAGTGGACGGCAAACCCCTGATGCGCGCCTATTCGATTGCCAGCCCCAACTATGAAGACCACCTGGAGTTTTTCAGCATTAAGGTGCCGGATGGCCCGCTGACTTCGCGCCTGCAGCATCTGGAAGTTGGCGATAAGATCATGGTCAGCCGTAAACCCACCGGCACCCTGGTCACTGATGATCTACTGCCTGGCCGTAACCTTTACCTGCTCTCAACCGGTACGGGCCTTGCGCCCTTCATGAGCCTGATTCTTGACCCGGAAGTCTACGAGCGTTTTGAAAAGGTCGTGCTGGTTCACGGCGTGCGGGAAACGTCGGAGCTTGCCTACGCTGACTTTATTACCCAGGACATGCCTGCTCACGAGTATCTGGGCGAAGAAATTGCTGAAAAGCTGGTGTATTACCCCACGGTTACCCGTGAAGAGTTCCACACCATGGGGCGCCTGACCGACCATATCCGCAGCGGTAAACTGTTTGACGACACTGGCCTGCCGGCCATCGACCCACGCCAGGATCGCGCCATGATCTGCGGCAGCCCCGCCATGCTGGATGACACCAGTGCCCTGCTGGATGAGCTGGGCCTTAATATCTCACCGCGTATGGGTGAACCCGGTGACTATGTGATTGAACGGGCGTTTGTTGAGAAGTGAGTCGTGAGTAGAAAATTCTGGTCGCAATAATCACTGCATCACTAATACAAAGCCCCTGCTGGAGATGATCCACAGGGGCTTTGTGCTGGTTACTGATTACATTTCAAAACTTACTGGTTTCTACTTACCATTCACCACTTACTATTCACAGTTAACAAACCTAAACCGCGTCTTTGCCGGTTTCGCCGGTGCGAATGCGGATCACCTGCTCAAGCGGCATGACAAAAATCTTGCCATCGCCAATCTTGCCGGTATTGGCCACCTGGGTAATGGCATCAATCACCTGTTCGGCCATATCGTCATCCACGGCCACCTCAAGTTTTACCTTGGGTAGAAAATCCACCACATACTCGGCACCCCGGTACAGCTCGGTGTGCCCCTTCTGGCGGCCAAAGCCTTTCACTTCTGTCACGGTAATGCCTTGCACACCGATATCGGAGAGCGATTCGCGCACGTCATCAAGCTTGAACGGCTTGATAATGGCAGAAATCAGTTTCATGGCGTCGTCCTCTGAATAAAATAGGGTTTGAAAACGTTTAGCGCCGTCTGCTCATGGTGTGTGCGTACGCCATGGTCAGCAGAGACGATCTCAATCAATGCCCTTTAGCATACACCGCCACCCCCTGATAATGAAAAGCTGATTGGAACCGGATGCGTTTATTGGAACAAAAAAGCCCCCGTAATGGGGGCCAAAAGGAGTACGTCACTTTTTACATGGCATCGCTTATTTGCTGGAAGCGCTGAACTCCGGATAGGCTTCCATACCACATTCAGCAATGTCGACGCCTTCGTATTCTTCCTCTTCGGTGACACGAATACCCATCACCGCCTTGAGAATCAGCCAGACAATCAGGCTGGCAATGAAGACCCAGGCAAAGATTCCGGCCATACCGATGATCTGCGCACCGAAGGTGGCATCGGCATTGGTCAGCGGTACTGCCAGACAGCCCCAAATACCAACCACACCGTGTACGGAGATCGCACCGACAGGATCATCCAGCTTCAGCTTGTCGAGCATCACAATGGAAGCGACCACCAGCAGACCACCGACCACGCCGATCAGCATGGCGCCCAGCGCGGTGGGGGCTGAAGGCCCTGCGGTAATCGCTACCAGACCCGCCAGGCCACCGTTAAGTGCCATGGTCAAATCCGCCTTACGGAACCACAGCTTGGCCAGAATCAGGGCTGCAATAACACCACCAGCCGCCGCTGCATTGGTATTCACCATGACCTGTGCGACCGCATTGGCAGAGCCGACATCTGACATTTTCAGTTCGGAGCCGCCATTGAAGCCAAACCAGCCCATCCACAGGATAAAGGTACCCAGCGTTGCCAGTGGCAGGTTGGCGCCCGGAATGGCACGGATAGAGCCATCCTTGCCGTATTTACCCTTACGAGGACCAAGCACCAGAACACCTGCCAGTGCCGCTGCCGCACCGGCCATGTGGACAATGCCGGAACCTGCGTAATCAGAGAAGCCGATAGCGCTGATCCAGCCACCGCCCCAGGTCCAGTAGCCGGAAACCGGGTAGATCACAGCGGTCATCACAACGGCAAAGGCCAGGAAGGCCCACAGTTTCATACGCTCTGCCACGGCGCCCGAAACAATCGACATGGCCGTCGCCACAAAGACCACTTGGAAGAAGAAGTCGGAGCGCATGGAATAATAGGGTGCATCATCGCCGCCAGCCGTCACAGCCGCTGCGCTGTTTTCATCACCAATCAAAAAGCCCAGGTTGGGAATAAAGCCGCCTGCGGAGCTTGAATACATCAGGTAATAGCCCACCAGCAGGTACATGGTGCAGGCAATCGCAAACAGGGCAATGTTTTTGGTCAGGATTTCAGCGGTGTTCTTGGAGCGGACAAGGCCGGCTTCCAGCATTGAGAACCCGGCGGCCATCCACATGACCAGAATACCGCATATAAGAAAGTAGAAAGTATCGAGCGCGTAACTCAGCTCTGCGAACTCGTTCATCGGACAGTCTCCATCAGGCTAGAATCAAAGGGTGAAAGCGGGGTTATACTGCGTCGCCACCACGCTCACCGGTACGGATACGGATTACATCGTCCAGCGGTGTTACGAACACCTTGCCGTCACCGATCTTGCCGCTGTTGGCGGCACTGCAAATAGCGTCCAGTACGCTTTCCAGACGCGAATCATCGACAGCGACTTCCACTTTCACCTTGGGAAGAAAGTCGACGACATATTCCGCGCCACGGTAAAGCTCTGTATGTCCCTTCTGACGGCCAAAGCCTTTGACTTCAGTCACGGTAATGCCTTGAACACCGTTATCAGCCAACGCTTCACGCACGTCGTCGAGCTTGAACGGTTTGATGATGGCGGTGATGAGCTTCATCCCGGATCTCCCTTGCATCGTTAACAGAGGTTGGTGCAAGCAGCAGCCGCTGCCCGAACCAGGTGCTTGTCCTCTACAATGCGTATAACGTGCCAACTTAGTATTTTTATCTTTAAATACAGCTACCTATTAAAGTTAATTACTTTCCTGTGTGCTACCAGAGCGCACTCTGCCATTCGCCCAACCTGAACATGCACCAAAAAAGAGCGTTTAATTTACGGCACTGCATCATTTCAACTCACGCAGCGGGTCAGGATTTTTTTTATCAAAAGAGCTCTGACACATGCGCGTTGGCGCTGTGTTGCGTATCCTTGGGATAGTCCACCCGAAAGGAGAAAAATCATGATGCCCCACGACCGTATCGGCCAGCTGGCACAACAGATCGGCGAGCGCCTGCAGAATGCCTCGCAAGCCCCGGAAGATATTCAGAAAGGTGTCCAGCAGGTAGTGCGCGGCGCCTTTGACCGCCTGGAGCTGGTGTCACGGGAAGATTTCGATATCCTGATGGATGTGCTGCAACGCACCCGCACCCGCGTCGAAGCCCTGGAAAGCCAGGTCGCCGCACTTGAAGCCGCACTGGATAATGATAAGCAAGACGCAGCAGCTGCAGAGACAACTGCCTCATCAGCTCCGGTTGAAACTGATGAAACACTTCCCGACGCAGCATCTGAAGCAACCACTCGTCGTGAAGGTGATGACAACTGATATAGGCTGCATGAACTAACACAGAGCGAGGGAACGCCATGACGCTAGCGATTGTCGCCACTCGGGCCGGGCTGGGGCTGGAAGCCCCACCGGTGCACGTTGAGGTTCATCTTGCCAATGGCCTGCCGGGGCTGACATTGGTGGGATTGCCGGAAGCCGCCGTCAAGGAAAGCCGCGAACGGGTACGTAGTGCCTTGGTCAACGCAGGCTTTGACTTTCCCAATACCCGGCGGATTACCCTGAACCTGGCACCCGCCGACCTGCCCAAGGAAGGTGGCCGCTTTGATCTACCCATTGCACTGGGCATTCTCGCGGCCTCCGGCCAGATTCCGGTTGAAGCGCTGGAAGGCATGGAATGCACCGGGGAGCTGGCGCTGGATGGCAAACTGCGCGCCGTACCCGGCGTACTGCCTTTTGCACTCGCCACCAAGGCTGCTGGCAACATCCTGATTGTGCCGCGCACCTGCGCCGATGAAGCCGCCCTGGCCGGGGAATCGCTCAAGGTACTGCCTGCCGATTCGCTCTGGGAAGTGGTCGCTCACTTACTCGGGCAGACACCCATTCAGCCACACCGCCTGGCGACTCCGCCCACGGCCAAGGCGCCCATTGCCGATCTGGCGGATGTGCGTGGCCAGCAGCAGGCCCGTCGCGCCCTGGAAGTCGCTGCTGCTGGGGGCCACAACCTGTTGTTTGCTGGCCCACCCGGCACTGGCAAGACGATGCTCGCCAGCCGCTTGCCCGGCATTCTTCCCCCACTTTCCGACGACGATGCCCTGGCCGTGGCGGCGGTACGCTCCGTTTGCGGCATGGCGCTGGATGAACATTGGGGGCAACGCCCGTTCCGCCAGCCGCACCATAGCGCCAGCGCGGCGGCCCTGGTCGGCGGTGGATCAAAACCCAAACCCGGCGAAATTTCCCTCGCTCACAAGGGCGTGCTGTTTCTTGATGAGCTGCCAGAGTTTTCGCGCCATGTGCTGGAGGTGCTTCGTCAGCCACTGGAAACCGGGGAAATCCATCTGTCCCGCGCCAATCATGAACGCCGATATCCTGCCCAATTTCAACTGGTTGCCGCCATGAACCCCTGCCCATGCGGGCATTTGGGCGATCCACGCCAGCGCTGCCAATGCACCGCTTCACAGATCCAGCGCTATCAGGCGCGGCTTTCCGGCCCGCTTTTGGATCGTATCGACCTTCAGGTAGAAGTCCCCGCCCTTCCGCCGGAGCAGCTCACCGCCCAGACCGAAGGGGAATCCTCCGTCGCCGTGCGCCAACGGGTAATGGCCGCCCGCAAGCGACAGATGGCAAGAGGCGCGCTCAACAGCCAGCTCAGCGGCAAAGCCCTGGAAGCCGCCTGCGACCTCAACGATGAAGAACGCGCCTGGCTGGCCGGTGTGCTGGAAAAGCTCAAGCTCTCCGCCCGCGCCTACCACCGGGTACTGCGGGTCGCACTAACCCTGGCGGATCTACAGGGAGAACCCAAACCCACCCAGCCACATCTGATCGAAGCCATCGGCTACCGCCAGCTGGATAGGTTATTGAAGGGGAGTTAAAGGTTTAGCGCAGCGCGTTGACCGCCTCGATCACCCGCTTGCAAAGAGCGTCAAGCTGCTCGGCCTGTGCCGACTCCTTGAGCGCGCCGTTATCGTCGAAGGCATTGCCTGCGCCGGGCAGCGTCATGGCTGGTGGAATAACTACCAAATTGAGGTTATGCATCAGTTGCTGAACACCGGCCATGGCGCGAATGCCGCCCAGGCCACCCGGTGAGGCACCCAGCAGACCAGCTGGTTTGCCAGCAAACAGAGCAAGCCCCGGCGTGTTGTCATCAGGGCGCGACAGCCAGTCCAGGGTGTTTTTCAGCAGCGGCGTGATAAAGCCATTGTACTCAGGGGAAGAAATTACCACGCCGTCATGCTCGGCCAGCATCTCACGCAGCTTGACCACGTTTTCCGGCATGCCCTGCGCTTCAATATCTTCATCAAACAAGGGGCAAGGATAATCCTTCAGGTCGACAAAAGTTGCTTCACCGCCCAATGCCTCAATGCGCTTGGCCGCCAGTTGAGCAAAGCACTTGTTAAGCGAACCTGTGCGTGCGCTGCCTGCAAATACCAGTATTTTTTTAGCCATGTGCATCTCCTTTTGATGTTCAGCGTTCAGAGGAAAGTAAAAAAGTTATACATAGAAACGATACCCAAGGTAGCAAATATAACTTCTGTTAACATCCTTTCAGCTTAAATGATCGATAAAGCGATCCAGCCGCTCAAACAGTTCCTGGCGAATCGGCTCTGCCTCATTGACCAAATGGTGGCGCGCCTCCGGGTGACGATGTATCTCTGCCTGCGGGAACTTTTCCGCCAGTACCGTCAGATTCCACTCCCAGTCGACCGTGAGATCCTGTTCCCCCTGCAGAATCAGAGTAGGCACCGAGACCGGCGGATAGGCTAACAGCTGTGGCATCCAGCGGCGCATGGCGCTCACCCAGCCAACGTTGATCTTGTCAGGTTGCAGCGGGTCTTGTTCACGCAGGAAAAGCGCAAAGGCCTCATCGGTTGAGTTGGCACGATATTTACGCGGGATCTCCTTGATAAAGGGGCTGACCACACGATGCACCCAGCTGGACTGCGTCCATCCCCAGGGCCTTACCAGCGGCGCCAATAGCACCAGCCCTGACCAAGGCGACGGGTTGCCGTGGGTGAGCGCATCGGTGGCCAGAATCGCCGCACCCGTGCTTTGGCCGATGCCTAGCCAGGGCGCTGGTGCCAGGGACTCTGCCTGCAGCCGGGTTTGTAAGGCGCTCAGACAATGCTGGTACTCCTTGAAGTCATCAATCGCTGCCCTGGGGCCGCTGGAAAGCCCGTGACCCGGCAGATCCCACAGCACCACCCGCCAGTTTTTTGCCAGCAGGCGCTCAAGCAGATGGCGATAAAGCCCTAGATGATCAAAATAACCGTGAACCACAAAGGCCGTGCCCGAAGGTTTGGGCGGGCTCCACACCTGGCACCAGAGGGAAAAGTGCCCAGCGTCGATAAAACCAGCGTGAACCAGACTGGTATCGGCCAGCAAGGTTTCCAGCCCATAGTGGGCGAAATAGTCCTCAAGCGCCTGGGCCAAGGCACTGCCCGGATGCAAGGGCTTGAGTGAGGCTTCATCCGGTGAGCCAGAGAAAATCCCTGCAAGATGTTGAAAATCCTCTAAGTGCATGCTCACTCTCCTTGCCGAGCCGCTGCGGGTCTAACGTGAAAATATAATCTTTTGGTCGAGCATGATAGGGCTTTAACGGCTATGCTGTTTACACGACAGTGCATTTATGGAATTATTTTCCAAAATTGTAGTTTGTTACTCAAAATCCTATTGACCTGCGTGGCCAGCGTTTGCTTTCTGCTCGCCGCGCTTACCTGACAGACAGGAGAATTTTCATGAGCGAGCGTATCACGCATCACCGTTTACAGGTGGCCGCTGACCTGGACCGTTTCATCAATGAGCAAGCCCTGCCGGGCACGGGCGTCGATGCCGATGCCTTCTGGGCAGGCGTGGATGCCCTCTTCCATGATCTGACCCCCAAAAACCGTGCATTGCTCGAAAAGCGCGACATGCTTCAGGAAAAACTCGATGCCTGGCATCGTGAAAACCCAGGCCCGGTGAGCGATATGCCCGCTTACCGCAGCTTCCTGAAGGAAATTGGTTACCTGGCCCAGGCGCCAGCCAATGTCAAAACCACGACCGCCAATGTTGACCGTGAGATTGCCGTTCAGGCAGGCCCGCAGCTGGTTGTGCCGGTCAGCAACGCCCGCTATGCACTAAACGCCGCCAACGCCCGCTGGGGCAGCCTTTACGATGCTCTCTACGGCACCGACGTCATTTCTGAAGACGATGGCGCCGAAAAAGGCACCAGCTTCAACCCCAAGCGTGGCGCCAAGGTAATTGCCTACGCGCGCGGCGTGCTTGACCGTGCCGCTCCCCTGGCCACCGGTTCACACCGGGATGCCGTCAAGTATGCCATCCGTGATGAGCATCTGGTGGTCACCCTTGAAGGCGGCCGTGAAACCGGCCTCAAGGATGCTGGCAAGCTGATCGGCTTCACCGGCGATGCTGCCAAGCCTGATGCCATCCTGCTGGCCAACAACGGCCTGCATGTAGAAATCCAGATCGACGCTGAGCACCCCATCGGCAAGACCGACCCCGCCCATGTCAAGGATGTAGTGGTTGAAGCCGCCCTGACCACCATCATGGATTGCGAAGACTCGGTCGCCGCCGTGGATTCTGAAGACAAGGTCGGTGTCTATACCAACTGGCTTGGCCTGATGAAGGGCGACCTGCAGGAAAAGATCGAGAAAGGTGGCAAGACCTTTACCCGCGACCTGCATGCCGACCGCAGCTGGCAGACCACCGATGGCAACACCGTCACGCTGCCCGGCCGTTCGCTGATGTTTGTGCGTAACGTGGGCCATTTGATGACCACACCGGCCATTCTGGATGCCGACGGCAATGAGTTGCCGGAAGGTATTCTGGATGCAGTGATGACCTCGCTGCTGGCCCTGCATGACCTGAAAAAAGGCGCTGACCAGCCGCGCAACTCGCGCTCTGGCTCGGTCTACATCGTCAAGCCCAAGATGCACGGCCCGGAAGAAGTGGCTTTTGCCAATGAGCTCTTTGGCCGCGTAGAAGACATCCTCGGCATGAGCCGTGACACCCTCAAGATGGGTATCATGGATGAAGAGCGCCGTACCACGGTTAACCTGAAAGCCTGTATTGCACAGGCGGCGTCTCGGGTGGTGTTTATCAACACCGGCTTCCTTGATCGTACCGGTGACGAAATGCACACTGCCATGCAGGCTGGTCCCATGGTGCGCAAGGGTGATATGAAAGGCGCTGCCTGGATTCAGGCCTACGAGAAGAACAACGTTCAGATCGGCTTGGCCTGCGGCCTGCGTGGCCGCGCCCAGATCGGCAAGGGCATGTGGGCCATGCCGGACCTGATGCACAACATGCTGGAGCAGAAAATCGGCCACCCCAAGGCCGGTGCCAACACTGCCTGGGTTCCCTCCCCCACGGCGGCCACCCTGCATGCCCTGCATTATCATCAGGTTAACGTCACTGATATCCAGCGCGAGCTGGAAGCCCAGGGCGAGCCGGATTACCTGGACGACCTGCTGACCGTACCGGTGGCCGAAAACCCCAACTGGTCAGACGAGGAAATCCAGCAGGAGCTGGACAACAACTGCCAGGGCATTCTGGGTTATGTGGTGCGCTGGGTAGAACATGGCGTTGGCTGCTCGAAAGTGCCGGATATCCACAACGTTGGCCTGATGGAAGACCGCGCCACCCTGCGTATTTCCAGCCAGCACATCGCCAACTGGTTGCACCATGGCATTGTCGACGCGCCGCGGGTTGAAGAAACCCTTAAGCGCATGGCCAAGGTGGTAGATGAGCAGAATGCCGGTGACCCGACCTACACTGCCATGAGCGCTGACTTTGCGGAATCCACCGCATTCAAGGCCGCCTCAGACCTGATCTTCAAGGGTCTGGTACAGCCGTCTGGCTACACGGAGCCGTTGCTGCATGCATGGCGCCAGGTACACAAAGCCAAGTAAGCCCTGACAGGCTGGCCAAAACGCACTGCCCTCAACGCCTCAGGCTCGCACCCTGGGGCGTTTTTATTTATGCTTGAATGACGTTGACGTTAACTGTTTTAGACGCTGCAACGCCTTCCCATGATGATTGATCACTCAAGGAAAACAATAATGACCGTGATGACCGCTGAGCAGATAGAAAGCTTTCTGGATGAGGTGTTTCCACAACGCACGGGGCGCACTGAAAGCGTTGGTGAGATGTGCGCGACCCTGCGCCTGGCCATTGATGATCAGCATCTGCGCCCTGGCCCGCGGGTGTCCGGCCCGACCATGATGGGCTTTGCCGATGTGGCGCTCTACGTCGCCATCCTCGCCCAGATCGGCCCGGAACCC
>JBNJGW010000061.1:0-14192 GCA_051748005.1 Pseudomonadota bacterium | reverse complement strand
CCTTCGGCGGGCAATATGATCAGCGCCACTGGCAAGCCAAAGTAGCCGGTGTTGCCCGTACCGGCGGAAAACGCCAGTAATGCTCCTTCCTGAGCACCGAAATAGCGTTGGGTGATGGCGCGTACCAGCAAGGCAATGACACTACTGGTAATGAAAAGTATCAGGGTCAGCAACAGATAGTCTGGCGTTGGGCCGCCGTTCATCAGGGCGCGAAAAAACGTCAGTGGGGCAATCAGGTAAACCAGCAGGGTCGCAATCGGCTGAGGGTCAATCCTTAGCCCGCGAGCAGCAATCCAGCCAAGGCCAACAAACGACAGCAGCATAAGCAGAGGCCCGGTCAAAGCGCCGGCTGCAAGGTTTTCCATGAATTATTTTCCTGTTCTTTCTCAATCCAACATGAGCAGAATTAAAGTTGCTGTGTGGAATCTTTCATTAGCCGCGAACCCACGCAGCAGCGAGAATACACCCTTACAAAGCGCCATTCTATCGGCGAGCCGAATTGACTGACCATGAGGATTACCATGAGCCGCCAAGAACACCCCCTCGGTATCAGCTTCGAATTCTTCCCTCCGAACACCGACGCCGGGCGTGAAAAGCTGAT
This sequence comes from Pseudomonadota bacterium, assembly GCA_051748005.1. Lineage (GTDB taxonomy): Bacteria > Pseudomonadota > Gammaproteobacteria > Pseudomonadales > Halomonadaceae > Vreelandella. The sequence goes on along the minus strand of JBNJGW010000061.1, from coordinate 13,591 downwards.
GCGCACCCGCGACCAGCTGGCGGCTTGCCATCCACGGTTTTTTTCGGTGACCTATGGTGCCGGTGGTTCGACCCAGGTGCGTACCCGCAATGCGGTGCGTGAAATCAGCCAGAGTGGCATCACCACTGCGCCGCACCTCTCGTGTATTGGTAGTGACAAGGCCCAATTACGTGACCTGCTTGCAGAATATCGTGAAGAAGGCGTTGATAGCCTGGTGGCCTTGCGTGGTGATATGCCTTCGGGCACTGCCAGCATGGGTGAGCTGCGTTATGCCAATGAGCTGGTCGAGTTTATCCGTGAAGAAACGGGAGACCATTTTGAGATTGCCGTGGGTGCCTATCCGGAATCTCACCCCGAGGCGCCAAACCTTGATAAAGACGTGGAAAATTTCGCCCGCAAGATGAAAGCGGGGGCCAATATAGCAATCACCCAGTATTTCTTTACTGCGGATGCCTATTTCAACTTTGTTGATAAGGCACGTGCGCTGGGTGTCACGCAGCCGATTATTCCCGGCATCATGCCAATCACCAACTATACCAAGCTGGCACGTTTCTCTGATGCCTGCGGGGCAGAAATACCACGCTGGATCCGCAAGCAGCTGGAAAGTTACGCCGATGATAGTGAAGCGATAGCCGATTTTGGCAGCGAAGTGGTGACGCGTCTGTGTGAGCGGCTGTTGGATGGCGGTGCGCCAGGCCTGCATTTCTACACGCTGAACCAATCCGCTCCGGTGCTGAAGATTGTTGATAATCTGACGGGGTAGGGTTCCAGACCGTGTGACTAATATGAAAACCCCCGCCTCTTGTGAGTGCGGGGGTTTTTGTCAGCGACTTTATCAGCGCTGTCGCTAGCCGGTTGAGGCAGCGGCTTTGCCGTTGCCATGTAATCGGCGCTGCATGACAACGAGTACAACACCAATCGCAAGTCCGGCAATGTCGGTATAGATACCGCCATAGATCATAAAGATAGCGCCTATCAGCATGACGACCCGCTGCCATGTTTTAACTGGCCCAAAGAACCACGCCTGAACCACACCGGCCAGCAGGATGATGCCCAGCGTCGCGGTGAGGCCAACGCGCAGGATCTGCATGGCACTGCCTTCCATCAGCATGGCAGGGCTATAGAAGAACATGAACGGCACGATGAAAGCGGCCAGGCCGATCTTGAACGAAGCCACGGAAGTGCCCATAGCATTATCGCCGGAAATACCCGCCGCTGCGTAGGACGCCAGCGCGACCGGCGGCGTGATGGCAGATACCACCGCGAAATAGAACACGAAGAAGTGTGCAATCAGCGGCTCAATGCCGATATTGATCAGGCCCGGTGCAACGACCGATGCTGCCACCGCATAAGCGGCCGTGGTCGGCATACCCATGCCGAGTAGAATCGAGATACACATGGCAAAGAACAGCGCCAACAGCTGGCTGACACCCGCGACACCCAGTAGCAGCGACGAGAAGCGCGCGCCAACCCCGGTCAGGGAGATAACCCCCACAATCAAGCCTGCACAGGCACATACCGCAATGATCTGGATCGACATGATACCCGCCAACTGCAGGGCGCGCAGGATGGCGGCAAGTCCCATCTTGTTGGGTGAAAGCCAGCTGACAACAGCGGCAGACGCTGTGGCCAGGGTACCGGCACGGATCACCGAATAACCCATGAACAGCGCCACAATCAGAATGATGATGGGAGCAAACAGATAAACCTGTTTGGCTAACTTGCGAAACTGGGGAATTTCGTCTTCGCGCATGCCGCGCATGCCTTTGCGGGCCGCTTCAAAGTCGACCATGCAGTAGACCGACAGGAAGTAAAGAATGGCGGGGATAATCGCGGCAACGGCAATCTCGGTATACGGGATACCGGTAATTTCCGCCATGATAAAGGCACCTGCACCCATGATGGGCGGCATGATCTGCCCACCGGTAGACGCAGCGGCTTCAATGGCCCCGGCGCTACGCCCTGGGTAGCCGACTTTTTTCATCAGTGGAATCGTCAGCGAGCCTGTGGAAACCACGTTACCCGCTGAGGTGCCGTTAATCATGCCCATCAGGCCGGAGGCAAAGATCGATACCTTGGCTGGGCCGCCCCGAGCGCGCCCGGCGGCCGCAAAGGCGAAGTTGACGAAATAGTCACCGACCTTGGATGCCTGCAGAAAGGCAGCAAAAATAATGAACAAGATGATATAGGTGGAAGACACCGCTGTGGTGGGGCCGAGGATGCCGGTATCGGTGTAGACCTGGCTGAAAAAGCGGTTGATCGACAAGCCGGGATAACCCAGAAAGCCCGGCAGATATGGGCCTGCAAACACATAAAGCAGAAAGACGACTGAAATGACCACCAGTGCCAGGCCAGCTACACGGCGGGTCAGTTCCAGAATCAGCAATGAACCGGCAACCGCGGCCCATGAAATACCCACGGGAGCAAAAGAAGTGCCTGTGGACATGCGCATATTGGTACTGAAGGCCAACAGCAGGTAACCAGCGCTGGCCAGGGCGCACACCATCAGTACCAGATCCGCCGGGTTGAAGCGGTGACGCACCTGGCGATACACCCAGGAAAGCACGATGGCGGCAGCGGTAGTCAGCATCAGCGGGTAACCGTAATGCCAGGACTCTATGGTTGGATCAATGCGCATGGCGCCGCCTGCCAGGGTCTGCTGCATCATGAAGACCTGGAGCAGCGAATAGAGCGCCGGAAGCAGCAGCGCATAACTGAGCCATTTAAGCGCCACAGGAGATTCTTCATGCTCACTTTTCGCAAAGTTACTGCCAGCATAGAGACCGTACCCAAGGATCAAGGCACCGGCAATGTGCACGATCCGGTAGGACCAGGTCTCCATGGGAAAGATATTCAGTGAAATCAGATGAAAAGAAGAGTAGGCAACCGCCAGGGTAGCAAATAACCAGAACTGCCAGCCGTTAAACAGGCGACGGTTATTCTCGACGACTTCTTCATCAACGCCTTCAACAACCACGACATCGGGCTGTTCGTCCGATGCCTTACCCGGAAGGTCGCCAGAGTTGGGGTCAGATTTGTGACTCATAAGAGGTCACCCTCACAGCAATACAAACAGAAAAAGGGGAGGTATAAGCAAAAGCTGCCCCGCCCGGTGACGCCGGTGCGGGGCAGGCTTTGAGTACTTAAGGTTTACTTGATCATGTCTTCAGCAATGTCATAACCGTTTTCTTCGTACCAGCGAGCAGCGCCCGGGTGGAAGGGCAGCACGGTATTCTTGTCGATATTTTCCGGAATAGTCGTGGCAGCACTGCGGTGAATGGAGCGCATACGGTCGTTTTGTTCCATGGTCACCTTGGTGACTTCATAGACAAAATCTTCCGGCAGGTCGCAGCCAGCAATGGCAAAGTTCCACATGGAAACCGCACGAGCATCTTCTTCCAGCGTCTGATAGGTGCTGGCCGGAATCATAAACTCAGCTACCGGGAAGTTTTCAAGAATGGTGTCCACTTCAGCATCGGTAAACTCGATGATGTTGACGTCAGTCTGCACTTCAAGCTGGCTGACGGCAGGGATCGGGATGCCTGCTGCAAAAGCAATAACGTCAAGCAGACCGTCCTGCAGCTGGCCGCCCAGATCAGACCAGCCGCCGTTACGACGGTCAAATTCTACACCCAGGGTTTCAAGCATTGCCGGGAAGTAGGTGTCTGAGGTTGATGCCGCCGGGCCAAAGCCGATGCGGGCACCGTCCGGGATGTCTTCAATCGATTCGATATCAGAAGACGCCAGCGCAGTGATTGAGAAGGGCGTTTCGTACATCGGGAACATGGCACAGACGTTATCCATCACCATGCCAGGGGCCAACGGGCTTTCGCCGTTAATGGCATCGGAAGCCGGGCCCATGGTGGTCAGGCCAAAGGCAACATCGCCACCGTGTACCAGAGCCAGGTTCTGGGTCGGGCCGCCGGTCACCTCGCCACCGCCGGAAATGTCCAGCTCGTCGGCAATGAAGTTGGCCCAGCCTGAACCGTAAACATAGTAGGTGCCGCCCTGGCTTGCAGTGCCGACGGTAAAGTTATCCGGCCACTCGGAGCGGTCAGCCTGGGCGCTGCTAGCGGCCAGCAGAGCCACACCAGCCAGTAGGGTGGCGGCGGTGGGCAGGGCATTGTTCATTGCTGTCTTTTTCATGCGCATGGCGAGATATCCTGAAACTGTTATTAGATGTGAAATGATTCAATCGCCTCATCATCAGAGACGATGACATCAGTGTAGTCACTATTTAGATGGTTATTAGCACCTATGGAGAAGCGATTAGTGTGCCATTGATTATTTTTTTATTAATAAACAGTTGCTTGGATTTTTGTGTTTAAACTTTTGTCTACAGCGGTCAGTGCTGAAGTGTTAACAATCCCGCACGTGATGGCGATCAGGTTGTGCGGTTTTTCACACACTTTCTCTGTGCTGTGGCTCTTGGCGCGTCAGTCAGGTGACGGGTGGTACTGCCATTCACTGGTCATTGATGGCATCAGGGCATCAATCAAGCGGCTGGCCTGATGGAAATCGTTCATCAGAGTAGAGGCTTGCGCTGGCGCTAGGCGCTGCTGTCGTAGACGTCTGGCTGTTTCTTCCTGCCAGAACTGGCTGGCCGTATAAATAGGCTCAGCCAGAGTGCTGGTATTGACGGTATTTTCCTCTGAGCGTCGATTAAGATAGTTGAGGCCTCTGGCCAGTGCCAGACGCAGGGCGTCATGGCCTTCCCTTAGCGGGCTGTCAGGGGCGGCGTGGCGCAGCAGGCTGCGCTGCAGGACTTCACCAAAACGTACGGCTTCCACCAGACGGAATGTTTGCTGTAAACGTGCTTCAAGGTAGGCCTGTTGATCGTCTGCCATAGGGACTTCAAGGCGCGCGTAAAATGCCAGGATTTCGCTTAACAGTGGTTTGATGCGTTCATGGTAGCGCTCATTGACGGCCGGCCAGCGTTGGGTATCAATGGCCTGTTCAATTTTCTCTCTTGTCGGCAGGTGGCCCAGCGCATCGGCACTGCGTATCAGCAAGGCATTGCAAAGCAGGTGATAGGCGCGCCTTTCAAGCCGTCGGCATTCCTGGTCGAGGGCACTCAGGGCGGTGTCCGGGTGCTGCAGGGCAGAGGCATCCAGGTAGCGCGCCTGAGCGCGATCGAGATGATGGGCAGGAGAAGGCAAAAGGCGTTCCAGCCAGTTTGCCAATGGCGTGATAAAGGGCAGCATCAACACGATGCCCAACACATTGAACAAGGTATGAAACAGCGCCAGCTTGAGCGGCCAGGCGTCGGCGTCAATGCCGATCAGGGCGCTGGAAAAGTCCACCACCCAGGCCAGTGGCAGCAATAACGCAAGCGCTACCCCTGCCGTTAACAGGTTGAAGATTATATGCGCCCCGGCCAGCCGTTTCGCAGCCGTGCTGGCGCCCAGTGCACCAAGTAAGGCGGTCACTGTGGTGCCTACGTTGGCGCCGACCGCCACTGCCAGGGCGGGTAGATAGTCCAACTGGCCGCTGGCCAGCGCTGTCAGGGTGATCAGCAAGGTCGCATGACTGGACTGCATGACGACAGTGGCTATCACGCCAAACAGCACGTAGAGCGGCCAGTGCCAGAACTGGGTGCTCGCCAACCCGGCCAGCGAAAGGCTATCCTGCCAGGCACTGAACCCCAGCTTCATAAAATCAATGCCCAGAAACAAAAGACCAATACCCATCAGCAGATGGGCATAGCCGCGTAATGATTTGGGGAGCAGGCGAGCGCCAAGCAAGCCGGCGGCCAGAAAGGGCATGGCGTAACGTGCCAGATCAAATGACAACCCGAAGGTGGCCATCAGCCAGGCGCCGGTGGTAGTGCCCAGGTTGGCACCGAACAGCAGGGCAATGCCGGCGGGCAGGGTGACCAGGCCTGCACTGACAAACGACATGCTCAGTAATGTCATCAGGGAGCTGGATTGCACGGTGGCTGTGGTTGCAGCGCCGAACAGGATGGCGCGGGGCCGGGTGTGGGTCGCTTGCTGAAGCCAGCGCTCAAGCTTGCCGCCGGAGAGCTGTTTGATGCCCTTTTCCAGATACTGCATTCCCCACAGGAAAAGTCCTAACCCGGCAGCGAGGGTCGCCAGATCAAGATAGGACATCAGCACAGCAGTTGCCGCAATAAGGCCGATAATCACCAGCCGAGTGGTGAGCACTGGATGCGCATGGGCATGTTTACGCCAGTGGCCAAGCCAGGCGGCAAATGGCATCGCAAGCTCCCTGAAGAAGGTTAAATATCATTACCTTACTTTGATGAGCTGCCGGGGTCGAGAATACGTACCGTCTGGATATCCTGCTGCTTTTGCTCTTCTCTTAATTTGTTCACGCGGGTCTGTAGTTCCGGGGCATCTTCATCTTCAATGGGCAGTTGCTCGAAGAAATCACAGCTGACGCATTCGCGATAACGGATGCCGTTCTGCTCCCAGGAGCGAATACGGTCCATTTCGGCACAGCGTGGGCAGGTAACCCCTGCAATAAAGCGTTTTACCGTTGACATAATAGGCTCCACGCGTGGCCTTGAAGGGCCACGCGGATGATGGAAGTGGGTGTTCAGGCAGCGCGAATGCCACTATGGCGCAACAAGGGTTCAACACTGGGTTCACGGCCGCGAAATGCTGCGAACAGTTCGGCAGCATCGCGCGCGCCTCCCTGCTCCAGAATATGCTGACGAAAGCGCTGGCCAGTCGTTGGGTCGAAAATACCCTCTTCTTCAAAGGCGCTCCAGGCGTCAGCGGACAAGACCTCTGCCCATTTGTAGCTATAATAGCCTGCCGCATAGCCACCGGCAAAAATGTGCCCGAAGCTGTTCTGGAAGCGATTGAAAGGCACAGCAGGCATCACCGCCACCTGTTGGCGCACCTCATCCAGTAGCGCCTGGATATGGGAAGCATCCGGCGCTGAAGCTTGATGATGCAACCGCAAGTCGAACAGTGAAAACTCCAGTTGGCGCACCATTCCCATGGCGGACTGGAAGTTTTTGGCGGCTTGCAGGCGTTCAAGCAGTTCACCCGGCAAGGGTTCATCAGTATCAATATGTGCTGCCAGAAGATCCAGCCCCTCTCGCTCCCAGCAATAATTTTCCATGAACTGGCTAGGCAGCTCGACCGCATCCCAGGCGACACCATTGATGCCGGAAATATCGGCAATCGTCTGGCGGGTCAGCATGTGGTGTAGCCCGTGGCCAAATTCATGAAACAGGGTAGTGACTTCATCATGAGTGAGCAGCGCGGGCTTGTCGCCTACCGGTGGGGTGAAATTGCAGGTCAGGAAGGCTACCGGCAGCTGCATGCCATCGGACGTCTGGCGGCGAACACGACAATCGGCCATCCAGGCACCGCCGCGCTTGCCTTCGCGGGCGTAGAGGTCGAGGTAAAAGCCGGCAATGGGGGTGTCATTTTCGGTAATCTGAAAATAGCGGACATCCGGGTGGTAGCAGGCGACCTGCTCATCCTCTTCAAAACGCACACTGTAGAGGCGCTCTACCACACTGAATAACCCCTCAACCACGCGCGGTGCCGGGAAGTAGGGGCGTAGCTGCTCCTGGGAAATCGCGTGACGAGCCTCGCGCAGCTTTTCGCTGGCATAGCCCACGTCCCAGGGCTGCAGGTTTTCCAGCCCCAGCTCCTGAGAGGCAAAATTCTGCAGCTCGGCAAACTCTTCGCGTGCCTGAGGCACCGCGCGCTGGGCCAGGTCGTTCAGAAAATCCAGCACCTGCTCTGGGGAATCGGCCATCTTGGTGGCCAGTGAGTAATCCGCATAGGTAGCAAAGCCCAGCAGTGCAGCTAGCTCACCGCGTAATGCCAGGATCTCTTCCATGATGGCAGCATTATCAAACTGACCAGCGTTCGGGCCCTGGTCTGAAGCGCGGGTGACGAAGGCGGTATAGATCTCTTCACGCAGGGCGCGGTCGTCGGCGTAGGTAAGCACCGGATAAAAACTCGGGAAATCCAGTGTGATCCGGTAGCCGTCGATGCCTTTGGCCTGGGCCAGGGATTGCAGGGTAGTCAGCGCGCTCTCCGGCACGCCGGCCAGGTCGTCAGCGTTTTCGATATCCTTGTGCCAGGCCTGAGTGGCATCCAGCACGTTATTGGAATACTGGTTGGTCAGGGTCGACAGGCGTGACTTGATCTCGCCATAGCGGGCTTTCTGCTCTGCTGGCAGGTCAACCCCCGCGAGGCGGAAATCGCGCAACGCGTTCTCGACCGCACGTTTTTGAGCGGCGTCGAGGTCTCTCCAGCCAGGACCTTCCCTAAGCGCCTGGTAGGCATTGAACAAGCCTTCATGCTGGCCAACCCAGGTGCTGAAGTCCGAGAGTTTACCAATGCAGGCTTCATAGGCCTCACGTAGCTCGGGGCTGTTCATGGTGCCGTTGAGGTGTGAAATCGGGGACCAGGCATTGGATAGGCGGTCGTTAACGTCTTCAAGCGGGGCCGCGAAATTTTCCCAGCTGGGAGACGTGGTGGCGGCCTGTTGGGCCAGTGCCTCAATGCGTTGACGGCTTTCTTGAAGCAGGCTGTCGAGGGCTGGCACGACATGCTGAGCGCGAATTTCATCAAAAGGCGGCAGGGTGTGTGCAGCGAGCAGGGGGTTATTAGGCATGGCGACCTCAGTAGGAAAATTGCGGGGTAATATACATTTCCTATAGAGTGCGGGCGCGCTGACGAGGTTTCAATCCTCACGTCAGCTTAATCTCTGATGCCAGCAACGGTTTGGCACATTTTATCTGCTGTCCATTTTTTGTGGGCGGTGTTTTTATTAACTGGCAAGTGAACGGGGCAGGTCATGAGTGAAACACTGGAGCGCTGGGGATCAAGACGTGCTTTTATTCTGGCCGTCACCGGTGCCGCTGTTGGGTTAGGTAATATCTGGCGATTTCCCTATATCGCTGGCGAAAATGGTGGAGCCGCTTTCCTGCTGGTGTATATCGCCTTTGTACTGTTGTTGGGCCTGCCAGTGATGATGGCAGAAATCATGGTGGGCCGCGCCGGACGGCGCGGACCAGTACAGGCACTGGGCGCCTTGGCTGCTGAGGGCGGCGGGTCAGCACACTGGCGCTGGCTGGGAGCCTTAGGTGCTTTTACGGTATTCTGCATTCTATCGTTCTATTCGGTGGTATCTGGCTGGTCGATCGAGTTTCTGGTGGCCTCCATCAATGGTCAGTTCAGTGGTGCCACCGCACAGGAAATCGGTGCAGGGTTTGATGCCTTTCTGGCCAACCCGGGGCTTCTGGTTTTTAACCACACCCTGTTTCTGTTCATGACCATGAGTGTGGTGGCAGCAGGCGTTGCCAAAGGACTGGAACGGCTGAATAATCTTTTGATGCCGCTGCTTTATCTGCTGTTAGTGACGCTGGCCATCTATGCCAGCACCACAGAGGGCTTCATGCCGGCGCTGGCCTGGCTGTTCAAACCGTCCATGGCGCTGATAACGCCAACGGTGATTCTGCATGCCATGGGGCACGCCTTTTTCACTTTGGCCGTTGGGGCCTGCGCACTGATGGCGTATGGCGCCTATATGCCTGATAAGCAAAGTCTGCCCAAAGCTGCTGCTGCTGTCGCTGTGCTGGATATCAGCGTTGCGCTACTCTCAGGCATTGCGATTTTTGCGGTGGTATTTGCTCAAGGTCTTGACCCGACCCAAGGCCCGGGGTTGATGTTTGTGACCTTGCCTATTGCCTTCTCAGGGCTGCCGTGGGGTGCGGTCTGGCTAAGTGTTTTCTTTCTGCTATTACTCCTGGCCACCTGGACATCGGCGATCAATCTGGCGGAGCCTATGGTGGCGACCTTGCAGGGGGCAGGCCTGAAACGTGGCAAGGCAACGACAGTAGTAGCGCTGTGCGTCTGGTTGATGGGGTTGTTGTCGGCACTATCGTTTTCGACCCTGGCAGATTTTCGTCCCTTGTTCGGTCGCAACGTGTTCGAGCTGGTCAGCAGTATTCCGCCGGATATTTTTCTTCCGCTGGGCGGCATGCTGATTGCTGTCTTTGCGGCCTGGGTCATGCCCCAGGAAAAAGCCCAACAGGCACTGGGTAACAGCGGTTGGGGCTTCTATCTGTGGCTCAATGTGGTGCGCTGGATAGCCATTCCACTGACCTTTATCGTATTGTTGAGTGCACTGTTTTAAGTCTAAATACGGGTGTGAATCAATCAGGAGTCAGCAATGAGCAATGCTTTAAGAAGCTATCAGGGCAGCGAGCCGCAGTTGGGCGAGCGGGTTTACATTGACCCTGCCTGTACGGTGATCGGCGATGTAGTACTGGGCGATGACTGTTCGGTCTGGCCGATGACGGTGATTCGCGGTGATATGCACCGTATCCGTATCGGCGCACGGGTCAGCGTGCAGGATGGCAGCGTGCTGCATATTACTCATGCCAGCGACTATAACCCCGAGGGCTTTCCGCTGACGTTAGGCGATGATGTCACCGTTGGCCACAAGGCGATTCTGCATGGTTGCACGCTGGGCAGTCGTATTCTGGTAGGGATGGGCGCCATTGTGATGGATGGCGCTGTGGTGGACGATGAAGTGATTATTGCCGCCGGGGCCGTGGTGACACCTGGCAAACAGCTGGAAAGTGGCTACGTCTACGCAGGCAACCCTGCCAGGCAGTTGCGGCCGCTTAAGGACAAAGAGCGTGCTTTCTTCACCTACACCGCCGGTAACTACGTCAAGCTGAAAGACCGTTTCCTGGCAGAAGCCAACGATTAACGGGTTGACGGTTTATGGTGCGACTTACTTGTTTAACTGTCCATTAACTATCTTCTAACTCTCTGCCAGGCGGTACTTTTTCCTTGTTTTTTTGCTGAAAAGCCATGTTGCGGCGGAATGAAATCTGGTAATTTATACAGCTTTCAGGATGCCGCATGACATGGCTAATTTTCGCACGCATATTTCAGTTGCAGCGGTGGGCGGGGCAGTGCTGGCATTTGTAGGTTGTCAGGCCCAGTGGTGGCCTGCGTCCCAAGCTCTGTTAATAGGTGTGCTGACCGCTTTTGGTGGCATCCTGCCAGACATTGATGCTGACAGATCACGTTCTATTCGTTTGATTTTCAGTCTGTTATCGGTGCCAGCTCTAGTGCTGGGCGTTATTGTGCTGCAAAATTGGCTGTCTCCCGGGTCGCTTTTGGTAGCGTGCGGTGGAATTTATCTGCTGGTGCGTTACGTAGGCAGCGCGGTGTTTGCCCATCTGACGGTACACCGTGGCGTTTGGCATTCACTACTGGCCGGGGCGCTCTGCGGTATGGCCGCAGCGGCCATCAGCTTTCAGCTGTTGCTGCAGTCAGCCTGGTTTGCCTGGTCTCATGGGCTGGCAATAACGGTGGGGTTTGTCATTCACCTTGTGCTGGATGAAATTTACAGCGTTGACCTGGAAGGTGCCCGCCTGAAACGCTCTTTTGGAACGGCACTAAAACTGGCGGATGCTCGCCGCCCGTTGGCCAGCCTGCTGATGCTGATTGCCACGCTGACACTGACCCCCTGGTTACCGCCCTGGGCCGACCTTTGGGAGCTGCTCCATCAGGGTTCACTTTTGTGGCGGTAATCTTCTGCTTGTAACGCATGTTTTTTGAGCTTGTCGTAAAGCGTCTTGCGCGGCAGGCATAGATGCTCGCAAACCTGGGTCACCCGCCCATGATGACGAGCCAGTGACTGGCTGATCAGGCTTTTTTCAAACAGCTCCACCTGGCGTGTCAGCGAGGTTGTCTGGGTTTCTGCGTTATCGCCTTCCAGCAGAGCCGCCAGACGGTAATCAAATGCTGCGCCCAACAGGACATAGCGTTCGGCCAGATTGCGCAATTCGCGCACATTGCCAGGCCAGTCGTGAGCCAGCAGGGCCGCAATGGCTTGGCTGTCAAGCGGTGGGGCTTCCAACCCGCTGCGGTTAGACGCGATAACAGCAAAATGCTGAAATAGAAGGGGGATATCCTCACGTCGTTCGCGCAGGGCGGGTAATGGCAGAGTGACAACGTTCAACCGGTAGTAAAGGTCTTCACGGAAGTGACCGACTTCCGAGGCGGCTTTAAGGTCAACCTTGGTAGCAGCAATAACACGAATATCCAGTTTGATCACGTCATTGGCACCGAGGCGTTCAATGCTGCGCTCCTGAAGTACTCGCAACAGCTTGACCTGCAGCGCCAGGGGCATTGATTCAATTTCATCAAGAAAGACAGTGCCGCCGTTGGCGTGTTCAAACTTGCCTATACGGCGCTCCACTGCGCCGGTGAACGCCCCTTTCTCGTGGCCAAAAAGCTCCGACTCAATGGTGTTTTCAGGCACTGCACCACAATTTATCGCCATGAAAGGGTGAGGGCGTCGACGGCTACGCTCATGAATGGCCCGAGCAACCAGGTCTTTACCCGTGCCGGTTTCCCCAAACAGCAATACATCTGTCTCCACCTGGCTGATGCGCTGGATCATGGCCGCAAGACGCGAAATGGTTTCGGTGCGCCCGACAAGGCGCGGCCCAAGTGCCGCTTGCTGGGCTTCCAATTCAGCTTTGAGACGGTCATTTTCCAGGCTGAGCTGGCGCTTCTCGATAGCCCGTCGCACCACATCAAGCAGTTGGTCACCCGCAAACGGTTTCTCCAGAAAATCCCAGGCGCCGGCGCGCATGGCTTCAACAGCGGTGGAGATATCACCGTGGCCGGTAATCAGGATAATCGGCAGCGTCGGGTCGCGTTCGCGCAGGGTGCGCAGCAGCGTCATGCCATCCATACCCGGCATGCGGATATCGCTGACGATTACGCCCGGAAAGTTGAGCGTCAGGGCATCGAGTGCCTGTTCGGCTGACTCAAAGCAGTGTGGCGTATAACCGCCCAGCTCAAGGGTCTGGCTGGCGGTGATGCGCAAATGCTCTTCGTCGTCGATCACCATGACGGGCAGTGTCGACGGGTCATGCATGAGATAGGTGCTCCATTGAGGTATCGGGTGCCATGGCAAGGGGAAGAATGATACTGAACTTAGCACCGCCACTGGGGTGGTTGCAGGCCTTTAGCTTGCCACCCAGATCCTCCATGATACGTGACGAGATGGAAAGTCCCAGCCCCAGGCCGTTACCAGGTGCCTTGGTGGTAAAAAAAGGCGCAAAGATCTGGTTGATATGGGCGCTGTCGATACCCGGACCATTATCGATAATATTAATATGCACATTTGCCTCGTCCGTTGCCACGCTCACGATAAGACGCGGGGCAAAGGTGTCTGTCATGGCCTGTAAGGCATTACTGATCAGGTTTACGATTACTTGTTCAAGGCGCACCAGATCGCCTTTGACCCACAGGGTCGCTTCAGGTAATTGCTGCTCAACCGTCACCTGGCTGTCACGCAGACGGCTATGAAACAGGCGTAAGGCATATTCTATGCACGACTGTACGGCGATATTTTCCTGATGCTCGCTGCTTTTGCGCGAGAACTGACGAAGCTGGGCGCTGATATCCGCCATGCGATGAGTCAGTTCGACAATCTGTTCCAGGTTGGCGTCTGTCTGGTTAAACCGTGACAGAGCCAGAAAGCGCCGGGCATTTTCAGCATAGGCACGGATTGCCGCCAAAGGTTGGTTGAGTTCGTGATTGATGCCAGCCGCCAGCTGGCC
>JBNJGW010000060.1:7891-14235 GCA_051748005.1 Pseudomonadota bacterium | reverse complement strand
GCTATATCGTCAATGCTGATGTCGTCTTCCTTGACGCTGAGGGTAATCAGATTGGCTCGACCACCACCTCTGATGAAGCAGGTTCTGAAGGTGACTTTGCGGCTGACGTTGACGGTGTTGTTGATACAATCGAAGTACGTGGCGGTACCGATATTGCAACCGGCAAGAGCTTTACCGGGGTATTAAAGGCACCAGGTGGTTCTGAAGTTGTCAGCCCCTTGACAACTTTGATACAGGCCCAGGTGGCACAAGGCCGCACCATTGAAGATGCCGAAGCCAATGTACGTGAGTCTCTTGGATTGAGCGATCTGGACCTGGGGGAAGGCAAAACCCTGCTTAACTTTGATGCCTGGGGTGAAGACAGCGATGCTGGCCAGGCCGTGGCTAAAGCCGGTATTCAGGTGGCGACCCTGATTCAGGTTGCGTCTGCCAATGCAGACAATACGGATGTTGACGAAACACGCTTTACTGAACTGATGAATGACTTTGCTGCGCGTTTAAGCGCCGGCACACTGGATCTGTCTGATCCTGAAACGTATGAAAACAACGTCAAAGATTTTTTGACAAGCAATGGTGTTGCTGAAGAGCAAGCAGACAGTGCCGCACAAAGCAGTAATAGCATCAGGGCCTCAGAGAGCCGTGAAGCCGCCGCGGATGTCCAGCGTGAAAATGCGCCCGGTGAAGTGGTAGAAACCGTTGATGCTGAAAGTGCATTGGCTGAGGCTCAGGCACTGGATGTCAGAACCAGCCTTCAGGAGCGGCTAACGGATGACATTACCGCTAATCTGAATGAGGGTGAGATTGGCCGCGATGATCTTGACGCCCTGATTGCCTATCGTGAAGCCATCCAACAGGCCGTTGAGTTGGCTGAAGCAGGTGACGCCCAAGCGTTCTTCAACGCTACGGATGCGCCTGACCTGACCGCTATACTTAACAATCTGGTGGGTCTGAGCGTTGATGGAGTCGTGTTTACCCAGGCGAATGCTGATAGCGCCATCGCATTGGTCAACGATGTGGATGCCCTGGCGGCTTCCAGTCCGGAACAGCTTGATGCCGTTGCTGGCGTTGCCTTCACCACCTTGACGGGTGGATTGGATGCCACCCAGTTCAGCGACTTGCTTGGCGAGCTGGCTACCCAACTTAATAATGAAAGCATTTCAGTTGGAGGGCTTTCGCTTGATGCTCAAAGCGTAACGCAGTTACAGACCTTGTTTAATGGCCTGGGTGCCGATGCTCAGGCCGTGGCTTTCGCGTCAGCACAGGATCTGCAGATCAACGAACTGCTTGATCTGCAGACTTTCTTTACTGAGGCGTTTGCTGAAGCACTCAAACTGGAAGTGGAAAACAACGAGCCTCTCAGTGATCTTGCCGTTCAGCAATCCCTGGTATCGTTAATTGAGAAAGTCGGGCAGTTGGAAGGTGAGCAGTTTGCAGCCGCTGACTTCGAAAGTGATGGCCTGATGGCTACTTTGGCAAGCCAGGTGGATTCACTGTTGACTACCGCAGCGGCGAATCCAGGCCTGGTGCCTGCCGGTGTGGAAATCGATGGGGATACCGTCAGCTTCAATGGCCTTTCTTTGAGTGTTAGCCAGCTTGAGTCTGCTGTTGCCGGTTACGATAACCTTAACCCGGAGAGTCAGGTCACCTATCTGGAGAACCTCAATAACCCGAATGATCTGTCCTTGTTGACTGATTTGGGGTCAGCCCTGCAAACACAGGTAGTGCAGAATATCGCCAGTGAGACGGCAGATCAGACTGTTGTGCTGGGTGAAGGCGACTTTGAAGACATCGCTGGGGTTGTCAGTGGCAGCGGGGATGACAGCATAACCGGCAGTGCTCTTGATAACACTATTGATATCAGTGCAGGTGGCAGTGATACCCTCACTTTTGCAGCCAGCCTGACTGATAACGGTACAGATACCGTCACTGGCTTCAGCGTTGGTGCCACTGCCGATGGCGGTGATGTGATCGCCTTTGAGGGCCTGCCATCCGGGCTGGGTTCTGGCTATGAAGTCAATCCCGACAGTAATCTTGATGCTGATACCGGATTGTTGGTGTTCACAACAACAGCGGGTCCTGAGGCTTCTACGCTGGGCTTAACGGAAGGTGACACCGTCATGGTGCTGGAAGTCGCCGACAACGGTAACGATGCTCAGCTACTCAAGGTTGATGTTGGTGCGAGTGATTCAACATCCAGTGAGCAACTGGCCACCTTCGAAGGCCTGGGTGGTAGCCTTGGTAGCCTTGTCGACGACAACCTGCAGGACTTTAACCTGACCAATACCTGATCAGGTAGTTCTGTAACCTTTGCCTGCGGCTAGCCGCAGGCTTGATAAACACACCAACGACTTGTTGGTGTGTTTTTTCTTCATTTATCATCGGGATAATTTTCCTGTGCAAAAAATGGCCACACCATGATCGTTTTTTTACCTGTAGGTGGCAGTCGTACCTCTGCGTTGCAGAGGCCTGTCTCACGCCAACAGCGTGTGCGCGCCAGGCAGTTGGCCTTGGGTGGTTCGTTGCTGTCTCTTATGGCCCTGAGCGCTGCCAATGCCCAAGAGCGTATGGAGCTTGACCAGATAGACGGAATTGACAAAGTGCTGCCTCAGCCTGATGGCAGTGTGATTGTCGTGCGCAGTGATGGTATTCGTCTGCAACTTGCCGCAGAAGCGGTTGAGATCAACGATGGTGTTGTCACCATTACCCGGAATCAGATAGTGGATCTGGGCCTGGTTATCCCGGCAGGTGTTAACGCAGCGGATGGGAGCAGTGGAGTGAGTGCCATGGCGTCGCCGATGAATCTGGCGATAGGTGCCGGGGCAATAGGCGTTGGAGCAGCCGCCGCTTCCAGCAGCGCCTCTTCAGATGCCTCTGAACCACGGACGCTGACCTTGCTTGAGCAGGTGAATAGCGCAGACTCAAGCGAGCGTATCCTGCGTATTCTGGATGGTTATTCAAACGAGCTTGCCCCACAGGTGCAGCAAACGCTGGAGGCTCTGGGGGCGCAGCCTGTTGTAGGTGATCAGCTGCTTGATCAGGCAGCCCAAGCGCTATTGGACCGTCGGCCTGAAAGCGGCTTTGCTGATCAAGCTGAACTGGAAGCTGCTGTACGAGAAATCGCAGGCCTCTCTCCGACAGAAGAAGAGCCAATTGAAAAGCCAAATGAAGAGCCGGACGATGAAACGTTTGTCAGCACCGAAGAAAATGAAACCTTTGCGCTGACCAGCGGTGTAAGCGATACCCTCTTACTAGGCGCTACGCAGGCAGCCAATGGTGTTGATATCATCACTGGTTTCAGCACTGGGTTGCTGGCGGCGGGCGGAGATATTCTGGAGTTTGCTTCACTGGACCAAGGCACCTTGCGTGGTTCAGGCACCGATGCGGAGACGTTCGATTCTGCCAGTTTCAGCCTGGGTGATGACACCGGCATGGTGCTCTTTACCACCAGCGTGAGCCTGAACCCGGCAGACAGGGATCCTGCACTGGTAAATCTGGTGCTGGAGATGAACGAAGGAGATGCTTTGTACGTGCTGGCGGCTGAGTCAGAGGATGGTGGTGCGCAACTGGCCAGGGTGGAACGCACGGGAACAGGCTTTACTGAAAGCGATCTGGATGCTCAGCGCCTCGCCATATTTGAAGAGCTGGGCAGTGATGGGCTAGGCAAGATGATTGATGGCAACATAAGTGATTTCCAGCTGATTTGAATGTCAGTGTCATGGGTCTTCACAAACGTTCAGGTTATTACTGTGCGCGGCTGTTACCACAGCCCTTGAACGCGACGTTCCTGGGTCAGCTCGAACAGGCGCTCGCGGCGTTGTAAAACGCTGCCGCTGTCACTGTCGAGTGCTTGCCAGCGCAATGTTGGTGCTGTTGATGTCTGGCCTAACGACAATGGCATGCTTAACGTCAGGGTAGGGGTAATGTTGTGTTCCCGGGCATTACTGAAGGTGCTGGAAAGGCTGACGTTAACTCCTGAGGGTGTCTGATGTGTAGCAGCCAGGCGTACGCCGGTATCGCCGCCGAGATAGCGATGCAGCCCTGCTTCAAGCAGGAAGGCGTCGTTATTGCCAGGGTAGAGATAGGCGGTGGCATCGCCTGTCCAGCGGTTGTCATCTCGCAAGCCAAAGGGGCTGTCGAATTCACGTTGGTGGACGTGAGCGGCATTCAGGCCCCAGGCCAGCGGGCTGGCAAAGGGGCGATACAGCAGCTCGGCACCAATACCCGCATACTGGGTTTCAAGCAGCCCTGCATAGGCCAGGCCAAACCAGTGGCTGCCCAGAGGGGTTGCCTGGCTGTATTGCAGATGAGACAGGGTAAGCGGCTCTTCGGCGTAATAACCGCGCAGGCTGCGGGTCGGTTCAGCATCGTTCAAGGGGTCAACAGTGGCGGGACGCGTCAGGTTGTGCGCCAGGGTATAATCCAGGCCTGCACTCAACCAGCCGTTTAACGGCGCCTTGTCAGCTAGCTGGTAGCGCGCTTCAGCCAAGGCCGCCAGGCGATAACGATAGCCATGGGCCTGGCTGCCGGCATTCTGCTCCAGCAGCGGGCGCAGTGACCATTCAAAGTTTTCGCGACTGGCCTGATAGTCAGGCGTGCCTTTTTGGGGTGTCAGGGCAGCACGGGCATAGAGGCTGTGTCGTTGTTGAGTGTCTGCAGTGCTGCTGGCCTGCGCAGCGCCGATGGCGCTACGCTGATAGACGTCTTCACGCAGTGGCATGCCGGCTTGTTCCCAGCGGTAGATAAACTGGCGCGGGGGTGTTTTGTCGTCAGCGGTGTGCGTGTAAAGCAGGTTGTTGGCAGCGCTGTAGGCGGCAGAGGCCGTTTCTTCCTGGCCGGTATAGGTTGCATTCAGCTGCAGGCTGTCTCCACTGCGATAGACCTCGTGCACCTGGATCTGGCCATGATGTGCCAGAGCGCGGGCAGTGTCGTCCCAGCTAAGGGAGCCACTAGGCAAAGGCGGTACCGTAGATGTGCTCGCGGAAGGCTGGCTGAGGTCAAAACGATACTGAACGCCTGCGCTGAGCGTGTCGCCGCGCTCCCAGCCAAGGCTAACGGATAATGGTTTGCTTAACGCAAAGCGCATACCTCCCTGCCAACGGCTGCTTTGTTCGCGTGTATCGCCGGCGGGCCATTGTGTTGTATCACCGCCGCTATATTCCACAGCCAGGCTCAGGGGTTGCCAGGGGGTCTGGTAGCTAACGCCGCCAAACAGGCTGGCGGAGCCCTTGAACCAGTCGCTTTCTTCGTAGGGTTGCAGATTTTCGGGCGCGCTGCGGGTATCCCAGCGCTCACTCAAGTCGTTGAAAGGAGCTTCAGCATCGCCCGCGCTGCCCAGTGCTCCCCAGCCGACGCCGAGACTGACATCCCAGGCGTTCCATCGCTTGCTGGCCACCAGGTATTCGGCATTGAAAGGCGTGTTGTGGCCGATATCACGCGCCCCCAGGGCAATAGCAGGCAGGTAGCGGGTTTCCTCCTGCCAGCGCCATTTGATATCCAACTGAGGGTCGTAGTTGTGTCGCTGTTGGCCATCCCGGGGCTGACGCTGGCTATAACGAAAGCCAAGCTCCAGATGTTCAGTGGGCTGATAGAACAGCGGTATATGCACATCCGGGGATGTGTAGTGGCCACCAAGCGTCAGGCTGCCTGCCGGGGCCATTCGTGCATTAGGCATTGTCCAGAGACCGCCGCCGCCCAGGGTGCTGTAGATCGTCGTGTCAGCGTATACCATGCCAGGCAACAAAAGGGCGACGAAAGCTAAGATGTTAGGTGGCGTCACTGGGGCTTCTCCTGAGGCCATGTCTGGCAATCTTCGCCGGGTAGTTGCGCTGCAAGCCATCGAGGAAGACGTTCATTGACCCAGCTGCGTTCAACGTTGACGCCCATGGTAGGGTGCTGCGCTGACCATTCGACCATTACGCGACTACCAGGGGCAAGCGATACCGGCTCTTTATTCCAGTCGGCAATGCCGTGGCGCTCAAGTTGGCCTTGCGGTGAGATATGCCAGGCATGACTTGACTGATGCGATCGGCTTCCTGTCACATCCTCCAGTGTCAGGGATGATTGCCAGGGGTGGCGAGTAACGCCATTAATGCTCCACACCTCAACCCAGCTTGGTGGCAGACAGTAACCCCAATGTGCCAGTTCATTGAGTGGCAGGCGCTCGCTTGCAGGTAAATCGCGGCTACGCAGAGGTTCATCCAGCTGGGCCCGGATAACGCTGCGCCACTGGGCCATGGCGCTACGGGAAATGTCATTACCGCTTACAAGGGCTGCGCGTTGTAAGGTAGTCAGTTCGTGCATCAGACGAACTCCCGCTTCGCGGGTGTCACGCTGGTCATAGGGCA
>JBNJGW010000060.1:0-7791 GCA_051748005.1 Pseudomonadota bacterium | reverse complement strand
GCCAGCTTCCATCGCGCATCTACAAAAGCAGTGGCGCATAGCGCCTGCTGGTTGCCCAGCGCTCTCAGCCCCAGGCGCTTGAACGTATCGCCGGACAGGCCGCGTTCACTGCTGACCTGAAAGGCAACGTCAACGGCCTGCCAGGGACTGTCGGCCGCGGGGCGCGTTGCCAGCTGATAGGTGAACGGGTAAAAGCCGGGAAAGCCCAGGCGCACGTCGGTCACCTGCAGGGTTTCCTGACCGTCTGATTGGCGGCTGTCATAGCGCAGAAAATCCCGAGTGAACCACTTAAGGCGTTGGATGCGGGCATCCTGCTGGAAGTCTTCGGCCAGTGGACGCTGGCGCGTCAGCGCTTCCAGCTGCGGTGGATTCTGGTCAAACAGGCTGACCAGGCTTTCATAGTGGCGGTTGCCGTCCATCACACTGACCCGCCACAGCAAGGTGGTAAAGGGCGCGGGCTGTACCAGGCGCGGGGCGGACTCCAGGCCCTGCGCCGCCAGCACCGGGGCCATGCGCTGTTCCACGCTGACCTTGGCGCCAATTGCAAACATCAGGTAAAGGCTGGATAGGCCCAGCGCCCAGCCACAGCGATAGACTACCTTGCGGTCAAACAGGGCCCAGACGATAGCCACCAGTAACGGTAAGCTATACGTGGGGTCAATAATAAACACAATGGGCCAGGCAACCGGAGGAGAAGCCATCGGCCAGAACAATTGGGTGCCGTAGGTGGTCAAAGCATCCAGCAGTGGATGGGTAAGCAGAATCAACAGGAAAAACGTAAGCCAATGGCGCAGCGGAATATCCCGGGCCGGGGCAAATCGCGCGCTGAGCAGGGCCAGCAGGGTGCCCAGCCCGGCCAGCACAAACAGCGAATGGCTGAAACCACGGTGTTGGGTGACGTTGGCAACCGCATCGCCGTAGTCAATCACCACATCAAGGTCCGGCAGGGTGCCGACGACCGCCCCCAGCAGAATGGCCTTGCGCCCTAACCGCCGGCCCAGCACCGCACCACCGATGGCCGCCCCCAAGGCTGCTTGTGTCATTGAGTCCACGGCTTTCTCCTGAGCGTAAACACCGCTAGTATGTAAAGATGATGACTATACACAATGTTTAACAAAGGTGCCTGTATGTCAAATAACTGTACAGATAAAGGGCCTGCTTCTGGCAAGTCGACTCTGGTCAACGCGGGTCTGCGCTGCCTGATGCCGCTGGCGCTGCTGAGCCTGACCACGTCGGCCATGGCTGCCTCTACCGTCGAGGTGCACAGCGACCCCAACTGCGGTTGCTGTGGCGCCTGGGTGGAGCATCTTGAAGACAATGGCTTCGAGGTGGACCATCAGCGCCATAACGATGTTCGCGGGGTCAAGATTGAGCAGGGCGTGACCCCTGAACTGGCCTCCTGCCATACTGCCATGGTGGATGGCTATGTGATTGAAGGCCATGTGCCTGCTGATGACATCAAGGCGCTGCTGGAAGAACGCCCTGATGTGGCAGGGCTTGCCGTGCCGGGGATGCCCCACGGCTCGCCGGGCATGGAAACCGGGCGGGTGGATGACTATGCGGTAGTGAGCTGGACCCGCGATCGCCAGCCCCCGGAAATTTTCCGCGAGTATATCCAGTAAACCCGCGTAAAACAGAGTATCTAGATCGTCAAAAGGAGTCCGTATGCAGTTTCTACATACCATGGTGCGCATCAGTGATATTGACGCTTCCCTGCACTTCTACTGCGATTTGCTGGGGCTCAAGGAAGTACGCCGCAAGGAAAGTGAAAAAGGCCGCTTTACGCTGATTTTTCTGGCCGCGCCGGAAGACGAAGAGCGTTCGGCCCAGTTGCAGGCGCCTGAACTGGAGCTGACCTATAACTGGGACCCGGAGGAATACAGCGGCGGGCGCAATTTCGGCCATCTGGCCTACCGGGTAGAGGATATCTATGCGCTTTGCCAGAAGCTGCACGATAACGGGGTGACGATCAATCGCCCGCCCCGGGATGGCCATATGGCGTTTGTTAAATCCCCCGACGGTATCTCGGTGGAGCTGTTGCAGAAAGGCGATGCGCAACCGCCCCAGGAGCCTTGGGCCTCAATGGAAAATACAGGGAGCTGGTAAGCCAGTGAATAAGATCATGTTCAAGGCAGGGCGCCTGGCCCTGGCGGGGGCCAGCCTGCTGGTGTTGGCCGCCTGCAGCTCAACTCCGCAGGCGCCGGCCGACAAAGAGGACGACGATGGGGCCAACGAGCAGCCGTCAGCAGTGGTGGATAAGCGCTGGAACTTTCTGCTGTTGGGCACTGATGAGCGCCTGGGTTTTGATGACAGGCCCTATTTTGAAATCAGCAGTGACGGCCGTGTCAGCGGCTATGATGGCTGCAACCGGTTTAGTGGTGCTGTTGAGCTGGGGGATAACCAGCGTATCGAGTTCAAACAGATGGTATCCACCCGCATGGCCTGCCCCAACATGGACGATGCCCAGCGGGTCACCAATATGCTTAACAACGCCTACCGTTACCTGATTGACCATGATCGCCTGGTGTTTTTTGCCCCCGATAGCCGGGTGCTGGGCGGCTGGCGTCAGGCGGATTGACCAGCCGCTGTACGGATACGTCACACTGAGCGTTAACTCTTGAAAGGCGGATTGAAGCGGGCAATAAAGCGCGCATCAATCCGCTTTTTCCATTCCCACACCCAGTGCCCGGCAAAGCCGATGGGTCCGTAGCTGGCTATGGCGTGGCCGCGTCCCGTACCGATCAATGCCAGTACCCGGCCGGGCGGCTCCCAGTCGGCCAGTGCCTGGCCGTGACAGGCGGCGCGCAGGTTGGCGGCCAGCACGGGGCCCTGGCGCACGGCGTAGACCCCGGCCTTGGGCTGGGGCGGGCTTAGCTGGGCACAGTCGCCGGCGGCAAAGAGGCCAGGCGCCCCGGCTACCGCCAGGGTACGTTCAGTGGGAAGAAAGCGCTTGGTATCCAACGGCAGGCTGGTGTCGGTCAGCCAGGGGTGCCCGACCGCGCCGGTGGCCCACAGCACAATATCCGCTGGTAGGGTTTGGCCCTGATCATCCTCAACGCCCCCTGCCACCAGGGCTTTGCCGCGCCGCTGGGTGTGGATCTGGATACCCGCGCGGGTCAGAGCGCGGCGGGTCAGCTGGCGGGGTAGCCAGCCAGCGTCGCCCAGCAGGCTAGGCGCGGCGCTGAGCAGATGACCCTGCCAGTCAATATCCGGGCGGTCGTGGCGCAGCTTTGCCAGCACGCTCATCAGGGTTTCGCAGCTGGCCGCACCGCCGCCCACGCTGACAATCTGCTGGGTGGAGCCGTCAGGCAGGGCTTTGAGTTGATCCTGTAGCGCCTGCCAGCGCTGATGCAGCGAGCTCAACGGGCGCATGGCCAGCAGATAGGGCAGGCCTTCGCCCCGGGTCGCGGGGAGTTCCAGCGTCGAGCCGACGTTAATGGATGCCACATCAAAGGTGAGTTCCTGGCCGTTGGCCAGGTTGACCTGCTTCGCCTGGTGATCGAGGGCGACCACGGGGGATTCAATCAGAGTGGCGCCTGCCCGCTGGCACAGGGAGGCCACATCGATCTGGGTATCGCGAAGTGAGCACTCACCGGCCAGCCAGGCGGGCACACTGCCGGAATAGGCGGCCAGGGCGCTGTCGCTGACCACGGTGATTGTTACCTCAGGGGCAGGGGTGTCAGCAAAGGCTTCCAGCACAAAGGCATGGGCATGGCCGGCGCCGATCAGTAATAACTGGGTCACGCCTGGTCTCCTTTTTGGCTGTTCTTGGCTGGCTGGGTGTTTTGATCGCCGCGCCGCCAGCGGAAATAGCGCGCCAGCAGCCTGAGGACCCGCTCGGGCTTGTGGGCGTTCTTCCAAACCCCGGCGCTGGCCTTGGCGGCTTCGCCCAGGGTCGGGTAGGGGTGAATAGTACCCAACAGCTTGTTCATGCCCAGGCCGTGCTTCATGGCAATCGTAAATTCGCCCAGCCATTCCCCGGCGTGTTCGGCGACAATGGTAGCGCCGAGGATCTTGTCGCGGCCGGGCACGGTCAGCACCTTGATAAAGCCCTGGGTAGCACCTTCGGTAATCGCCCGGTCGCTGTCGGCCATGGCGTAGCGGGTCACTTCATAGGCGATGCCCTGGGCCTGGGCGTCCTGCTCGTTCAGCCCTACCCGGGCCACTTCCGGCTGGGTGTAGATCACTGCTGGCATGAAACGGTAATCCACCGCAAAGCTTTTCAGTTCGCCAAACAGGGCGTTGACGGCAGCATGCCAGGCCTGGTGGGCGGCAGCGTGGGTCAGCTGGTAGGGCCCGGCCACATCGCCACAGGCCCAGATATTGGGCAGGCGCGTCTGCAGGCGCTCATTGAGCTCCAGGGTGCCTGCATCTGTGGTGCTGATGCCCAGGGCGTCCAGCCCCAGGCCTTCCACATTGGCCTGACGGCCCACGCTGACCATAAGGGCATCGAAGGGCAGGCTGAGGCGTTCGCCGGCGTGCTCTACCACCAGCTGATGGCCATCGTCCTCGTTGAGAATCTCGATGGCGTGGCTTGCCGTCAGCACCGTGACGCCTTCCTGGCTGAGAGTAGTGGCCATGTGCTCGCCAACTTCGTCATCCTCGCGTCCCAGCAGCCGGGCGGCGCCTTCCACCAGGGTGACCTGGCTGCCCAAGCGGGCAAAGCTCTGGCTCAGCTCGCAGCCAATGGCGCCGCCGCCCAGCACCACCAGGCGGCGCGGCTGCTCTTTGAGCGACCACAAGGTTTCCGAGGTGACGACCGGTGCGCCGTCTATCCCCGGCAGGGCGGGAATCCGCGGCCGTGCGCCGGTGGCAATCACCACGTGGCGGGCGGTCACCGTCTGCTCGCCTATCTGGATTTCCCAGGGCGAGAGCAGGGTGGCGGTGTCTTCATACACCTCGACACCCAGCCCGGCATAGCGCTCTACGCTGTCGTGGGGTTCGATATCGCCAATGGCCTGCTGCACATGGCCCATTACCCTGGCGAAATCGATTTCCGGCTCGCCGGCGTTGACCCCAAAGCGCGAGGCGGTGCGCACTTCATGGGCGGCATGGGCGGCCCGAATCAGCGCCTTGGAGGGCACACAGCCGGTGTTCAGGCAGTCGCCGCCCATTTTGTGCTTTTCGACCAAGGCTACCCGGGCCTTAACGGCGCTGGCAATATAGCTGGTCACCAACCCGGCGGAGCCGCCGCCAATCACCAGAATGTCGTAGTCAAAAGCGGCCGGTCGAGTATAGGCCTGGTAGGCCTTGCGGGTCTGCACCAGTAGCACAATCCGCCTGGCCACCCAGGGGAATACCGCCAGCAGGGCAAAGGAAGCCAGAAGCTCCGGCGAAATAATCCCGCCGAGGCTTTCCAACTCGCCCAGCTGCCCCCCGGCGTTCACATACACCGCCGTGCCCGGCAGCATGGCCAGCTGGCTGACCCAGTAGTAGGTGACGGTCCTGATCCGGGTCAGGCCCATCAGCAGGTTGATCATGAAAAATGGAAATAATGGCACCAGGCGCAGGGTGAACAGGTAAAAGGCGCCGTCGCGCTCCACGCCGCGGTTGATGCGTTCCAGCTGGCGCGGGAAGCGTTTTTCCAGTGGTTTGCGAAACAGAAAACGGGAAATGACAAAGGCCAGGGTGGCGCCGATGGAGCTGGCAAAGGAAATGATCAGAAGTCCCCAGCCCAGTCCAAACAGAGCGCCGCCCAGCAGGGTCAGCAGGGTGGCGCCGGGCAAGGACAGCGCTGTCATCACCACGTAGAGGGCAAAGAAAACGCCGGCCACCTGCCAGGGGGATTGCTCAAACAGGGTAATAAAATCGCTACGGTAAGCCTGCATGGTAGCCAGGTTGAAATACTGGTGGGCACCGCTGAGATAAAAAGCAGCGACCACCGCCACCAATATCACTATGAGTAACACGCGTTGTCGGTTCACAATAAACTCCAGAGCGTTTGAATAAGGTCTTACTCAGTGGGCAAGCGGTGGGTTTCCTTACTTTTTTCGGCGTGTTTTTGCCAGCGTTGCCAGTCTTCGGGGTGGTCGACATCCCAGATAATGGCGGGATAGGTGGCTGTCAGGCCGAGCTTTTCAAGGCGCCGGCGGGTCTGCGCCAGCACCTGCGGCGTGCCCCAGGGAATATCTGTCAACAACTCGGGTAGCGCGCGGCAGGTGCCAATCAGGCCGTAGCCGCCGTCTTCTGCGGGCAGTATGACCACCTCAGCGTGGGCCAGCTGGATGACGCATTGCTGGATCATGGCCGGGGTGATGCTGGGGCAGTCGCTGCCCATCACCATGGCCGGGCCGGGTTCTGCCTGCAGGCAGGCCTGAATACGCGCACCCAGATCACCTGGCGGCTGGGGCCTGAGCTGAATGCCATATGCCTGCTGAAGCTGGATAAACAGCGGATGTTCATGGTCCAGTGCCGTCCAGAGGGTGATACGTTCAGCGGGCAGGGCCTGGCAGGCGTTGGCCAGGCATTGTTGCAACAGCTGGCGATGGGCCTCGGCGGCGCCGTCGGCACCCAGCAGGGGGATCAGGCGGGTCTTGGCCTTTCCGGCAATCGGTGCCTTGGCCAGCAGGTGCAGGGTTGGCGCAGTGTCAGCGGGCATGATGATAGTCCTTGATCAGTTGATGGGCGCTTACGCCGCGCCAGTAGCGGTAGCGCAGCCGCCACATCAGGTAAATGGTGGGCCAGGCGCCGCCCTTGTCCCATCGCCTGCCTGAGCTTATCACTTTCGCGTGCAGGCAGGCGGGGCGTTGTTGGCGTTTCAGCCGCTGGCTGAGTTCAATATCTTCCATCAGTGGCTGGTCGGGAAAGCCGCCCACCGCCGCAAAGGTCGTGCGGCGGATAAACAGGCACTGATCGCCGGTGGCAATGCCGGTCAGCCGCGAGCGCAGGTTCATCATCCGGCTGATCATGGGTAGCCAACGGCTGTGGCCTTCCAGGTGGATATCAAAGCGCCCCCAGCAATGGGTGGTCAGCGCCTGGGTGATCAGTTCTACAGCCTCTGGGGGAAGCCGGGTATCGGCATGCAGAAACACCAGCGCCGCTGCACGGGCGTGCTCGGCTCCCAGGTTCATCTGCCGGGCCCGGCCGGGGTCGCTGACCAGCAGCGTATCTGCCAGCGGGGCGGCCAGCGCCACGCTGTTATCGTGACTGCCACCATCGACCACAATGATCTCTGTGCCAGCGTCGCGTAACCCTTGCAGCGGCGCCAGGGCGGCCTGAATGCCGGCTGCTTCATTGAGCATGGGCATGATGAGGCTGAGTGACGGCGCCTCAGCGCCCGGGTTAGCCAAGGGCAATGATCGGCCCTCCGGCCGCGGCGGCATCGGCTTCATCGTGGGTCACCAGCAGGGTCGGCAGGCCCGCCTCGCGCAGCTGGCCGAATACCAGGGCGCGCATTTCCTGGCGCAGGGCGGTGTCGAGTTTGGAAAACGGCTCGTCCAGCAGCACGGCGCGGGGCTGCGACAGCAGCAGACGCATCAGCGCTACCCGGGCCTGCTGGCCGCCGGAAAGGGTTGCCGGGTCGCGGTGTTCAAAGCCTGCCAGCCCGACCTGTTCCAGCGCCTGGGCAACCTGCCGGTGTTTGTCTGGAACATGCCGGGGCAGGCCAAAGCGCAGGTTTCCCGCCACGCTTAAATGCGGAAACAGCAGCGGGTCCTGAAATAGCAGACCAATGCCGCGCTGCTCGGCGGGCAGGGCCAGCAGGTTCTGCTTGCCCAGGCGCACCTCGCCCCGGGCGTCAAAGGCGCTATCCAGAAAACCCGCCACAAAGGCCAGCAGGGTCGACTTGCCCGA
>JBNJGW010000059.1:0-14244 GCA_051748005.1 Pseudomonadota bacterium | reverse complement strand
TCCAGGGAATCCGGCAGCAGACGCTTGATCAGCTCCTTCATGCCGCGGGATTCCAGCTGGAACACCGCCGTAGTCTCGGCACGCTTGAGCATTTCAAAAGTGGCGCCGTCATCCAGGGGTATGGCATCAATATCCAGCGGCGCCTGGTCATTCACTGCGCGCACCTTATCGACCATTTCCAGCGCCCAGTCGATAATCGTCAGGGTGCGCAGGCCGAGAAAGTCAAACTTGACCAGGCCGGCCTCTTCGATATCGTTCTTGTCGAACTGCACCATCAGACCAGAGCCGTCTTCATCGCACAGCAGCGGGGCAAAATCGGTCAGCTTGGTGGGGGCAATCACCACGCCCCCGGCGTGCTTGCCGGTGCCTCGGGTGGTGCCTTCAAGTTTGAGCGCCATTTCCCAGATTTCCGCCGCGTCCTCATCGGCGTCGATAAAGTCCTGCAGGGCGCTTTCCTGCTCAATAGCTTTCGAAAGCGTCATGCCCACTTCAAAGGGAATCAGCTTGGAGAGTTTATCGCCCAGCGAATAGGGGCGACCCTGGGCACGGGCTACATCGCGCACTACCGCCTTGGCGGCCATGGTGCCAAAGGTGACGATCTGGGAGACCGCATCGCGGCCATAGCGGTCGGCCACATAGTCGATGACCTTGTCGCGTTTTTCCATGCAGAAATCGACGTCGAAATCGGGCATGGAAACACGCTCGGGGTTCAGAAAGCGCTCGAACAGCAGATCGTAGCCAATCGGGTCAAGGTCGGTAATCTTCTGGGCATAGGCCACCAGCGAGCCTGCACCGGACCCCCGCCCTGGCCCGACCGGCACCTTGTTATCCTTGGCCCACTGGATAAAGTCCATCACGATCAGGAAGTAGCCAGGAAAACCCATCTGGATGATGATATCCAGTTCGAAATCCAGACGTTCCCGGTAGCGCTGATCAATGGCCTGGTATTCTGCGCTGTCGCGGGGGTATTGCGCTGCCGGAAACAGGAAGTCCAGGCGTTCGGTCAGGCCATCGTGGGAAATCTTGCGGAAGAATTCGTCCTGGGTCATGCCGTCCGGAATTTCATATTCAGGCAGGAAGATCTCACCCAGGCGCACATCGACGCTGCAGCGTTTGGCGATCATGACGCTGTTTTCAAGCGCCTCGGGAATATCCGCAAACAGCTCTGCCATCTCTTCAGGACTTTTCAGATACTGCTCTTCCGAGTAGCGGCGCTCACGGCGCGGGTCGTCCAGCGCCTTGCCCTCACCAATCGCCACCCGGGTTTCATGGGCCCAGAAATCCTCACGCTCAAGAAAGCGCACATCATTGGTGGCCACGACAGGCGTGCCGGTATCAATGGCCAGACGAACGCTTTCATGCACGCAGGTTTCTTCCAGCGCCCGGCCGGTGCGCACCAGTTCCAGGTAGAAACGTTCGGGAAACGCCGTCTGCCACTCGGCCAGCAGCGCCTTGGCCTCCGCATAGTGCTCACTTAGCAGGTGGCGGCCTACCTCACCGTCACGCCCGCCTGAGAGCGCAATCAGGCCGTCACTCTGTGCCATGACCCAGCGTTTATCGAGAATCGCCCGCCCCTGGCGCTGGCCGTGGGTCCAGCCTTTGGAAATCAGCTCGGTCAGGTTGCGGTAGCCAGTGGCGTTCATTGCCAGCAGCGTCAGCCGGTAAGGGTGGGCGTCGTCGTGGGGGTTATGCAGCCAGAGGTCACTGCCGATGATGGGTTTCAGGCCGGCGCCCTGGGCGGCGGTATAGAACTTGACCAGACCAAACAGATTCGCTTCATCCGTCAGCGCCAGGGCAGGCATTTCCCGGGCGGCGGTGGTCGACACCAGCGATTTGAGCTTGACCAGCCCATCGACCAGAGAATATTCGCTATGGAGTCGCAGATGAACAAAGGGAACCGTCATGACACTCTCGTATGGAAAACAATAATGACTGAAAAACGCATAGGCCAGGGGCCCATCCGCTAGAGCAGCGCCAGCTGGCGCTGAACGGGCGCGAAGCTGCGCCGATGCTCGGCCAGCGGGCCATAGGCTTCAAGCGCAGCCAGGTGCTGCCGAGTCGGGTAGCCCTTGTGGCGGTCAAAGCCGTACTCGGGGTAGCGCTCATGCAATGCCTGCATCTGCGCATCCCTGGCGACCTTGGCAATAATCGACGCGGCCGCTATGGCCGGATGGCGGGCATCGCCTTTGACGACCGCCTGGCCCGGCAGGGCGTGGCCTGGCAGGCGATTGCCATCCACCAGCAGATATTCAGCGGCAGGGCTGAGGCCATCAATCGCCCGGCGCATGGCCAGATGCGTGGCGTGATAGATATTCAGCTGATCCACCTCGCCAGCGCTGGCTTGTGCCACGCAAAAGGCCAGCGCCCGGGCACGAATCTTGCCGTCCAGCGCAGCACGCCTGTGCGCGGTCAGTTTTTTGGAATCCACCAGCCCTTCAATGGGACGCTGTGGATCGAGAATGACGGCAGCGGCCACCACACTGCCCACCAAAGGCCCACGCCCCACTTCATCCACGCCGGCCAGGAAGCCTCCCTGGTAGGCAATCTCGATAGGCGGCCATTCGGGTGCTGCTTTGCGCGGTGACTGTTGCTTCGGACTAGCCATCAGCATTGCCTCCGGAGAGCGGCTGACCGGCGATCAGAGCTTCAATGGCATCGGCAGCGCGGCGGCTGGCGTTGCGTTGCAAATCGGCATGCATGGCGGCAAAGCGGGTTTCCAGAGCGTGTCGCGACGTTTCATCGCCCAACAGCTGTAAAAGCTGGCTGGCAATGGCGCCTGGGGTCGCCGCCTCCTGAATAAGCTCAGGCACGATGCTCTCCTGGGCAATCAGGTTCGGCAGCGAAATCCAGCGGGTCTTAACCAGGCGCTTGGCCAGCCAATGGGTGGCAGGCGCCATCTTGTAGGCTACCAGCATGGGCCGGTGGCACAACATAGCCTCCAGCGCAGCCGTGCCGGAGGTCAACAGCACGGCATCGCTGGCCACCATGGCCTCGCGCGCCTGCTCCTGAACCACAAAAACCCGCCCCTGCAAGGCTGGAAATTCGGCCAGCAACGCGGTGATTTCCTGCGAGCGCTGGGGCGTGGCCGCTGGAATCACGACCTGCAAGGCCGGGTACGACTGACAGATCTTCTCGATTGCCATCAAGAAGGTAGCGCCCATAAAGCGTATTTCGTTGGCCCGCGAGCCGGGTAACAGCGCCAGCACTGGCTGATCGACCACTAATCCCAATGCTTCTCGGGCGCCTTGACGGTCATTTTCCAACGGCATTTCATCAGCCAGCGGATGACCGACAAAACTGACCGGCACCTGATGTTGGCGATAAAAATCGGCTTCAAAGGGTAGCAGGGTCAGCATGCCATCAACTGCCAGGGCAATCTTGCTGACGCGCCCCTGGCGCCAGGCCCATACCGAAGGGCTGACGTAATGCGCCGTGGTCACTCCGCTATCGCGCAGCTTGCGCTCCAGCCCCAGGTTGAAGTCAGGTGCATCAATGCCAACCATGATATCCGGCTGCCAGGTCAGGGCATCCGACAGCAGTGTTCGGCGCACTTTAAGCAGTTCAGGAAGGTGTTTGAGAACTTCAACCAGGCCCATGACGGAAAGGGTTTCAAGCGGGAAACGGCTCTGCATGCCCAGGCGCAACATCCGTGGGCCGCCAATACCGCGAAACTCTACCTCAGGGTGGCGTGACTGCAGCTCGCGTATCAGGCCTGCCCCAAGAATATCGCCGGAAAGTTCACCGGCCACCAGATAGACGCGCTTGATGGTCATCGTGCCTGCTCCTTGCCTGTCACGTCTTATCGGCGACGCTAGACGTTAACGCACGATACCACGCGATGAGCGCTCAATGGAGGCAGCAAAGCGCTCGATTTCAGGCAGCGTGTAACGTTCGCGCATACTGGAAAGTGCCTGCTCGACGGTCAGCCCCTGGCGATAGACAAGCTTGTAGGCCTCGGTTAACCCGTTGAGGGCTTCACGGCTGAACCCCCGGCGCTTCAGGCCAACCAGATTCAGACCGCGCGCTTCGGCGGGATTGCCGTTGATCATCATGAAGGCCGGTGTGTCCTTGGTGATGATTGAACCACCACCTGCCATGGCATGTTCACCGAAATGGCAGAACTGGTGAACTGCTGACAGGCCACCCAGAATGGCGTGGTCACCGAGTGTCACATGGCCTGCCAGGGTTACCTGATTGGCCAGGATACAATCATTGCCCACCACGCAGTCATGACCAACATGCACATAGGCCATGAACAGGTTGCGTGAGCCTATGGTGGTTTCTGCGCGATCCTGCACGGTTCCTCGGTGCAGGGTCACGCCTTCACGGATGACGTTATCGTCTCCCATCACCAGCCGCGTTGGCTCACCCGCGTATTTCTTGTCCTGGCAGTCTTCACCTACGGAAGCAAACTGAAAAATACGCGTTCTTTGGCCCAGCACCGTCGGGCCCTTGATGACCACATGCGGGCCAATTACCGAGCCGGCGCCAATAGAGACGTTGGGGCCAATGACACTGAAAGGCCCAACCTCTACATCGTCTGCCAGCTGGGCAGCCGGGTCGACCAGAGCAGTAGGATGAATCAAGCCACCTTCCTCTCAGCGCAAATGATCTCAGCTTCGCAGGCAAGCGCACCGTCTACCGTTGCACGGCAGGCAAACTTCCAGATGCCCCGCTTGCCACGAATCACCTTGGCTTCGAGCACCAACTGGTCGCCTGGCATGACCGGGCTTTTGAAGCGAACATTGTCACTACCTACCAGATAATAGACGTAACCGTCAGCGGGTAGTTTGTTGACCGTTTTAAACCCCAGAATGCCACATACCTGGGCCAACGCTTCAAGCACCAGAACACCGGGCATGATGGGGTGATGCGGAAAATGGCCGTTAAAGAACGGCTCATTGATGCTGACATTCTTATACGCAACGATGGATTCACCAACGCTTAACTGCGTTACCCGATCCACCAGCAGAAAGGGATAGCGGTGGGGTAAATATTCGCGAATCTCGTTGATATCCATGACCATCGTAGCGACCTCTAATAACAAAAACCCTGGGTTTGACCCAGACACGTCCAACGCTTGCGCTGGCAAAGGGCGGGCATTATAACCTGCTGAAAGAACGCCTCAACCTTTCAGCGCATAATATGGTGTACGCCAGGTCAACCCTGCTGGCGTTTTTCAAGCTTTGCCAGACGCTTGGCCATCCCATCAAGCTGCTTGAAACGCACAGCGTTCTTGCGCCATTGATGATTGGCCATGGCGCCGGTGCCGGACGAGTAGACACCTGGCTCATGAATCGAATTGGTCACCAGGCTCATGCCCGTCACCTGCACCCCATCACACAGGGTGAGGTGACCGGAAAGCCCCACACCGCCACCGAGCATGCAATGCCTGCCCACCCGGGTGGAACCGGCAATACCCACACAGCCAGCTAATGCAGTGTGATCGCCAATATGGACATTGTGCGCAATCTGTACCTGGCTGTCGATTTTGACATCATTACCGATAACGGTATCGCCCAGTGCACCACGATCGATGCTTGAACAACTACCCACTTCCACATCATCGCCCAGAGTCACGCCACCCAGCTGAGCGATCTTGTGCCAGCCTGCGCCGTCATGGGCAAAACCAAAGCCGTCAGCGCCGATGACACAGCCACTGTGCAGGATGACCCGCTTGCCAATGACCACACCATGATAGAGGGTGACATTGGCATGCAGATGGGCGCCCTCACCCAGCTGAGAATCCTCGCCCACAACGCTTCCCGGGCCGACCACCACCCTGTCTCCAAGTACCGCACCTGACCCTACAATGGCATTGGCTTCGATACGTACCCCTTGCCCCAGCACGGCGTCTTCAGCCACGACGGCGCTGGGATGCACCCCTGCCTCAAGGCGCGTGGCGGCCAGGGGGTCAAACAGCTGCGATAGCTGGGCATAGCCGACATAAGGGTTAGCAATTTCCAGACAGGCTACCGGGCAGTCCTGTACATGATCAGGATGCAGCAATACTGCCGCCGCACGGGTTGACGCCAGGTCTTTCAGATAGGCGCGATTAGCCAGAAAGGCAACCTGATCAGGCCCGGCATCTTTCAGGGTCGCTAGGCCACGCACAGCGATGTGGTCATCTCCCCTGACGGGAATATTGAGGTGGCGCGCGATATCGGCTAGCGTCATTGAAACTTTTGGGTGCGTCATAAAAACCCGTCATGCCAATGGTGCGACAAGGCCGCACCGGAAACGATCAGCTGTTTAGAGCGTGTTGAATATTTCAGTCACTTCATTGGTCAGATTGGGCAAGTCCATGGAGGAATGCAGCACTCCTTGGGGCTCAACCAGGACATCGATACTGTGACGCTGAATGACTTGATCGACCGCCTGCTCCAGCTTGGCTTCAGACTGCTCCAGAAATGCCTGCTCTGAACGTTGTTGTGCCTCCAGGACTTCCTGACGCAACTGCTGGAAACGGGAGCCCTTCTGCTGCAGTTCAGCGACCAGTGAATCTCGCTGCGACTGCCCCATGGAATCACCCTGGCTCTGTAGACGTTCCTGTAGAGACTGAAGTTCGTTGGCCAGGCTTTGTGCTTCGTTCTGCTTGGCGCCAATTTCGCTTTCCAGCTGACTCAATGATGACTGGGCTGATTGGGTATTCATCAGTGCAGCGCGCCAGTCCAGTACAGCCACTTCTGCGGCAGAAACCGCCTGAACGGGCAGGATCATGGCGGTCGAAACCCCCAGAGCGGCAATCAGTTTACGCATGATTAACTCCTTGTAGATATAAGTGCGTCGGATGCGTGCATCGCCGGGCGCGTGATTGTCGACAGCGATACTTCGCTTCCATTAAGCGACAGGATCGCGCCTGACTTGTTCCATGCTACTTTCATCGTTGGCTCAGATAAGCCTAGAACGACTGCCCAAGGGAGAACTGGAAGAACTGGGTATCGTCATCCTGCTGGCTGTCTACCGCTTCAGCAAAGCTGAAGGTCAGGGGACCCACGGGCGTCAGCCATGAGAAACCAATCCCGACACTCGAACGCAGATCATTCAGATCCACGCCGGATGAGCAGCTCGAGGTACCGGATTCGATCGCGTAACAGTCAGTCAGGAAGGTGTTACCCACATCATAGAAAAGTGATGTCTGGAACGAGTTCTGATCTTCTATAAACGGCAACGGGAAGATAATCTCGGCCGATCCTTCAACCAGAACGTTCCCCCCCAAGGTCTTGTCGCGTGTACTACCGGGAGGTGGTGTGGTTTTCTGACCCAGGGTATTGGCAGTAAAACCGCGCACCGAGCCCAGACCACCGGCGTAAAAGTTTTCGTAGAAGGGATAAGGATCGTTACCGCCAAGGGTATCTGCATAGCCCAGGTTACCGCTGAACTTGAGCGACCATTGATCATCGTTATCTATCGGGAACAGCTTCTGGGCTCTTGCCCTGGCCTTGTAATAGCTGGTGTCACTGCCTGGCGCAGCTGTCTCGATAGAGAGGCGCTGATAGTTACCCGCCGTTGGCATGATGCCGCGATTCAGGTTATTGCGTGTCCAGCTGCCCGTCAGTTTCAGACTTTGGGCATTATCGCCGACGTCAGTAACGTACTGACGGATTTCCTGAGCCGTGTTGTTGTAGGTCTTGACCGTTGTATCTTCAATGCTGGCACCAAAGTTAATCCGCGACAGCTCACTGACGGGATAGCCAAAGTTGATGCCTGCACCATAGGCGTCCGTCGAATAGGTAGAGATATCCGAGTCTTCGTAATCTGTCTCACGATAGAAGACGTTATACCCCCGTGAGACGCCGTCCTTGGTCCAGTAAGGATCGGTAAAACCGAAGTTGACACTGGTAAAGGTATCGCTGCGCTGGGCGCCAATATTCACGCGATTACCACTGCCCAGGAAGTTGTTCTGGGATAATGAGGCACCGTAAATGACCCCGGCACTCTGGGAGAAACCAACACTGGCAGACACGGAACCCGACGGCTGCTCTTCAACTTCATAGGTAACGTCCAGCTGATCCGGCTCACCAGCCACGCGACGGGTATTGACGTCTACCTGGCTGAAAAAGCCCAACCGCTGCAGTCTCACTCTCGACTGGGAAATCGCATCCGTTGAGGCAGGTGCCCCCTCCATCTGAATCATCTCACGGCGTAATACTTCGTCTTCAGTGGTAGTATTACCCACAAACTCGATGCGACGTATATAGGTACGCTGCCCTGGATCAACAGCAATTATTAGATCAACCGAGCTACCATTACCGGCCAATCGTGGCCTGCCCTCGACTTCAGCAAAAGCGAAGCCCTCCGCGCCCAGCCGCTCGCGAATCGCTTCCGTTGATGCATTGAGATCGCGGCGTGAAAAGATCTCACCCTGATCAATCTGCAGCAATGAACGGGCTTCAGATTCACCAATCTGCAGGTCGCCATCAAAACTTACCTGACCTACCCGATACTGCTCGCCTTCATCCACATTGAGGGTCACAAATATCTTGTTTTTCTCCGGGCCAATGGATACCTGGGTCGAGGTCACCTCAAAGTTTACATAGCCGCGATCCAGATAGTAGGAACGCAGGCTCTCGATATCACCCGACAATGCTTCGCGGGAATATTTATCGTTTGAAAAAAGACCAAAAAAGAAACCCGGCTTGTCTTCAAGCTCAAACTGGTTCAACAGGGTCTCATCATCAAAAGCCTCATTGCCGACGATGTTGATCTGATGAATCCGGGCGACCTCACCTTCACGGATAGTGATATCAACCTGAACGCGCCCCTCATCAATCTGCTCGACACTTGTTTCAATGTTGGAGTTGTAGCGCCCCTGGGACTGGTAGACGCCTTCCAGTTCGCGCTGAATCTCTTCAAGCGTTGACAGCTGCAGCACCTGACCTTCTGAAAGCCCAGCCTCTCTCAGCCCACGGCGCAGGTCAGCGTCCTCGATCTGTTCATTTCCTTCGATATTCAGACGGGCAATGGTCGGCCGCTCCACCACCTGAATCACCAGCACATCTCCTTCGCGGGCCAGAGAGACATCCTCAAACAGACCGGTTTCGAAAAGCTCTCGCGCAGCATCAGACAGCGTGCCCTCATCCACTGTATCACTGGCACTGACCGGAAAGGCGTTGAAGACCGAAGCGGCGGATACGCGCTGCAGCCCTTCTACACGAATGTCGGAAACGTCAAAAGATTGTGCTTTGGCTCCGCTGGCCGCGGCCAGCAGTAAGGCCGCCATCCCTAGTGTTTTGATTTTCATGCAGTCAGTCCGCTCGCTTTGGTCTGCCATTATTTTTCCAGACAGGCACCATATACATTTGTGCAGGGGGATGACAAGTTTTGCCCTCTACACACGGTTATCATTTATCCACGCAACTGTCCTTTCGCTGACAGGCCACGCTACCCACTTCACTACCAGAGGCGCATCAGGTCGAAATAAAGCGCCATTATCATCAAGGTGCCTACCATGGTAATACCTATCCGCAGACCTATAGCCTGCGCCCGTTCAGAAACAGGCCGCCCACGAACCACCTCTACCAGATAGTAAAGCAGGTGCCCCCCATCAAGAACAGGTATCGGCAGCAAGTTAAGTACGGCCAGACTAATCGACAGGTAGGCGATAAAGCCAACAAAGGCTTCCAGCCCCGCTCGCGCTGTATCACCGGATATCTGAGCAATCGTGATCGGCCCGGACAGATTGGACGGCGAGATCAGCCCCACCAGCATCTTGCGGATAGCATCA
The DNA here is from genome assembly GCA_051748005.1 of Pseudomonadota bacterium. Taxonomy (GTDB): domain Bacteria; phylum Pseudomonadota; class Gammaproteobacteria; order Pseudomonadales; family Halomonadaceae; genus Vreelandella. The sequence continues at coordinate 4,517 of JBNJGW010000059.1, read as the reverse complement.
ACGGTAAGCAGCGACATCTCGCCAGTTTTGGCAAGCGCCTGGCCAACAGCTTCCACTGGGCCATAGCGAATTTCACGACGAAGCTCCTGTGGCCAGGTCACGGGCTCGGCACCTGCTCCAATATAACCAATCTCGGCATCACCAACCTGAGGATTGGTGCCCGGCGTCAGAGTCAGGGATTGCTGTTCGCCGTCACGTTCAACTTTTAGGGATAGCTCTTCCCCTGCGCTCACTCTGACGATATTGACAAAATCCATCCAGTCGCTGATCGGAGTACCATTGACGTCAACAACTCTGTCACCTACCTGAAGTCCTGCCTGGGCAGCGGCTTCGCCATCCAGAATCTGGCCAAGCACGGCAGGCATTTCCGGACGCCAAGGCTCGAAACCCAGGGTCTGGAATGGCTGGGGCGGATTCTGACGCACCATAAAGTTATCCACTGCAAGCCCATAGGTGCGTGAACTTTCCGATCCTTCAGGACGGGCATCCATTTCCAGACGGCCATCATATCCGATCAAGGCAACCAGCTTGAGATTGATCTCGTCCCAGGCGCGCACTGACTCTCCCTGAATCGCAACAATTTCATCGCCACGCTCAAGTCCAGCCTCAGCGGCAGGTGAATCGGGTGTAACATCGCCCACCAAAGGAGCTACGGTGGTGGTCCCGGCCACAAAGATAGCCCAGTAGGCCACGATGGCCAGCAGAAAGTTCGCCAATGGCCCGGCGGCCACAATAGCGATACGCTGCCAGACATTCTTGCGATTGAATGCCTGGTCAAGCTGCTCATCCGGTACCGGCCCTTCCCGTTCGTCGAGCATCTTGACATACCCACCAAGCGGAATGGCGGCAACAGCAAATTCTGTTCCATGACGATCAGTACGTGACCAGAAAGGCTTGCCAAAGCCTACCGAGAAGCGCAGTACTTTGACGCCACAGCGCCGGGCCACCCAAAAATGGCCGAATTCATGGAAGGTCACCAGCAGACCCAGGACGACAATCACTGCCAGTATGTTCTGAATCAGGCCCACGCGTTTCTCCTCTTACTACCGTTGCCGAGTCGTTTTCGAACCACTAACGAAATCGTTGAGTAATGCACTGCTGTGCAAGCTGGCGTGCGTGCCGGTCTGCCTCCAGCACTGTCTCAAGGCTATCGACTTTGGAGATGGGCGCTTGATCAAGTACTGATGTCACAATATCGCCAATGCTGACAAATCCCAAGCTTTCCTCCAGGAAGGCCTGTACGGCTACTTCATTGGCCGCGTTGAGAACGGCAGGAGCTGTTCCTCCTGCCTGCATGGCCTCACGGGCCAATTTCAGGCAAGGAAAGTTCTGCTCATCCGGCGATTCAAAATCCAGCTGCGCCACCTGGAAAAGATCCAGCGCCTTGACGCCTGCATCTATCCGTTCTGGCCAGGCAAGGCCGTAAGCAATAGGCGTACGCATATCCGGGTTGCCCAGTTGAGCCAACACGGAACCATCATGGTAGGCCACCATGGAGTGAATCACGCTCTGGGGATGCACGACCACGCAAATCTGCTGCGGCGTGGCATCAAACAGCCAGCAGGCTTCTATCAGCTCCAGCCCCTTGTTCATCAGGGTGGCGCTATCAACGGATATCTTGCGGCCCATTGACCAGTTGGGATGAGCGCAAGCCTGATCCGGGGTCACTCTTGCCAACGCCTCCTGACTCCATCCCCGAAAGGGGCCGCCAGAAGCGGTCAAAAGCAGCTGCGCTATCCCGTGTTGTTCCAGTCCACCACGATGCTGCTGAGGTAGACACTGAAACATGGCATTATGTTCAGAATCGATAGGTAAAAGTGTGGCTCCCGAGGTTTCAACTGCCTGCATGAAGAGGGCGCCACTCATCACCAGGGCTTCCTTGTTGGCCAGCAATACCCGCTTGCCGCTTTGCGCGGCGGCCAGGGCCGGCAACAAACCCGCCGCCCCGACAATGGCCGCCATCACAATATCCACGCAGGAAGCAGAAGCCACCGTATCATGTGCCTCGGCGCCCGTCTCAACCGATGTATTCACCCCGGCAATTGCCAGCTCGTTACGCAGCCACTTACCATCTTCTGCCGAGTTCAGTACGGCGACCTGCGGACGATAAAGCAGGCACTGGGCCAGCAGGGCTTCACGCGAACGGTGGGCCGTCAGGGCGTAGACCCTGTAACGATCAGGGTGGAGCGCAATGACCTCCAGAGTACTTGTACCTATCGAGCCGGTGGACCCCAGCACAGTGACCCACTGTTGAGTACTCATGATACGGCTACCAGGGGATAGAGGAGAGCAAAAAGAGGAACGGCTGCGGTCAGGCTATCAACCCGGTCAAGCACCCCGCCGTGGCCTGGCAACAGATGACTTGAATCCTTGATCTGGCGGTGGCGCTTCAACATGCTTTCAAGCAGGTCTCCCAACACAGAAGCCAGAGTGACGACCAGAGTTACCAGCACGAGCAGGCTGCTGCCCACAAACCCAAGCTGCTGCCAGACACCAAACACCAGCGCCAGCAGCACAGTCGCCACCATGCCACCCAACACGCCTTCCCAGGATTTTCCGGGGCTGACGCTGGGGGCAAGTTTGCGCCGACCCCAGGCGCGGCCTGCAAAGTAGGCACCAATATCCGCTGACCAGACCAGCAGAAGCACAAACAACAGCCAGACGCTGCCAGCTGCTTCAAGCACATTAAACCCGACCCAGCAGGGCAACAGCACCCACAACCCCATTGCCAGGCGCCGTGACGATGCCTGCCAATGGCTGGTTCTATCCGGGTAATGAGTTACCCAATACAGATTGATCAACCAGCCAAGCGCCCCTACCCACAAAAGCCAAACGCCACTCTCACCACCTGCCAACCATAACAACAGCATCAAGACGGCCATGGTAATCAGGTAAGTAGCACGCAAGGGTGACTGGTTGATGCCCGCCAGGTTACTCCACTCCCAGGTTGCCAGCAGCACAATACAGGCGGTGAACAGCGCGTAAGCGTTCCCCTCCAGGCCAAACAGGCCTGCTAACACCAAGGGCGCCAGCCAGGCAGCCGTAATGATTCGTTGCTTAAGCACCCTGAACCTCTATCTGTTGCCCTGTCATACCGAACCGCCGCTGCCGCCGCGCAAAGTCTGTCAGCGCTTGATCAAATGCATTGGCATCAAAATCGGGCCACAACAGCGGTGAAAAATATAGCTCTGCATAAGCCAGCTGCCAGAGCATGAAGTTGGACAGGCGCTGCTCGCCGCTGGTGCGAATACATAAGTCCACCGGTGGCACCTGATGCGCTGCCATGGCCTCATTCATGCAGTTTTCATCAATCTCGTCAGGCGCCAGATTACCCTCAGCCACCTGCTGGGCCAGCCTGCGTGCTGCACAGGCAATTTCCCATTGACCACCGTAATTGGCCGCAATAATCAGGTGCATGCCACGGTTGTCAGCAGTCATTTCCTCGGCTCGGCGAATATGCTTTTGAATAGCATGAGAGAAGCCTCGCCGGTCGCCCAGAATGGTCAGCCGAATGGCATGCGAATGGAGTTTTTTGACTTCGCGCTTTAACGCCATCAAAAAAAGCTCCATCAACGCATTGACTTCCGGTGCTGGCCGCTTCCAGTTTTCACTGGAGAAAGCAAACAGGCTCAAGGTGTCAATGCCCTGCTCAGCCGCACGCCGCACAACGCTGCGAACGGCTTCGGCACCGGCGCGATGACCGCGAACGCCCGCCAGACCACGCGCTTTTGCCCAACGATTATTGCCATCCATGATAATGGCGACGTGAGAAGGTCGCGGTTCAGACATCTCTCCATCTTTATGATGGGCAGTTGGCTGTTTTTGTGGAAGCAGCGGTGACGTCATGAAGTTTTTTTCACCAATGGTCATTCATCCAACCGGCCCTGAAAGCCGCACGGGCAGCAAGGCTGCCCGTGACATTAATAGCTGTGCGTTATACCTGCATCAGATCGTGCTCTTTTGCCGCCAGCGCCTTGTCGATTTCCGCGACAAACTTGTCCGTCAGCTTCTGGATCTCGTCTTCACCCTGACGCTGATCATCTTCGGTGATTTCCTTGTCCTTCAACAGGGACTTGAAATCACCGTTGGCATCGCGCCGTACATTGCGAACGGCAACCCGGGCATTCTCTGCTTCGTGGCGCGCCTGCTTGATGTAGCCCTTACGGGTTTCTTCAGTCAGCATGGGCATGGGTACACGGATCACGGTACCCGCACTGGCCGGATTGAGCCCCAGATCAGAGGTCATGATGGCTTTTTCAATCTTGGGGACGATGCCCTGCTCCCAGGGGGAAATGGTCAGCGTTCTTGCGTCTTCCACATTGATCGATGCCACCTGGCTCAGCGGCACTTCGCTACCGTAATATTCAACGGTAACGGAGTCCAGAATGCTTGGATGCGCGCGCCCGGTGCGGATCTTGTTGAAGTTGGTATGCAGCGCGTCCACGCTTTTTTTCATGCGCCCTTCTGCATCTTTCTTGATTTCGTTAATCACCCTATTCACCTCTGTCTATCAAAGT
>JBNJGW010000058.1:8691-14491 GCA_051748005.1 Pseudomonadota bacterium | reverse complement strand
CTTGGAGCGGGAAAGGAGATTCGAACTCCCGACCCTCGCCTTGGCAAGGCGATGCTCTACCACTGAGCTATTCCCGCAAACCTGACAGTACTTCCGACAACCCTGACTTGATAAGTGGCGTCCCATAGGGGGTTCGAACCCCTGTTACCGCCGTGAAAGGGCGGTGTCCTGGACCACTAGACGAATGGGACGCTGCGTTACCTCGTCGAGGTGGCGCGTATAATAATCAGCCCATGAATAAGTGTCAAGCATCAATCTCAGCTGGTATCCCGAAGGCAGATATCGCATGCTGACAGATAAGCTAATCAGGCACCTGGACACAGAAAATGGATTTTGCCACCCTTTTTAATATCGCCTTTTCAAGGAGGCTGCCATCATGACCAAACTGGAAAAATCCGCTGAACAATGGCGCGAACAACTGACACCCGAGCAATATCGTGTGACCCGCGAAAAAGGCACTGAACCGCCCTTTAGCGGAGACTGTAACGTCACTGATGCTCACGGCATTTATCACTGCGTCTGTTGCAATGCGCCGCTGTTTGAAAACGAACACAAGTTCAACGCCGGGTGCGGCTGGCCAAGCTTTGACCGTCCTTTCAGCCAGAGCCGTATTGAAGAACACACTGATACCAGCCACGGCATGCATAGAACCGAAGTGGTCTGCGCCAAATGTGATGCCCACCTGGGGCACGTCTTCCCGGACGGCCCGACTGACACTACAGGTCTGCGCTATTGCATCAACTCGGTGGCTATTGAATTTCACCCTGGCGAATAACTCTCTACTTGAATAGCACAGCGAATTGTTAGTCCGGCAATGCGAGCGCCTTCTGCTAGAATGGTGGCTCGCTTTTTTTGTGCTCTCAGGAGAAACCCATGCTCGGCTGGTTCCCCGGTCATATGAACAAGGCGCGCCGCCAGATCAAGGAAGCGCTGCCCGAAATTGACGTTGTTATTGAAGTGCTTGACGCCCGCCTGCCCTACTCCAGCGCCAACCCGATGCTGGCAGAGCTTGCGCGCCACAAGCCAGTGCTGAAAATTCTCTCCCGGGCTGACCTGGCCGACCCTGAGCGCACCCGGCAATGGGTGGCTTTTTTCGATAGCCAGCCCGACACCCGGGCACTGGCGATCACCACGACCAATAATCGGGAACTCAAAAGCATCCCGGCGCTTTGCCATAGCCTGGCAGGTGAGGTACGCGCTGACCGCGATGTCCGCGTGATGGTGATGGGTATTCCCAATGTGGGCAAATCGACTCTGATCAACGGCCTGGCCAAACGCAAGATTGCCAAGACCGGCAATGAGCCAGCGGTGACCAAGCGCCAGCAGAAAGTTCGCATTGATGGCCGGGTAGCGCTGGTTGATACGCCCGGGGTGCTATGGCCCAAGATTGAAGATCAGGCCAGTGCTTACCGGCTGGCCGCCAGCGGTGCTATCCGCGATACTGCCATTGAATATACGGATGTGGGCATTGTGGCCTGCGCTGAACTGGCAAAACGCTACCCCGAGGCACTGAAAAGCCGCTACAAACTGTCTTCTCTGCCTGCCTATGAATCGCTGCAGGCCGCTCAGAACGTTGAGACCGATGGCCCTGAGCGTCCAGATTTTCTAGCCCTGGCCGGCTTTGATGGTCACGCCATTCTCAAGCAGATTGCCAGCCGCCGCGGCGGCCTGAGAGCCGGGGGTGAGGTCGACCTACACCGCGGTGCAGAAGTGCTGCTGCATGAGCTAAGGGATGGCAAACTGGGCCGCATCACCCTGGAAACGCCTGACGACATCCCTGCCCCAGTGGAAGAAACAGATGTGAACAACGCTGATGCAGCTGAATAACCTGGTACAGATAGCCGAGTGCATGCAGTGGATTCACTGTTTACCGATCATTGATTGTTCCTTGCCTGCGCGCCAGGGATAACGACGCTTATTGGAAGGCACCATGACCTTAACACAGACTTCACAAACGCCCGTGCTGCGCAAGTCACACAAGCTCGATAGCGTCTGCTACGACATTCGCGGGCCGGTACTGGATCACGCCAAGCGCCTGGAAGAGGAAGGTCAGCGCATCCTCAAACTTAATATAGGCAACCCTGCCCCCTTTGGTTTCGAGGCGCCTGAAGAAATACTCCAGGATGTGATGCGCAACCTGCCAACGGCCCAGGGCTATTGCGATTCCAAGGGGCTGTATTCTGCCCGCAAGGCGGTCATGCAGGAATGCCAGCGCAAGCAGATACCCGGCGTGGGCATTGAAGATATCTACATCGGCAACGGGGTTTCCGAGCTGATCGTGATGGCCATGCAGGCGCTGCTGAATGACGGCGATGAGGTGCTGATTCCTGCGCCGGACTACCCACTGTGGACAGCCGCCGCCAACCTGTCCGGCGGCCGCGCCGTGCACTATCTATGCGATGAACAGGCAGAGTGGGCACCCGCCATGGACGACATTCGCGCCAAGGTGACCAGTCATACCCGGGCGATCGTGCTGATCAACCCCAACAACCCGACCGGAGCCGTCTATCCGCCGGAGGTGGTGCGCGAAGTGCTGGCGATTGCCCATGAGCACAATCTGGTGGTGTTTTCCGACGAGATCTACGACAAGATTCTGTATGACGGCGTCGAGCACACCGCTACAGGCGCTCTCGCCGAGGATGATCAGCTGGTCATCACCATGAACGGCCTGTCAAAAAGCTACCGCTGTGCCGGTTTCCGTTCAGGCTGGATGACGATTTCCGGTGGCCTTGCCAAACAGCGCTCAAGTGATTTCATCCAGGGGCTGACCATGCTGGCCTCAATGCGTCTGTGTGCCAATGTGCCGGCGCAGCACGCCATTCAGACGGCCCTGGGCGGCTATCAGTCAATCAACGATCTGATTCTGCCCGGCGGACGCCTGCTGGCGCAGCGCGATATTACCTATGACAAGCTGAATGCCATTCCCGGGGTCAGCTGCGTCAAGCCCAAGGGTGCTCTCTACGCCTTTCCAAAACTCGACCCCGCTGTATTTAACATTCAGGACGACCAGAAGATGGTGCTTGACCTGCTACTTCAGGAGAAAATCCTGCTGGTTCAGGGGACAGCCTTTAACTGGCCGGACCCGGATCATGTGCGTATCGTCACCCTGCCCTGGGCCGACCAGCTGGGCAATGCGCTGGATCGCTTTGCTGACTTTCTCTCCCGCTATCGTCAATAGGCCCAGGTTGCAAAAGCTGTTAAACATTATTCATCAATAAAAATGCGGGTGGAGATTTGAAACCTCATCGTCTCTCCCCCATCTAAGCGATATCTCAGGGCTTGTTTCTCATCACACCAAGGAGACCCTCAAATGCTGCGAATCGTGTTGTTTTTAGCCACCAACCTGGCCGTCGTGCTGGTCGCCAGCCTGACATTGCGCCTGTTTGGTGTAGAAGGCTATCTGCGTAGCCAGGGTATCAACTTCACCAGTTTGCTGCTGTTCTGTTTTCTTATCGGCATGGCCGGATCAGTGATATCGCTATTGATATCCAAGTGGATGGCCAAGCGATCAACCGGCACCGTCATTATCGAAAAACCGTCCAACGCCACCGAGCAATGGCTGGTCGATACTGTGGCCGAACTGGCCCGCGATGCCGGCATCAAAACGCCGGAAGTAGGTATCTTCCCGGCTCAGCAGTCCAATGCCTTTGCCACCGGCTGGAAAAAGGACGACGCCCTGGTGGCCGTATCAGCCGGGCTGCTCAATCGCATGAAACCTGAAGAGGTGCGCGCCGTTCTGGCCCACGAAATTGGCCACGTGGCCAATGGTGACATGGTCACGTTGGCGCTGGTGCAAGGCGTAGTCAATACCTTTGTGATGTTCTTTGCCCGCGTGGTGGCTCACCTGATTGATGGCTTCCTGAAAAGCCGTACAGATGGTGAAGGCGGCCTGGGCTTTATGGGCTATTTTGCTGTGGTCATGGTAGCCGAGATTATTTTCGGAATTGCCGCGTCGGCCATTGTGGCCTGGTTCTCTCGTTTCCGTGAATACCGTGCCGATGAGGCAGGCGCACGGCTGGCAGGCACGGGTGCCATGGTCAGCGCCCTGGCAAGGCTGAAATCCGAAACTGAACTACCCGACCAGATGCCCGACACCCTGCGCGCCATGGCCATCACCAAGGGCCAGACACGCTCGCTTGTCGAGCGTCTGTTTGCCAGCCACCCGCCGCTGGATGACCGCATTCGCGCCCTACAGGAAGCTTCCTACCGTCAGTAATTCATGCTTTTGAATAACGCCACAACAGCGCCCACCCATTGAGGTGGGCGTTTTTATGGCTAAGCCTCGGTCAGGACATTAAAACCAGCGGCGCCCAGCCCAGGGGCCAGCGAAGTTGCGTCATCGCCCAGGCGCACCTTGAGGGTGGCGAACTCGCGCCGCAAGGGGTAGTCAGCGCGGCAGCGATCAAAGGCGCTACCCATCGCTTGGTGTTGCATCTCCCGCGCCAAGCGGTCGTGATCGCGGCGCGGGTCGTAAACCGCTTGCATGCACAGTCGTAGAGCGTCTTCGCTGGGTATCGCCTGTTGCAAGGTCAGTTCGCCAAGCGCCGGTGACGGGCAGATATCGGCCAGCGTCAATGAGCTCTGGCGACCCAGGTGCTTAGCCAGGGCATGATGAATCATCAGACTGCCGCGCAGCTTGCCATCCAGGCTGTAGCCCGCCACATGGGGCGTTGCCAGCGCAGCTAACGCATGTAATTGTGAATCAATCTCCGGTTCGTTTTCCCATACGTCGAGCACAGCGGTCAGGTCCGCCTGCTGCGCCAGGCGTTCCGCCAGGGCGGCGCTATCCATACAGTCACCGCGCCCGGCGTTCACCACTATGCTGCCTGGTTTGAGCGCATGGATCTCTGCGGCTCCCAAGAGATGGCGCGTTCTGTAGGGGCCATCCGTGACCAGCGGGGTGTGCAGGCAAAGTACATCACAGTGATTGATCAGCGTTTGCAGCGTTTCAAAGCCTTCGCTGCCCTCCTGCGCCGCTCGTGGCGGGTCACAGGCCAGCACCTGAACGCCTAGCGGCTGCAGACGAGCCTGCAGGCGGCTGCCCACGTTACCCACGCCAACAACCCCCACGCAGCGCTGGGTTAATGACCACCCCTGGCGCTCAGCAAGGGTTAACAGGCTGGCCAGCACGTAATCCACCACCGCCTCGGCGTTACACCCAGGAGCGCTGGCAAATGCAATCTCACGCGCTTTCAGGTAGGCGGTATCAATATGGTCAGTGCCTATGGTGCAGGTGCCCACAAAGCGCACAGGGCTATCTGCCAGTAGTGCTTGATTGACCTGGGTCACCGAGCGCACCACAAGGGCACCGGCATCCTTTAGATGCCGGGCGGTAATCTCGCGGCCCGGCAGGCGGACCACCTTGCCAAACTCGGTAAAGCAGGCCTCACTGGCGGGGATGTTGGCATCAACGACAAGTTTCATAGCGTTTTTCATCTTGGGCTTTACAATGGGCGCCCGGTGGCGCAAGGCACCGGCAGACAAGGCACAATAAACAGGAGGACAAGGTGTGATCGTACGCTGGGAAACCGACCATGACTATGTGCTGGTGCATATTCATCAGGATATGTTTGGCGACTGGATCTTCAGCCGCGCCTGGGGGCAGATTGGCACCCAGTTCGGCGGCCTCAAACACCAATTGGCAGAAAGCCGCGAACAGGCCCGGATGTGGCTGGACGACGAGAGCACCATTCAGTCCTCGCGTAGTTTTCGCAAGGTGCTGGATGTGGACGATGACTCCCCGGAAGGCCAGGAAGCCATGCGCCAGCTCTCACTGCTGGATGCCCTCTAGCCTCTAGCC
>JBNJGW010000058.1:0-8591 GCA_051748005.1 Pseudomonadota bacterium | reverse complement strand
CCTCTAGCCTCTAGCCAAGATAGCGGCGGCCATTGTGGGTATAAGCAAGCTTGGCGGGTTCTGGCTCAGGCGGCGACGTCAATGCCTGCAGCGCTGCCTGGTCGAGCCAGCCACGCGCTTCAAGCCAGGCGGCTAGCCGCTCGACATCAAAGCCTCGATCCAGCTCCTTGCCCTCGGCATCTGCCAGCACCGGGATGCGCTGGGCATAGCGCGCCATCAAGCTATCGTCGCTGCTGATCTCAACCGCTGTCAGCACCACCTCCTGGTTGGCCAACTGGCGCACCAGGGCCTCCAGTTGCTCGCACAGATGACACCCCAGCGTCGTGTAAAGCGTCAGTGCAATCATGCCGTCTCCTTGTGACGCAACAGGAAGACATGGTGCAGGTTATGGCGGCGCTGGAAATCAGGGTCAAAGGTCTTGGCGGAAATATCCTCCACCATGAATTCTTCGCGCAAGGTGCTATCCAACTCGAAACGCCGCTGATTGTTGGAGAACACCAGAGTACCCTCCGGCATCAGGCGTGCCATGGCCAACCGCACCAGCTGGGGATGATCACGCTGAATATCCAGGGTATCGCGCATTTTCTTCGAGTTGGAAAACGTCGGCGGATCCATGAAGATAAGATCAAACTGGGTGCTGGCGGTTTCCAGCCACTTGAAGCAGTCATCACGTGTGACTCTGTGACGGCTGGGGTCAAGCCCGTTGAGAGCAAAGTTGTCCTGGGCCCAGCTCAGGTAGGTATTGGACATATCAACACTGACGCTATCGCTGGCGCCGCCCAGGGCCGCATGCACCGTTGCTGATGCGGTGTAACAGAAAAGGTTGAGAAAGCGTTTGCCCTGGGCCATCTCACCCAGCAGACGCCGCACCGGACGATGATCCAGAAACAGGCCGGTATCCAGATAGTCACGCAGGTTGACCCATAGCCGTGCGGGCCCTTCCTGCACCTCGAAACGCTCGCCGCTGGCGTCACGCTTCTGATATTGCGATTTGCCGGCCTGACGCTCGCGCTGTTTGACATAAATCCGGCTGGCGTCCACCGCCAGGGCATGAGGCAGGACTTCGAGGGCGTCAAACAGGCGCTTCTGGGCCTGGGCGGGGTTTACCGAGCGCGGCGGCATATATTCCTGAACGTGTACCCGGTCAGCGTAGATATCGATGGCCAGGGCAAACTCCGGCATATCGGCGTCATACAGACGATAGCAGCTTTCACCGCTTTGTTTGAGCCACTTTTTCAGGCGCTTATGGTTCTTTTTCAGGCGGTTGGCGAACATCTGGGCGTTATCAGACGATGCTTGCTGTGGCGCATCTTCCGCCGCCTGTGAGGGAGTATCATTTGACGTTGACGTGGAGTGGCTGTCAGCGCTCTGGGCAGAGGTCCTGTACGCAGTGTCAGCGCCAATTTCCATTAACAGCAGCTTGGCATCCAACGGGCCATTTTTCAGCGCATACTGCTTGTGAGCTCTCAGCCCTAGCCGGTGGCCAAGATCCGGATTGCCAGTGAACACAGCCAGCGTCCAGCCGGGAAAAAGCGCTTTGGCTTTCTCACCCAGGGTCGCGTAAAGGCCGACCAGCTCCGGCAACTCCCCCAGCCGCTCGCCGTAAGGCGGATTGGTGATCAGCAGACCTGATGCTGATGCCAGACCTTCCGGGCGTTCAAGCTGGGCAACCCCCTGACCATGAAAGGTGATCAGCGCCGGAATGCCCGCGCGCATGGCGTTGGCCTTGGCCGCCGATAAGGCCGCCGGGCTTTGGTCAAAGCCGAACAGTGCATTCTTGCAGCGTTTGCGGCCGATGCTGGCCCGCGCCTGGGCTTCACGCTGTAATTCTTCCCACACCGCTTGCTGGTGATACGCCCAGCCGTGAAAACCAAAGCGACGACGGTTCAGGTTAGGCGCCTGATCTGCTGCCATCAGGGCTGCCTCAATCAGCAGAGTGCCAGCGCCGCATAGCGGGTCAATCAAAGGCTCACCGGCCTTGATTCGTGCCTGCCAGCCCGCACGCACCAGCAAGGCAGCGGCAAGGTTTTCCTTGAGGGGCGCATGCCCCACATCCAGACGATACCCTCGCCGATGCAGGCTTTCCCCGGACAGGTCGATACCCAGAGTCAGGTTGCTGCGGTGCAGGTGAGCGTAAAGACGCATATCAGGAGACTTGGTATCCACCTGTGGCCGCTCGGCGCCCGCCAGCGCCATGGCATCCACCACGCCATCCTTGACTGTCTGGGCGCCAAAACGCGTATGGCGGATATGCTCACTGCGGCCATGGAAGTCGACCGCCAGGGTTTTGCCTGCTGCGATATGTTCTGCCCAAGGCACCACAGTGACAGCGCTGAGCAGCTGCGCGGCGGTATCCACCATGGATGCCCGATGCAAGATGACAATCACCCGGTTGGCCAAGCGTGACCACAGGCACAGGCGATACGCCGTTTCCAGACTGGCGCTGACATAAATACCTGCCACCGTGGTTTTACCCGGCGTGGCGCCCAGCTGAACCAACTCTTCTTCCAGCAGTTGCTCGATGCCTTTTGGGCAGGTCACCAGCAGGTCCAGTACTTCGTTTTGATATTGCTCGGTCATAATTACTCAATCTTGGGCGCTTGATCATGGCGAATCAAGCGGGGTGATCATCGTCTGGCAGCGGCGTTTCCAGGCTGATATTACTATTTATGTCAATTCCATGTAGCTCTTATGACAATTTAATGGTCGACAAACCCTGGCCTCATGGTCTAACAATAGAGTGGTAGCTACAGAATAACGCATGCGTTTGTTGTCGGGGATCCAGAGTCTGGTTTTTGGCTCATTTTCTGATTCACGACATTCAGATGGCGTTGGGGTTGACGTTTCAGAAATACAGGTTTGTTGCGTTCAGCACGTGAGTGCCTTACATCGACAGCATGACCTATCTCACCCTGACAGCCAGCTCCTGAAATGGTTGTTTTTTGCTATTTCTCATCAAAGGCTTTCATTAGAAGAGGTTAGCCAATGAAAAGACAAAAACGTGATCGCTTTCAACGGGCTTATGTACACGGCTATAAAGCAGGTGTTACAGGACGCTCACGGGATGACTGCCCCAGTCAGGATGTCAATTTACGAGAATACTGGATGAGTGGCTGGCGTGAAGGACGCGGCGATCAGTGGAGCGGGATGACGGGGGTTTCCGGCATCCACAAAAATCCCATGGTGATGACCTGAACCGGTAATGCGCTGAGCGTGTCACCATGGAAGCTGAAGCCTGCCCCTACGCGGCAGGCTTTTTGCTATCTGCATTGCCGGCCAGCGCAGAAGCGCATTCATTGATCAGGCCTGGCCCCTGATAGATCAGCCCGGAGTAAAGCTGCACCAGATCTGCACCCGCTTCCAGCTTCTGCTGAGCCGCCTCACCGCTATCAATTCCCCCTACCCCAATAATCGGTATAGCAGGCAAATGCTCTCGCAATAGCCTGATGACTCGGTTGGAGGCTTCAAACACCGGTTTACCTGATAGCCCACCGGCCTCTCCGCTTTGCGGGTCATTCTCCACCGCCTGGCGCTCAATGGTCGTATTGGTCGCAATCACGCCATCAAGGCCGTTACGCTCAATGCTTTGTGCCACCAAGGCAATTTCCTCTTCACTCATATCCGGCGCAATTTTGACCAGCAGCGGCACACGCTGCTGGTGCGCATCATCCAGCTCAGTGGCGCGCGCTCTGATCGGCCCCAGCAGCGCATCCAGCTGTTCGCCAAACTGCAGGGTTCTAAGCCCCGGCGTATTGGGCGAGGAAATATTCACTGCGATGTAATCCGCCACATCGTGTACAGCGTCCAGGCAAAGCAGATAATCAGCCAGCGCATCCTCTACCGCCGTGCTCAGATTCTTGCCGATATTGATGCCGATAATGCCATCAAAACGGCTTTTCCTGACCTGCTCGACCAGGTGCGCCACCCCTTTGTTATTGAAACCAAAGCGGTTGATGATGGCATCATGCCCGGCAAGGCGGAACAAACGCGGTTTCGGATTGCCCGGCTGTGCCTTGGGGGTGACAGTACCCACTTCGATAAAGCCAAAACCTAACGCCCCCAGCGCATCAAGATGATCGGCATTTTTATCCAGCCCTGCCGCCAACCCCACCCGGTTGGGAAAACGCAAGCCCATCAGCTCTACCGGGTCAGCTACCCTTGCCCCTGCCAGCCGCTTGGTCGCCCCTAGTCGATGCAAGGTATCCAGCATGCCCATGGCCAGGGTGTGTGAGGCTTCGGGATCAAGGCGAAAAAGCGCGGGACGAATAACGTGGTACATGGTGGTTCCTCTAGCCAGGCAGCAATAAGCGGCCAGCATTATAGCGCAAAGCGGGCAAGAGCGGCAGGCTGGTGTGACAGACCGCACCCCCACAATAAGAAACGCCGTGCCCAGCTAACCGGACACGGCGTTATTTCAGCTACTTATGCGTATAAGATCAGGCTTCGCTATCACTTTCAGCCAGGTCCACCAGTTCACGCACGGCCACGGCAAAGAGAGCAAAACCACTTTCACTGCCGCTGCGCACTTCCTCTATCAAACGGCACCAGCGGCGATGAAGATCGGCATGCTGATCAAGCCACTGTGCAACCCGTTCATCCACGCCGTGGTTGCCGGTTTCAAGCTTCAACACGCTGGTTGTCAGCGCCAGCTGCTGGCGGTCGATATCATCGCGGAAGGTTTCCCGCGCCTGGGCCTGCCAGGCATCGCGCACATCCAGCCGGGTGACTTGCTGAATCATCCAGGGCAGCTCCAGGCGGCTGCCCACTTCATAGAACACCTCGGCAACGCGCTGGGGCTTTTCGTTGACATGGCGTGCCGCCTGGATGATACCCAGCCCCGCATACAGGCTAGGTGCTGCAGCAACGCTTCCTGCCAGGGTTTCAGGCACGCCGGCCTCAAGCAGCTCTTCACGGCGCTGCTGCCAGGCGGCCAGCTCCTCACCGCTAAGCAGCTCACCGATTCCTTCCTGCAGCTGAGCCAGGCGCGGGCCAAAGTATTCCACGGCATCCTGGGTGGAAAGCCCCAGATGCTGACGCAGGAACCAACGGGTGGCGCGACGCACCATACGCATCAGGTCCAGCATCATGCCGTACTGAACCTGGCTGGATACGATGTTGTCCAGCGCTTCAATTTCCGCCCACAGACTCGGCAGGTTAAAGCTGTCTCGGGCGACAATATAGGCCCTGGCAATATCAGCACGGCCAGCCCCGGTAGAGTCTATCAGGCGACGGACAAAGACAACGCCCATATGATCCACCAGATCATTGGCAACCTGGGTCGCGACAATTTCCCGTTTCAGGCGATGCTCGTACATCTCGGTGAGATAGTTATCCACCAGTGGCTGCGGGAAGAGGCGCTCAAGGTGGCGGTGGATGTAGGGGTCATCCGGCACCTCAGAAACAATCAGATCGCCTTTCAGCGTGCTCTTGGCGTAAGAGATCAACACCGAAAGTTCTGGCAGGCTCATTCCCTCGCCGTTGCCTGAACGCTCTTTCAGGACGTCATCCTGCGGCAGGAACTCAAGCTCGCGGTCAATCTGCCCAACGGCTTCAAGCTCACTGATAAAGCGGCGGTAGGGACCAATACCCTGTTGGGAGATCAGAGCCGACAGATCCAGGGCCTGGGTCTGGCGGTAGTTGTCGAGAATGACCAGATCCGCCACCTCATCGGTCATATCGGCCAGCAGCTTATTACGCTGCTTCTCGGTCATATCGCCACGCTTGACCACTTCATCAATCAGGATCTTGATATTGACTTCGTGGTCAGAGCAATTCACGCCACCGGCGTTATCAATGAAATCGGTGTAAACCAGCACGCCCTTATTGGCAGCTTCCATGCGGCCAAGCTGCGTAAAGCCCAGGTTACCGCCCTCACCGATAACCCGGCAGTTCAGCTCACAGCCATTGATGCGCAGGGCATCATTGGCTTTATCGCCCACCTCGGCGTCGGTTTCATCCGAGCCTTTCACATAGGTGCCGATACCACCGTTCCAGAACAGGTCCACCTTTGCCTTGAGCATGGCACGGATAAGGTCATTGGGAGCCATCTGGGATTCACTGATGCCAAAGGCCTCCTGCATCTGCGGCGTGATGCTGATGGATTTAGCACTGCGACTGAAGATCCCCCCCCCTTCAGAAATCAGCGACCTGTCAAAATCCTCCCAGCTGGAGCGCGGCATATTGAACAGGCGCTGGCGCTCTGCAAAAGTCGTAGCGGCATCCGGGCTAGGGTCAACAAAGATATGCAGGTGGTTGAAGGCACCCACCAGCTGAATATGTTCGGACAGCAGCATGCCATTGCCGAATACATCGCCGCCCATATCACCCACGCCCACCACGGTGAAATTCTCACGCCGGGTATTCAGCCCCAGATTACGGAAATGGCGCTCAACCGACTCCCAGGCGCCCCGCGCGGTAATGCCCATCTTCTTGTGGTCATAACCATTGGCGCCGCCGGAGGCAAAGGCATCCCCCAGCCAGTGGCCATATTCCAGCGAGATTTCGTTGGCAATATCCGAAAACGTTGCCGTTCCCTTATCGGCGGCCACCACCAGGTAGGCATCATCGTCATCATGACGTACCACATTGTCTGGCGGCACAACGCCACTGCCCACCAGGTTGTCAGTGACATCCAGCAAGGCACGAATAAAGGTCTTGTAACAGGCAATACCTTCTTTCTGCACGGTTTCCCTGTCAGCATTTTCGGGCATCCGCTTACAGACAAAGCCACCTTTGGCACCCACCGGCACAATCACGGCGTTTTTCACCTGCTGCGCCTTGACCAGCCCCAGCACCTCGGTGCGGAAGTCTTCCCGGCGGTCAGACCAGCGCAGCCCGCCACGGGCAACCTTACCGCCGCGCAGGTGAACACCTTCCACCCTGGGCGAGCAGACAAAGATCTCGTAGGCCGGGCGCGGCTTGGGCATGCCGGTCACCTTGGAGGGTTCCAGCTTGTAAGCAATGTAATCCTTGAAACGCCCCTGTTCGCCCAACTGATAATAGTTGGTTCTCAAAGTCGCCTGGATCAGCTCCACAAAGCGTCGTACCAGCTGGTCATCGTTAAGGCTGGTGACCTGTTCAAGGTGTTCATTGATGCGGGCAAGACAGGCGCTGCTGTCACGATCCTCGCACTGAGGATCAAAGCGCAGGCGGAACAATGCCACCAGCTCACGAGTAATATGCGAGTGATTGGCCAGGGTAGAGGCAATATAGTTCTGCGACATACCAAAGCGAATCTGCTTGAGGTAACGCGCATAGCCGCGCAGCATCGCCACTTCACGCCAGTCCAGGTTGGCACCGATGATCAATCGGTTGAAGGCATCATTATCGGCTTCACCGCCCCAGATTCGCTTGAACGCCTCAGTGAATGCCTCACGCATTTCGCTAAGGCTAAGGTCGGCGCCGCTGTGTTCCAGTTCAAAATCATGTATCCAGTAGCGCTCGGAGAGATCGTTGATCTCATAAGGTCGTTCGCCAATTACCCGCAATCCCAGGTTTTCCATCATCGGCAGCACGTCCGACAAGGGAATCTGTGAATCGCGATGGAACAGCTTAAGGTTGAGCCCACCGCCCTGCTCTTCCAGCGGACGATACAGCGACAGCGCCAGATCATCACCATTATCCAGTGCCAACAGGTGCTGAATATCAAAAACACCGGTGCGGGCACTGAAATCCTCCCGATAGCTGGCAGAGAAGGCACTGCTGAAGCGCTCCATCAGCCGGTTGGCACTTTCTTCACCAAACCCCTCTACCATGGCCGACTGCAGCTCATCTTTCCAGCTGCGCGCCAGTTGTGCGACCTTCTGCTCAATACGTTTCAGGTCAAACTTGCATGGCTTATCGCCGTTGAAGCGCAGAATCAGCTGAATACGCGCCAGCACGGACTCGGACAGATAGGTATTAAAGTCACCAAAATGGGCATCCATCTCCTCGCATAGCAGGTTCTGAATGCGCTGGCGCAAGTCGGTGGAAAACACATCCCGAGGGACGAAAATCAGGCAGGAATAGAACTTACCGCTCACATCCGCGCGCACAAACAGACGCACCTGACGGCGCTCACGAATATTGAGGATCCCCAGCGCTGTTCCAGCCAGAGACTCGGTCGAGGTCTGGAAGAGGTCATCACGCGGATAGACTTCCAGCACCTGCAGCAACTGTTTGCCGTTGTGGCCCTGGGGATTGAAGCCGGCAATGTCCATCACCGCCTTCAGTTTACGGCGCAGAACCGGAATATTACGCGGCGACTCATTGTAGACGGTGGCAGTAAACAGTCCGAAAAAACGCCGCTCACCCACCACATTGCCATCGTCGTCATAGCGGTCAACCGTAATGTAATCAGGGTAGGTGGGGCGATGCACCCGGGAATGGTGGGCACTTTTGGCAAACGACAATAGCTGGGGCACGAGGACATAATCATTATTCTCGTCAACGCCCTGCTCGGTACGGATGCGCTCGCAGTAGCGCGGATAATCCAGCCGGAATACGCCCAGAACATTGGCGTTGTCGCGAACCAGTTCGCCATCCTGAAGGGTGTACTCGTCATAGCCCAGATAAGTGAAGTTATCCTTGAGCAACCATTCCAGAAACGCGAT
>JBNJGW010000057.1:0-14866 GCA_051748005.1 Pseudomonadota bacterium | reverse complement strand
CTGATTCAGTTTGGGCTTTCCGCAGAAGATGAAGCGCGCCAAGTGGCCCAACGTGCCTGGTCAGACGGCCACCGCCAGATAGCTATCATGGTACCGGACAACGACTGGGGCCGCCGAGCGGGGGAGGCGTTCTGGGACGCCTGGAGCGATGCGGGCGGCAGCGTTACCAATGCGGTCAGCTACGCCCCGGACGATGCCGTTGCCAACGCCGTCAAATCTGCGCTTAACGTCCGGGGTGAGCGAGCTCAGCTGGAAGATATCGATGCACTTTTCTTGCTTGCACTTCCCGAATATGCGCGCCAGGTTCCGCCGACGCTGGATTATTACTACGCATCTAATTTGCCTGTTTATGCCACCTCGCACCTTCATGAAGGTACGCTGCAGCCGCGTCTGAATCAGGATCTTGACGATGTGTTCTTTGTCGATATTCCCTGGCAGATTCCTGATGCGGCAGTGGGCGGTGAGGAAGTCCTTCCGCATTACGAGTCCTATCGCACTTTTCGCGACGAAGGCGAAATGTCAATGTTTCGTCTGATGGCAATGGGCGTTGATGCCTATGAGATTGTTACTAACATTCAAGACTTTATTGAAAGTGGGCGTATGTCTGGCGCTACCGGACAGTTAAACCTGACAAACGATGGCAGGATTTATCGTGAGCTGCCATGGGCAAAATTCCAGAACGGCATTCCCACCCCGATTCTGACGCCGGACTTCCTGTCTGATGGCGAATCGTAACGCCCAAACGGCGCGAGCACGAGGCACACTGATTGAGCAGTGTGCCGCTAACTGGTTGCGGAGACAGGGCCTTGAATTGGTAGGTCGTAACCAGTTTGTAAAAGGCGGTGAGCTGGATCTGATCATGACGGACGGCGACACCCTGGTCTTTGTCGAAGTCAAACATCGTGAAAGCTGTCGCTACGGGCATCCTTTGGAAACAGTGACCCCAACAAAACAGCGCCGTCTTGTACATGCAGCTACTGTTTACCTTGCAAGACATGCACTGTCTTGCCCCTGTCGATTTGATATCCTTGCCGCCACGGGCACACCTCCCGATGTTTCCTTTGAATGGGTCAAAGCAGCCTTTGACGCATTTTAATGCTAAAAAAACAGGAAGGCCAGATGGACTTTCAGTCTCGGATAATCAGTCATTTCAACGCCAGTATTGATACCAAAACCTATGCCAGTGAGGTTCTCCCACCTTTCATAGAAGTCGCAAGCCAGATGATGGTGCAGTGTCTGGTAAGTGAAGGCAAAATTCTTACCTGCGGCAATGGAGGAAGCGCCGGTGATAGCCAACACTTTTCCTCAGGGTTGCTTAACCGCTTTGAACGTGAACGCCCCAGCCTGCCCGCTCTGGCACTGACAAGCGACACTTCGACGCTGACCTCGATTGCTAACGACTACAGCTACAACGAAATATTTTCCAAACAGATTCGTGCCCTGGGTCAGCCGGGCGATATTCTGCTGGCGATTTCAACCAGCGGTAACTCAGCCAATATTGTCCAGGCTATCCAGGCAGCTCATGACCGGGAAATGGCAGTTGTGGCACTCACCGGTAAAGATGGCGGTGATATGGCTTCGCTGTTAGGTCAGGACGACTGTGAGATTCGCGTACCTGCAACATCAACGGCTCGCATTCAGGAAGTTCACTCGTTGGTTATTCATTGCCTATGCGACTTGATTGATGAGCAACTGTTCGGCGAAGCCATTTAAGTGCTTCAGTTCTTTTGCATACTCGGTTATTTTGAAAACATAATTCGCGTTGCAATGCTGACCATTCATAACTGTCGTGTAGAATGTTAACGATCAGAAAACTTCAATCACGTTGACGATGCCTGAAGCCAGCATGGCATAGGTTTTATATATAGGGATTTCAATATGTTACAGACGCTCTCATCACGCCTTTACCTGGCTTTGGCCATTACTGGCGTTTTACTATTAGCAGGTTGCGCCACACAGACGGCACACAACCCAAATAATTACGGCACACGCTCAAGCGACGTTGAAGCAATCGACAATACCATAGCCAGCGAAGTGGAACGCGCACTCAAACGTGCTGATAGACGTCTTGCTCAAGCAAGAATTAAGGCTCATGCGTTTAATGGTGAGGTTCTGCTGGTTGGCCAAGTGCCCAGCGAAGAGCTTAAATCAACCGCCAGCCAGGTGACTGAGGATATCCGCGGGGTCAGCAAGGTACATAACGAGCTAGCCATTGCGGCCACTTTACCCGCCTCTCAACGCCTGACTGATAGCTGGATAACCACCAACGTGGTCAGCCAGCTGGCGACCAATAACCGTATTGATTCTTCCAAGATTGAAGTAACCACAGAAAACGCCAGTGTCTACCTTATGGGCATAGTAGCCCGCTCAGAAGCGGACATGATTGTCAACGAAGTATCAACCGTTCGCGGCGTTCAGCGTATTGTCAAAGTCTTTGATTATCTTGATTAATCAACCTAATCAGACCTATACAATGATCTATTCTACCGTCAAAAAAGCCTCAGTCAAATGAGGCTTTTATCAACGACTGACTATTCTGGGCACGCTTATTTGATAACGCGCAACGTCGGTTTTTTGCTGCTCTTATTAGTGTCTTTCGTCTCTGCCTGCTTGGCCTGCTTGCTGCCTTTCTCGCTGTCATCCGCTGCAGATGGTTCAGCAATCGATAATGGCGGCTTGTGCCCTTTATCAGCATCCTTTTCATTACCAGTGCTCGAAGGGACTTCAGACTCAGCCTCTGGTGAATCAAGTTCAGGCTCATGGCCAAATACCATGCCTGCCCCGTTTTCCCTGGCGTAAATAGCAATCAAGGCCGGCATTGGAATCATTACTTGCATAGGATGGCCACCAAAACGGGCATTGAAGCCTATGGCATCATTTTCAATCATGAGGTCACGCACAGCAGTCGGCGCAACATTCAGCACAATCTGGCCGTTCTGGACGAACTGACGGGGCACCTCAACGTCAGGAAAGGTAGCATCGACGACCAAATAGGGCGTTAATTCATTATCTACCAGCCACTCATAGAGTGCTCTTGCCAGATAGGGACGACTAGAGTGCATCTTGCTCCCCTGTTTAATGCCCGCCCCGCCCCCGATTTTTCAAGGCGGCGCGGTTAATGTGTGTTAAACGCGCATCTCTTTTTCGAATTCGTTCAATGCTGCCTGGAAGGTGTCACGTTCAAAGACACGCGTCATGTAATTAATCAACGGCTGCACCTGCTTCTCAGGCAACTCGATATTCAGCTCAGGCAATCGCCAGAGAATCGGTGCCAGGCAGCAGTCAACCAGGGTAAATTCATCACTCATAAAGAAAGGCATATCTTCAAAGATAGGCGAAATACCTATCAGGCTTTCCCTTAATTCCTTGCGTGCCTTGTCCGCTTCTTTCTTGCTACCGGTGCGAATCGTGTCCACCAGAGGGCACCATTCGCGCTCTACGCGATGCATCCAAAGACGGCTTTGCGCTCGCGCCACGGGATAAACAGGCAAAAGCGGAGGATGCGGAAAGCGTTCGTCCAGATACTCCATCATCACCTTGGACTCATACAGCACAAGATCACGATCGAGCAATGTCGGCACGCTGTTATAAGGGTTCAGCTCAGCGAGTTCCTGCGGCGGCTGCTCGTCGTTAACATCGACGATATCCACCGTTACCCCTTTTTCAGCTAGTACAATACGCACACGATGACTGAAATGGTCATCATTGCCCGAATAGAAGATCATCGACGACCGTTTGGCCACAACACCCATGAAATCATCCTCACATCAAATCAACTTGACATCATAACACGCAACCAAGCCGAACGGGCAAAAGCAGGTACAGACTTTGCTTCAACACGCGAAAGGCGCACAGCAATGATTGCTATGCGCCTTTCGGTTGCGTCTTACTTATATCTGGTGACGATCACTTAGTGAACATCGCGCCAGTACTCACGCTTCAGGAAGTAGGCCACTACACCAAAGATAATGATAAAGATCAGAACTTTCGGAGCTAGTGCCTGAGCCTGCAGCTTGGAAGGCTCACCCGCATAAGCCAGGAAGTTGGTAAGGTCGTAAATCGCCTCCTCAAACTCGTCTGGCTCCATGGCGCCTTCTTGAGTGACCTTAAGAACATCACAGGATTGGTACTTGCCAGATAACGGGTCAGGCGACTGTCCTTCCACCGGCTGATCTGTCTCAGCACACACCATTTCCTGAACCCCTTGCAATGGCTCAAGAACGTTAGGCATAGCTGAAGCTTCAAGCACCGTATTATTCACGCCAAGCGGCTGGCCCGGGTCCCGATAAAAACCCAATAGGTATGAGTAGATGTAATCGGTTCCGCGTAGACGGCTCATAAGCGACAGATCAGGCGGCGCTACACCAAACCAGGACTCACCGTCTTCACCATGCATGGCGATCTGCATTTGATCGTTGAAGGCCAGATCCGGCGAAAAGATCAGGTTTTCTTCGACAAGATCCTGCGGAATTCCAATGTCAGCTGCTGAGCGCGCAAAACGCTGGTGCTCCATGGAATGACAGCCCATGCAGTAGTTGACATATAGCTGCATGCCATTCTGTAGTGATTCCTGATTGGTCAGATCAGGATCCATGGAGTGCGGGACACTGGCGCCGCCCGCAGCAAACGCCGTTATTGGAAGCACTGCGAAGAGCAGTGCAAAAATTTGCTTTTTCATTAGCCAGTCACCCTTTCCGGAACGGGTTTAGTCTTCTCCAGCCGGGTATAGATCGGCATCAGCAGGAAGAAAGCGAAATACATGGCCGTGCACGCCTGGGCCAAAAGAGTACGACCTTCAGTTGACGGCAATACACCCAGCACACCCAGGATGACGAAGCTGATGCAGAAAAGAGCCAGCATTGTCCTGGATATCCACCCCTTGTAGCGCATTGAACGTACTGGACTGCGGTCAAGCCACGGGAGCACAAAGAGAATAGCGATAGCTCCACCCATAAACACAACACCAAGGAACTTGGCATCAAGACCGAACAGCGAGAAGGTAATCGCCCGCAGAATGGCATAGAAAGGCGTAAAGTACCAAACAGGCGCTATGTGGTCAGGCGTAACAAGCGGGTTTGCCGGCTCAAAGTTAGGCTTCTCTATGAAATAGCCGCCGCCTTCAGGGAAGTAGAAGACCACGATACAGAAGACAAACAGGAAAATGGCAATACCGACAAGGTCTTTCACCGTGTAATAGGGATGAAAAGCAATACCGTCAAGCGGCTTACCAGTTTCATCTTTCTTCTGCTTGATGTCGACACCGTCCGGGTTATTGGAACCCACTTCATGCAGGGCAATAATATGCAGTACAACCAGCGCGAGAATGACGATAGGCAGCGCAACCACATGCAGTGCAAAGAAGCGGTTCAGGGTAATACCTGAGATCAGATAATCACCACGCACCCACTGGGCAAGATCAGGGCCGATGCCCGGAATGGCAGAGAACAGTGAGATGATAACCTGGGCGCCCCAGTAAGACATCTGACCCCACGGCAGCAGATAGCCCATGAAGGCTTCAGCCATCAGCGCAAGATAGATGGTCATGCCAAAGATCCATACCAGTTCGCGCGGCGCTTTATAGGAGCCATACATCAAGGCACGGAACATGTGCATATAGATAACGACAAAGAATGCCGATGCACCCGTCGTATGCATGTAGCGTATCAGCCAGCCCCATTCCACATCACGCATGATGTATTCAATGGAATCAAAGGCACCTTCAGCAGAAGGATTGTAACTCATGGTCAGCCACACGCCGGTCAGGATCTGATTGATCAATACCAGAAGTGCCAGTACACCAAAGAGGTACAGGAAGTTGAAGTTCTTGGGAGCGTAATACTTGGTCAGATGATCCTGCATCATCTGGGTCGCAGGAAAGCGGTCATCCACCCAGCGCATGATACCGCTTTCTGCTTTAGCCTTGTTCGGGTTAGCCATCAGGCAGCCTCCTCATCTTCGCCAACGATAATGAAATCGTCACTCTCAAAGCGGTATGGCGGAACTTCGAGGTTGGTAGGAGCAGGCACACCGGTAAAGACGCGCCCAGCCAGGTCAAAGCGAGAGCCATGGCACGGGCAGAAGAAGCCACCCGGCCAGTTGTCGACACCTACACCTTCAGCATCCGGTTCAGGGCGATACAGTGGTGAGCACCCCAAGTGTGTGCATATACCAATCAGCACGCCAATTTCAGGTTTGACGGAGCGCAGTGTACCCGATACATATGCAGGCTGCTGTGGCACTGCTGAATCAGGGTCTGCCAGACGGCTGGTATCCATCGCCTCAGTCCGTTCGATCATTTCAGCCGAGCGGTTGATGATCCATACTGGCTTACCACGCCATTCCACTGTCATGCGCTGCCCAACTTCGAGCTTGGAAACATCTGCCCGAACAGGTGCACCTGCCGCCCTTGCCTTGGCACTAGGCTGCCAAGAAGCCACAAAGGGAACCGCAACCCCAACAGCGCCCACCGCACCCACTACGGAGGTGGCACCAACAAGGAAGCGGCGCCGACCTTTGTTTACGCCGTTATCTGCCATTTCTGGTTTCTCCCATCAGCTTACCCGTACCGCCACCAGAGTATACCGTGACGACGAATATCAAATATTGTCTATGTTAAAAAAACAAAGCGCATTACACAAGAACAACCGCCATTGACCATGGTGGTAGATGCCATGTAACTTTATGATATTGCATAAAAAAACGCCCAGGCGCATGACCTGAGCGTTGTACTGAATAACGCTGGAATTAACGCTTTGAGAACTGAGGACGACGGCGCGCCTTGCGGAGGCCGACTTTCTTACGTTCAACCTGGCGAGCATCGCGGGTTACATAACCAGCTTCACGCAGTGCAGGTCGAAGGTCTTCATTGTAGACCATCAGCGCACGGGTGATACCGTGACGAATTGCCCCAGCCTGAGACGAACCACCACCGCCTTCAACAGTGACATAGACGTCGAACTGGTTAAGTGTATCGGTAAGCTCCAGCGGCTGGCGAACCACCATACGACCGGTAACGCGACCAAAATACTGGTCCAGCTCACGATTATTCACGGTGATCTTGCCGGAACCCGGCTTCAGGAAAACACGGGCGGTGGAAGTCTTGCGGCGCCCGGTACCGTAATACTGCTGTGTCATGGCGAAGATTTCCTTAAATGTTCAGTTCAAGCGGCTGCTGTGCAGTGTGCGGATGCTCGGCGCCAGCATAGACTTTAAGTTTAGAGTACATGGCACGACCTAGCGGCCCTTTAGGCAGCATGCCTTTGACAGCTGACTCAATGATACGCTCAGGCGCATGATCAAGCATCTTGTCAAACGTCATGGAGCGCAGGCCACCCGGGTAACCGGTGTGACGGTAATAAGTCTTGGCCTTGGCCTTGTTACCCGTGACATGTACTTTCTCAGCGTTGATGACGACAATGTAGTCACCAGTATCAACGTGAGGTGTAAATTCGGGCTTATGCTTGCCACGCAGGCGGCGAGCAATCTCGGTTGCCAGACGACCGAGCGTCTTGTCCGTAGCATCGACAACATACCAGTCGCGCTGGACGGACTGCGGCTTAGCACTGAACGTCTTCATGGATGAAATCACCAATTAAAGTTGATTGGGTATCTGTATCCTTTTATAAGGCCAGATACCATCCCTATTTTTTTTGGTTGCTGAAATGTGCATAGTTGCTGACACACCACAACAACATCAAGCGAGGCGGCATACTACAGGAGTCGCCCGTACAAGTTAACCCTCAGCCCGATTTTTTTATCCAGCGTCAGCTCATGCAAGCCTTCAAGGCTTGTGCGCCAGCGCCAGATACTCATGCGACTGCATTTCCTGCAGACGTGACAGTGTTCGTTGAAACTCAAAATTCAGCCTGCCGTCGGTATACAATTCATCAATCGGCACCTGGGCTGACATCAGCAGCTTGACGCCACGGTCATAGAACTCGTCCACCATATTGATAAAGCGTCTGGCCTGATCTTCGTTACTGGCGCCCATCTGATTGACATTGGAAACCAGCACAGTGTGGAATTCACGGGCAAGTTCAATATAGTCGTTCTGGCTGCGTGGACCATCACAGAGCTCCAGGAACTCGCACCAGAGCACATCGTCATGCAGACGCTTGGCCTTGATAGTACGGTGATTTACTTCCAGCGGAACATCCAGCTCACCTTCATGGCCGGAAATTTCGCGGAAACTGCGCAGCAGTTCGACTTCCGCCGCTTCATCCAGTGGGGAATGGAATATCTCGGCGCGCTCAAGGGCTCGCAGACGGTAATCAATCCCTGAATCAACGTTAACCACCTCACAGTGTCGGTTCAAAAGATCGATAGCAGGTATGAAACGCGCTCGCTGCAAGCCGTCCTTATATAGGTCATCAGGCACAATATTTGAGGTAGCCACCAACACAACCCCTTTCTCGAACAAGGCTTCAAGCAGGTTCGCCAATATCATGGCATCGGTAATATCCTTGACAAAAAACTCATCAAAACAGATCACACGCGCCTCAGCGGCAAACTTTCCTGCAATCAGCTGAAGAGGGTTCTTTTCACCCTTATAATGATTGAGCTCATTGTGAACTCGCTGCATGAAGCGATGGAAATGGGTACGCATCTTGTCAGCAAATGGCAGGGACTCATAAAAGGTATCCACCAGATAGGTCTTCCCTCTCCCGACCCCTCCCCAGAAATAAAGCCCTTGGAAAGCAGGCTCGCTGACCCCCAGAGCGGCATTCGCGGTACTTTTCCCGAACCAGCCCGTCAGGCGCGCCTTGACACTTTTGCCGCCAGCAGGCGCTGATCTAACCGGCTGCACCGCCACGAGGTCATCATAAAGCCGCTGCAGATGCTCAACAGCCGTTTGCTGAGCAGCATCATACTGAAAATCGTCACGCTGCAAATCCGCACGATACCGTTCTATGGGGGTTGCAAGTCTTGTCACAGTGTCTCCATAGGCAACAGGTCAATGATTACTGGTCTGGCCAACCCTTTGGCAGAACCAGTGGCGGCCGGTGTTATGAGCCGCCATTTTAGTGGCAAGAGTTTATACGCTAGCGGCGGATAACGCACATCATGGATTGACCTCAACGTCTTAATGGCGACTATAATAGCAAAGTAACTATTTGATGGGCCGTTCTAGTTAGGTTCATTGTATTCCCGGACGTTAGGAGATAAGTGTGCAAGCAAGTTCTGAACTGATATTTGCTCTGTCAGGCGTCGTGGTAGGCATTATTCTTGGCGTTTTCGGCTATCGTCTGCTCAGTAAAAACCACCGCGAAAGTAACCTGATGCAGCAGAAGCTACTGGAAAGTGAACGCCAGGTTGAAGAGTTGAAAGCGCGTATGGGGACCCATCTGTTCGATACCCATGAGCATATTGACACACTGCGGGCAAGCGCACACCAGCTTGAACAACAGCTGGCGCAGGAAGCACGATACTGGCGGCTGGATGATGATAAGCTCCAACGTCTGAGTCTAAACAGCGACGCTAACAGGTCATCGTCAAAATCCGACATTCTCAACGCGACTGAAAACACCCTGGAGACAGGTGTACCCCGTGATTATGCTGACGGCAAAAGTGGCACTCTTTCAGAAGACTTTGGCCTGAAAGAACGCGAGCAAGCGCCTCAGCCACCTCGCTACTAATCCAACCGCCTTGTTATTAATAAGTGAATCATTGATAGGTGAATCATAGCTGAACTGGCTAGCACCCTCAGTGCCACCAGTTCAGCTGCTACACTGCCTTCACGTCATGCAGGGTTATCAATATCCACAAAGCGGTGCTCTATCGCAAACCGGGATGCTAACCATTCACCCAGCGCTTCAACCCCATAGCGCTCAGTCGCATGATGTCCGGCCGCAAGATAATGAATACCCATTTCCCGCGCCAGGTGTGTTGTACGCTCGGAAATTTCACCAGAAACAAACGCCTGGGCACCTCCTTCAAATGCCTGGACAATCATGTCCTGCGCCCCTCCTGTACACCAGGCAATTCGCTCGATACGTTTGGCACCGGCCACTGATTCAATCGTTAGTGGTGAACGGTTCAACACCTTTTTCGTCTGAGCTTCAAGCTCTACCAAGGTGCATGGCTTTGCTGTATCCCCAAGCCATAGCAGGCCTTCGCCCAGCTCTCCGTCCAGGCAATGCTCAAACACCCAGCCAAACCGCTTGGCAAGCTGGG
Source organism: Pseudomonadota bacterium (assembly GCA_051748005.1). Classification (GTDB taxonomy): domain Bacteria; phylum Pseudomonadota; class Gammaproteobacteria; order Pseudomonadales; family Halomonadaceae; genus Vreelandella. Next base: position 4,693 of record JBNJGW010000057.1, on the reverse strand, counting down.
CGTTGTTGCCAAGCACAGGATGCGCATCGAGTGGCAGATGATAGGCCAGCAGATTGATGTCGTTGGCCAACAGGGTGCGTATACGGCGCTGCTTCATACCGGTCAAGGCAACGGGTTCGTTTTTCCAGAAATAACCGTGATGCACCAGAATTGCATCAGCCTGCCACTCTACAGCCTCATCCAGCAGTGCCTGACAGGCTGTGACCCCGCTAAGCACTCGCCGTATTTCACCGCGACCTTCAACCTGCAGGCCATTAAGCGTGTAATCCTTGAAGTGAGATGCCTTAAGCTCCTGATCACAGGCTGCCACCAGGCGTGCACGTTCAATCATTGCACCATTTCTCCTCATACAATATTGCTTGAGTGGGTTTTACCAGCAGGCTCACGCCCTGTTGACGTCAACAGGCCCAAAGCTCTTTTTCTGCTATGCACAAATCACTTTCAATGTAATGTTATGATACTTGCTTTAAATGGCAGCAGCTTTAACAGCCAATGAAACAAGGCTGCGCTCCACACTATTTTCAACCAGGCATTAACAGCAAGGAAGAATTCATGCACCGCTATGTGACCCTGTATATTGGCCCTGTCATCATTGGCATATTACTGGCGGTGTTGCTGTTGGCACTTTTTCCTGAGCAGATTCCTAACCCTTTTGCTCCACAGGAAAACACTACCACCACGCCACCGCCTGACGACAGAGCCTTTGTCTCGACCATCGGCTCTGAGCGCAGCCCCCCCAAACGCCCCATACCGGAGATTACCCGGGCTGAACCGCTAAGCCGTGATACAGGTCTCGTCAGCTATTCCCATGCGGTCAGCACAGCAGCGCCCGCTGTAGTCAATATCTATTCTTCACGGGTGGTCAACCGCGATGACCACCCCTTGCGCTCTGATCCTTTTTTCGAGCAGTTCTTCAATGGCGATGATGCCACCAGTCAACAGCGCATGCTATCCAGTCTCGGGTCAGGCGTTATTGTCAGCCCGGATGGCTATGTGCTGACCAACCACCATGTTATTAATGGGGCTGACAAAATTCAGGTAGCGTTACGCGATGGACGCGAATCCATTGCCGAAGTGATCGGTACCGACCCGGAAAGTGATCTGGCGGTGTTGCGCATCCCTCTGGATAACCTGCCGGTGATCAAGCTCAGCAACTCGGAAAATACTGCCATCGGAGATGTTGCCTTGGCCATCGGCAACCCTTTTGGCGTTGGCCAGACGGTGACCATGGGCATTATCAGCGCAACCGGTCGAAGCCATCTTGGTATTAACGCCTATGAAGATTTCATACAGACCGATGCGGCCATCAATCCTGGCAATTCAGGTGGCGCCCTGATCAACCCCAATGGTGCCCTGGTGGGTATCAATACCGCCATTTTTTCCCGGTCGGGCGGATCACAAGGTATCGGCTTTGCCATTCCTGCCAATCTTGCCCACAGCGTGTTGAATGAACTGGTCACTCAGGGTCGTGTCATTCGTGGCTGGCTGGGTATAGAAGCGCAAACTCTGTCCAGAGAACTGGCCGCCTCCTTCGGGTTACGTAACCCTCAGGGTATGATCATTGCCGGCGCCATCAAGGGCGGCCCGGCTGACAAGGCAGGTTTGCAACCAGGCGATGTATTGCTGGCCGTGGATGGCCAACCGGTACTTGATGCCCGTGCCACCATGAGCAATATTGCCGCCATCAAGCCGGGCACTCGCCTGCCCGTCACGATTGTAAGAAATGGGGAACGCCAGGATCTGACCCTTGAGGTAGCAGAACGCCCCATTCCCAGCGTACCGGTCGAAGAGCCAAGCGAACAGAACTCGGAAGAATAAGGCCCTATCGCCTAACCCCGAAAACACACAGGCCACCGTAAGGTGGCCTGTGCTGTCTTAACAGTAAGTTTGGACTGCTTGTCACCCTAGCGCTTTAGACGATACTCCGCAGAGCGAGCATGGGCGGTGAGTGACTCACCCCTGGCCAGCACTGACGCCACTTCACCCAATGCGCTGGCGCCATCAGCCGAGCAATGAATGATCGACGAACGTTTCTGGAAGTCATATACGCCAAGCGGCGATGAAAAGCGCGCCGTGCCAGAGGTCGGCAGCACATGATTTGGGCCGGCGCAATAATCACCCAGCGCTTCCGCCGTATAACGTCCCATGAAAATTGCACCAGCGTGGCGAATCTCAGGTAGCCAGGCGTCAGGGTCACTCACAGAAAGCTCCAAGTGCTCGGGGGCAATCCGGTTTATCAATGCCAGGGCTTCCTGCTGGTTCTCACACTGGATCAGGGCACCCCGCTTGCGCATTGAGGCACGCACAATTTCATGGCGCTCGAGCGTTGGCATCAGGCGATCAATGGCCTCTTGAACCGCACTGAGGTGCTCCTCATCCCAGCTGACGAGAATCGCCTGCGCGTCTTCATCGTGTTCAGCCTGGGAAAAAAGGTCCATGGCGATCCAGTCCGGGGAGGTCTGGCCGTCACAGATCACCAGAATCTCTGACGGTCCGGCAATCATATCGATCCCAACCTGGCCAAAAACCGCACGCTTAGCAGTTGCCACATAGATATTGCCGGGCCCTACAATCTTATCGACCCGTGGGACGCTTTCAGTACCGTAGGCCATAGCAGCAACAGCCTGAGCTCCGCCAATGGTGAAGACGTAGTCCACACCGGCCAGGTACGCAGCCGCGAGCACCATATCATTAAGAATGCCATCCGGGGTGGGTACCACCATCACGATTTCCTTGACCCCGGCCACGTGGGCCGGAATCGCATTCATCAACACAGATGAAGGATACGACGCCTTTCCACCCGGCACATAGATTCCCGCCCGATCAAGCGGTGTCACCTGCTGGCCCAAGACAGTCCCGTCGTCTTCTGTGTACTGCCAGGATGACGGTTTCTGATGCTCGTGATAGCGACGAATACGCTCGGCGGCAGCCGCCAGTGCCTCGCGCTGGTCAGCCGGTAGCGCATGATAGGCGGTTTCCAGCTGCTCCTGCGACAGACACAGCTCCTGCATGGAGGAGACCGATAGGCGGTCAAAGCGATTGGTCGCTTCAACAACGGCAGCGTCACCACGCTGCTTGACCTGATGAAGGATATCTTCCACGCGTTGCTGGACAGCGCGATCTGAAACGCCTTCCCAGTCCAGCAAGGCGTCAAGGCGCTGATCAAAATCGGTGTCACGGGTCGCAAGACGTGCCACCGATGACATACTCATGGTTTCGCTCATGGCTACCTCGCTCATGGATAACGGATTAGCTCTCGTGGATCAGTTGCTGACAGCCGTACTTTGGCGATCAACGACCGCCGCTCGCAGGCGCTCAATGAGCGGCTTGATCTGACGGTGCTTCATGGTCATGGCGGCCTTATTGACAACCAACCTGGTGCTGATAGGCGCGATCAGCTCACGTGGTTCCATACCGTTAGCTCGTAGAGTGTTGCCCGTATCGACAATATCGACTATTTCGTCAGCCAGATTCATCAGGGGAGCAAGCTCCATGGCGCCATACAGCTTAATCACTTCAGCCTGAATACCCTGCTCGGCGTAGTAACGCCGCGCAATATCGACAAACTTGGTGGCCACCCGGCGGCGGGCAGACCCCGGCAGCTCACCCTTGATGCCGGCAGTCATTAACTTGCAGCGAGCAATTTCCAGATCCAGTGGCTCATAAAGCCCCTGTTCACCATGCTCAAGCAGGACATCCTTGCCAGCCACGCCAAGGTCAGCGGCACCTAACTGCACATAGGTGGGAACATCGGTAGCCCGAATAACAACCAGCTTTACCTCAGGCAGATTGGTATCAAATAACAGCTTGCGGCTTTTTCCCAGATCTTCAAGAGGGGTAATGCCAGCGTCGGCCAGTAACGGTAAGGTTTCTTGCAGAATTCGCCCTTTGGAGAGCGCCAGAATCAATTGCTTACTCATCTTGGTTGCCAATGGTTAGTGCATGACTCAGCCTGGAATACGACGAATGCGCGCCCCTAACTGCTGAAGTTTTTCCTCGATGCATTCGTAACCACGATCAATGTGGTAAATGCGATCCACCAGAGTGTCTCCCTCTGCCATCATGGCAGCAATCACCAGAGACGCCGAGGCACGCAGATCGGTGGCCATCACGGGCGCTCCAGAGAGCTTTTCAACGCCGTTGATCAGTGCTGTATTGCCTTCTAATGCAATATCAGCGCCCATGCGATTGAGTTCCTGAACGTGCATGAAGCGATTTTCAAAAATGGTCTCAACCACTCTGGATGTACCATCAGCAACCGCATTCATGGCCACAAACTGGGCCTGCATATCGGTTGGAAACGCCGGATAAGGCGCCGTCCTCAGATTGACAGGCTTGGGACGCCGGCCGTGCATATCCAGCGCTATCCAGTCATCTCCAGTAGTGATTGATGCGCCGGCTTCTTCAAGCTTGGCAAGCACGGCCTCAAGGATATCGGCTCGAGTACGGGTGACCTTGACGCGCCCACGGGTCATCGCAGCCGCAACCAGAAAGGTACCGGTTTCGATGCGGTCTGGCATCACGTCATGTTCACAGCCATGCAGACGCTCTACACCGTCGATCACGATCGTATCCGTACCGTGCCCGCGAATACGCGCGCCCATCTTGATCAGGCACTCGGCCAGATCTACCACTTCAGGTTCCCGCGCGGCGTTTTCAAGTATCGTCGTGCCGTCTGCCAGGGTCGCCGCCA
>JBNJGW010000056.1:0-15514 GCA_051748005.1 Pseudomonadota bacterium | reverse complement strand
TTTAGCGAGCTGACCGGTATCGACCTGACCCACAACATCATCGGCGAAGGCGATGTGGTTGATACCATGCAGAACCAGATGCAGTCGGGTAACAGCATCTATGACGGTTTTGTCAACGATACCGATGCTATCGGCACCCATATCCGCTATGGCACCACCATCAACCTGAGCAATGCCATGGAAAACGAGTGGGCGGACTACACCCTGCCAACGCTCGACCTGGATGATTTTATCGGCCTGCAGTACGGCACCGGCCCGGATGGTAGCCTTTTCCAGCTGCCTACCCAACAGTTCGCCAACCTCTACTGGTTCCGCTATGACTGGTTCCAGCGTGAAGATTTCCAGGAGCAGTTCCGTGAAATCTACGGTTATGACCTGGGTGTACCGACCAACTGGACGGCTTACGAAGATATCGCCGAGTTCTTCAGCGTCCACGTTGATGAAATCGATGGCACCAAGGTGTATGGCCACATGGACTACGGCCGCCGTGACCCGTCACTGGGCTGGCGCTTCCATGACTCCTGGCTCTCCATGGCCGGTATGGGTAGCCCGGGCGTACCGTCAGGCAACCCGGTGGATGACTGGGGTATCCGCGTTAATGAAGATAGCCAACCGGTCGGCGCCAGCGTCAGCCGTGGTGGCGCCACCAACTCACCGGCTTCTGTGTTTGCCATGCAGAAAGCGGTTGACTGGCTAGGCGATTACGCGCCGCCGGAAGCGCAGGGCATGACCTTTGGTGAAGCAGGCCCAGTACCGTCGCAGGGCCATATTGCCCAGCAGATCTTCTGGTACACCGCCTTCACTGCGGATATGACCGAGCCTTCCCTGCCAGTCACTGATGACGAGGGTAACCCGCTGTGGCGCATGGCACCGTCTCCCACCGGCCCTTACTGGGAGGAAGGCATGAAAGTCGGCTATCAGGACGTGGGGGGCTGGACCTTCTTTGACTCCACGCCTGAAGAGAACCGTACCGCTGCCTGGCTGTTTGCCCAGTTCACAGTCGCCAAGAGCACGTCTCTCGAGAAACTGATGACTGGCCTGACGCCTATTCGTGAATCTGACATCTTCTCTGAGCAGATGACTGAAATGGCGCCTAAACTGGGTGGCCTGGTCGAATTCTACCGCAGCCCCAACGAGTCCAACTGGACGCCAACAGGTACCAACGTGCCTGACTATCCGCGTCTTGCACCACTGTGGTGGCAGAACCTGGCACCGGTCATGAGCGGTGAAGTGAGTGCCCAGGAAGGTCTGGATAACCTGGCGGCGGATATGGATAAAACCATGTCTCGCCTGGCGCGCGCCAACGTCTTTGATACCTATGCACCTAACCTCAACGACGAGCGCGACCCTGAGTACTGGCTGAATATGGAAGGCTCACCCAAGGCTAAGCTCGATAATGAAATGCCACAGGGCGAGACCATTCCCTATGACGAAATGATGGAAGCCTGGATGTCAGCCGGTACGCGCTGATTCCTGGATGGCGAACCCTACGGGGTTCGCCAGTCTGCCTTCATACATTGAGGAAGATGAACTGACTTGAATTGCACTGCTGTTCAAGGCGGCTCTTTAATGCCCAAAAGTCGCCTTTTCAGCCCTGATTTGCTCGCAAAAACACCATGCCCTCGTTGGGCAGAACAAACGAGGCTTCTTTATCTGTAATGGGTCACTTATGAAACTTCGCAATAGCAATCTTGATAAGCTGGCTAACGATGATTTCGACGTCCTGATTATCGGCGGCGGAATCAACGGTGCCTCAGCGGCGGCAGCGCTGGCGGGCAAAGGGGCCAGAGTAGGTCTGATCGACCGCGGCGATTTTGCTGGCAGCACCAGCATGCACTCCTCCAACCTGGTTTGGGGTGGCATCAAGTATATGGAGAGTAAGGATTTCGGCCTGGTGCGTAAATTATGCAAAAGCCGTAATCACCTGATCAAAAACTATCCTTCCACCGTGGAAGAGATCCGCTTTCTGACCACCATCAGCAAAGGGTTTCGCCATCACCCCAGCTACCTTTACGCGGGCACCTGGCTTTACTGGCTGATGGGCAATGCGTTCACCAGGATTCCCAAGCTGTTTACTCCCAAGGGAATCAAGAATTCTGAACCTATCGTCAACACCGAGAATGCCGTGGGTGGTTTTGAGTATTCCGATGCCATTTTGCACGACAATGATGCACGCTTTGTTTTCAATTTTATCCGGCACGCCATCGACTATGGCGCCAGCATTGCCAACTATGTGGAGTCCAACGGGGCATCCTATGAAGATGGCCGCTGGGTAGTCCAGGCGCGTAACGTGATTGACGGCTCAACCTTCCCGATCCGTGCCAAGGTACTGGTCAACGCGGCAGGCCCCTGGGTGGATCATCACAACAAGCTAACCGGCCAGCAGACCCAGCATCAGCACCTGTATTCCAAGGGTATCCACCTGATCGTTCCCCAGCTGACGGACTCCAAGCGGGTACTGGCATTTTTTGCCAACGATGGCCGGCTGTTCTTCGTCATCCCCATGGGTAACCGTACCTGCATTGGCACGACCGATACGCATATGGAACAACCGGAAGTCGATGTCACTCAGGAAGATATCGATTTCGTGCTGGAAAATATCAATACGCGTCTGACACTGGAAAAACCCATTACCACGGCGGATATTATTTCTACCCGTTGCGGCGTTCGCCCGCTGGCCATCAAGTCAAGTAAAGGCAAAGACCGGGATTTCCAGCAGTTATCGCGTAAACATGTGGTAGACACCAATGCCGACAGCGCTCACATCAGCATTTTTGGCGGCAAGCTGACCGACTGCCTTAATGTGGGTGATGAAATCAGCGATGAAGTAAGCAAGCTGGGCGTTGATATCCCCTTCCCGGACTATAAGTGGTACGGCGAACCTTCCGAGGACGTCAAGCGCGAGTTCATGCAGCAGGCCGAGCGCATGGGGCTTGACGAGATGACGCCTGAAACATCGTCTGAGCCGCTCAGCAAGCGCTTATGGCGGCGTTATGCGGCCCAATCGCTGGATATGCTTGAGCAGATTCGCCAGGACCCACGAGAGGCTGAACTGCTGATTGAGGGCACCGAGTATATCCGCTGCGAACTGCGCCAGACGCACCGCAGTGAAATGGTCACCAAGCTTGACGACTTCCTGCGCCGGCGTGCCAAGGTATCTCTGGTGGTTCCTCATGATGAGCTGCGTCATTCCGAAGGGTTGAAGGAAGCCTGCCGCATGCTGTTTGGCGATCAGGCAGACGAGCGTTTCAATGAGTATTTCGACAAGATACCGGACACCGCACGCTTTACTGAAAGTGACCAGAGCCGCGTCAGCGCTTGAAAACCATGCCTTGATGAACCCCATGGTTTGACGCATGCCGCTTGCGCTATCCATTCTCATACGCCAGCTGCAACATAAAAAACCCCACCGGCATTTCACTGCCCGTGGGGTTTTATGTTGCGGATGTGTTCAGATCAGTTTGATTTGACCCGTGCTACCGCATCCAGCCAGCCTTGATACAGATCTTCCCGGGTGGCTTCATCCATTTTGGGGGTAAAGCTCGACTCGCAGCGCCACAGCCCCTGAATTTCCTCCAGGTTGGCGTACCAGCCCAGGCGTAGCCCCGCCAGATAGGCAACACCCAGCGCCGTGGTTTCCAACACGGCGGGTCGGTCAACTTCAACGCCCAGCATATCGGCGAGAAACTGCATTACCCAGCTGTTCTTGACCATGCCGCCATCAACCCTCAGCTTACCGGGGGTGGCCGCCATATCGTCGTTCATGCAGTGCTGCAGGTCACGGGTCTGATAGCAGACGGCCTGCAAACCTGCGGCAACAATCTCGGCAATCCCGGTATCCCGGGTCAGGCCGAAGATGGCACCGCGGGCTTTCGGGTCCCAATGAGGGGCCCCCAGGCCGGTAAAGGCAGGCACCAGATAAACGCTGTGGCCGCTGCGGGTTTCCCGGGCCAGCGCCTCGGTTTCCGCCGCATCGGCAAACAGGTTGAGACCATCCCTGAGCCACTGTACGGTCGCCCCGGCCACAAAAATACTGCCTTCCATGGCATAGGTCGGCTTTCCGTTCAGACGGTAGCCGATGGTCGTCAGCAGGCGGTTACGCGACGTGGCGGGTTCATCACCCGTATTGACGATCATGAAACACCCGGTGCCGTAGGTGCTCTTACCCATGCCGGGAGTAAAGCAGGCCTGCCCGAACAGGGCGGCCTGCTGATCGCCGGCAACCCCGGCGATGGGTAGTTCCGCGCCCAACCAGTGCTTGGCAATGCTGCCAAAATCGTCGCTGGAATCCTTCACTTCAGGCAACAGGCTGGCAGGAATACGGAACAGCGCCAACAGCGCTTCATCCCATTGCTGCTCATGAATATTGAACAGTGCAGTGCGCGAGGCATTGGTGGCATCGGTGACGTGGTGCTGGCCATCGGTGAGGCGCCAGATAAGAAAGCTGTCGACGGTACCAAAGGCCAGCTCACCGCGCTCTGCCCGCTCACGGGCGCCGTCGACATTATCCAGGACCCAGGCAATCTTGGTCGCAGAAAAATACGGGTCAATCAATAGTCCGGTGCTGGCTTGAACGGCCTCGGTATGGCCTTCGTCGCGCAGGCTTTCACACAGCTGCGATGTCCGACGGTCCTGCCAGACAATTGCATTATATAGCGGCTTTCCGGTCTGGCGGTCCCACACTATGGTGGTTTCACGCTGATTGGTAATGCCGACGCCGGCAATCTCCTGGATATCAATACCTGTCTTGGCTATCACATCCCGACAGGTCGCAATCACGGTATCCCAGATATTTTCCGGGTCGTGCTCTATCCAGCCGTCGTTGGGAAAGTGCTGAGGAAATTCCTGCTGGGCAACGCTGACAACCTGACCCTGGCGGTCAAACAGAATGGCCCTTGAGCTGGTGGTGCCTTGATCAATAGCGAGTATGTAAGATGGCATGGGAAGTTTCGCTTTGTTTTGTTGGTTTTCGTTTTACGACACTGCAAGGCTACTTGACTGCCTCTAAAGGCTCAAGTGCGAAAATATATCTGAGCGACATAATATCTGCCATCATGAATTCTGGTTAATAGCGGCGCTGACAAGGTGTGTCTACAGGACGCGCTGGTCTTCAGCCTTGGCAATATGCAGAGCCACATCATACTGGGTCAGCAGGCGCATTATTGCCTCAGGGGGATGACGGTCAGTAAAGAGTGCATCCAGCTGAGCGATATTGCCCTGGCGAACCACGGGGTTACGATGAAATTTGGAATAGTCGGCGGCCAGATAGACGCGTCGTGAATTGGCAATAATGGCCTGCGCCACTCTCACTTCCTGGTAGTCAAACTCCAGCAGTGAGCCATCCTCATCGATGCCACTGATACCGATAATGCCGTAATCCACCTTGAACTGATTGATAAAGTCGATGGTTGCCTCGCCAATGATACCGCCATCCCGGGAGCGTACCTGGCCGCCGGCAACAATCACCGTGAAATCTTCTTTATGCTGCAGGATGGCCGCCACGCTCAGGTTATTGGTGATGATTTCCAGCCCGCGATGGTCAAGCAGCGCCTTGGCAATAATCTCGTTACTGGTGCCGATATTGATAAACAGCGAGGCATGGTCAGGAATATGGGCGGCCAGCGTGCGGGCAATACGTTCCTTTTCTTCAAGGTGCAGGGTCTTGCGTGTGCTGTAGGCAGTGTTGACTGTACTTGACTCTATACCCGCCCCACCGTGAACACGACGGATACGGCCTTCTTCGGCCAGGGTGTTCAGATCACGCCGGATGGTTTGCGGCGTGACCGCAAAATGTTCGGTCAGTTGCTCAATGCTGACGTAACCGTTCTGGCGCACCAGTTCTACAATCGCGTCTTGTCGGTAATGTTGGTTCATGGCCTGGCCCGTTGATTATTTTCGCTTTTAATGACTGCAAGCCTAGCAAAATTTTCATACATTTATAGCGGCCAACGCCAAAGTATCATAGGAATCCCTACTACCATGACCAACAGGGAAAGCGGCAACCCCAATTTCCAGTAGTCGCTGAACCGGTAACCTCCCGGCCCCAGTACCAGGGTATTCGACTGATGGCCTATAGGGGTAAGAAACGCGCAGGAGGCGCTGACAGCCACCACCATCAGAAACGGATCGAGCGACACCTCAAATCCTTTTGCCAGGCTAACCGCAATCGGTGCCATCAATAAGGCCGCCGCGGCATTATTGATTACATTGGAAAGCAGCATGCTGAGTAGAAAAAGCCCTACCAGGGTCGCCGGTATGGGCCAGTTATTGCCCAGCTGGAGCAGACCTTCGGCAATCAGCGCGGCTCCACCGCTGGTTTCCAACGCCTGCCCAACGGGAATCATGGCACCCAAGAGTACAATCACGGGCCCATCAATTGCCTGATAGGCTTCCCTAAGGGGCAGAACACCAATCAACAGGGAAGCCAGGGCCGCTGTACTTAACGCCACGGCCGCTGGCAACAGATCCAACAGCATGGCCACAATCGCCAGAGCAAAGATGGCCACTGAAAGCAGCAGCTTGCGCGGTTGGCCAAGCTGAAACTCACGGCTGGCCAATGGTAGGCAACCCAGGGTCGCCAGGCTTTCATGCATTTCTTCTTCGTCACCTTGTAACAGCACCACGTCACCCGCCTGAAAACGAATATCCCGCAGGCGCTGCTTGAGGCGTTCACCATCTCTGGCAACGGCCACCAGATGCATATCAAACTGATGATGCAACCTGAGCTGGCGAACGCTGCGATTAATCATTATCGAATCATTGCGTATTACAGCTTCTACCAGCTGCAGACCTTCTGTATCCACCTGATTGTCAGTGTCTGCCTCTTCGTCTGCATCTTCTTGATCGGCACTGATGACACTTAGCCCCAGCTTATTTTCCAACTGCTTGAGGTCTTCAGGCCCGGCTTCCAACAGCAGGATATCTCCTGGCTTAAGGGCCGTATAGAAGGCATTGCCCGTTCGCCGCTGCTCATCGCGTACCACCGCCAGAATAGGCAGGGATTCTTCCAGTTCATGACGTAGCTGTTGCAGAGTCATGCCGCAAGCCTTGGCATCTTCGTTTACCTTGATTTCAACCAGGTAATGCGCAGTATCAAACATCCCTTCCGTGGAAGCACTGCCAGCGCGTTTGGGTGTAAGCCGCCAACCGATCAGAATGATAAACACAAAGCCGGCAAGCGCCACGGTAGCTCCCACCGGAAAGAAGCTGAACATGCTGAAGGTCTCGCCGGTGATGCTGCCGCGATAACTGGAAATAATGATATTGGGAGGTGTGCCAATCAGGGTGGTCAGCCCGCCCAGCAGGGAACCAAAGGCCAGCGGCATCAGTAGCAATGAGGGAGAGGTATCATGCTCACGGGCAAGACGCAGGGCAACGGGCAACAGTAGGGCCAGCGCGCCCACATTATTCATCATGCCGGAAAGCACCACCACTGTGCCTACCAGCACCGCCAGCTGCAGTATCAGGCGCTCACCCGCTTTAAGCACCTGTTCAGCAATGACATCGACCACACCAGAACGCTCAAAGCCGCGGCTTAACACCAGCACTGCAGCTACGGTAATCACCGCCGGGTGGCCAAAACCGCTAAAGGCGTCATCTGCGGGTACCAGTCCTAACATGACTGACCCAAGCAGGGCAGACAGCGCCACCAGGTCATAGCGAAAACGCCCCCAGATAAAGGCCATCAGGGTTAATCCCAGTACGCCAAACACCAGGGTGCTGGGTGCTATCCCGCTACTACTGATTGTCGGTACGCTGATATCCATGTGTGATCACTTTGCGAAAAACCAAACCTTAAACACAAAGCGGGCATCTGCGCAATGCAGATGCCCGCTCGGGGGTTTTACTTATACCCGCCTGCCCGCAGAGTAATTCAAGCGCTAGCCAGGCGGAAAACTCAACATGACTTATGCTTCGGTTTCTTCAGTTTCCTGTTGATCTTCAGCGTCCTGCTCGTCTGTCTCTTCAGCCTCATCTTCAGCGGCCTCATCTTCAGCGGCCTCATCTTCTGTGGCATCTTCAGCTGCTTCGCTTTCAGACGCTTCATCGCCAGCTGATGTATCATCGCTGGCCTCTGACGCGTCAGTGGCTTCACCTTCAGTCGCGTCATCGACTTCCGCCATACGCGATTCCAGAGAGCCTAGTTCTTCACGCCAGTTGTTCAGCTGTGTTTCCAAACGCTCCAGCTGCGATTCACGCTGGTCAATATTATCATTGACCGACGTCAGCTCTTCGCGACCGATCTCAAGCGCCACCTGCAGATCGCCAAACTCGGTGCGCACCTCTTCAAGACTGGCCTGCTCGTCTTCACGTTGCGCTGTCAGGCCTTCTATCTCTTCCTCCAACGCATCACGCTCATTGGCCAGGGTATCGCGTTCCTCTACCAGAGCATCACGCTCTTCCTGGGTGGCTGAGATCTCTTCCTGTAGGGCAGACAGCCGACTGTTGGCTTCTTCAATCTCGCCATTAAGGCTTTCTATATCAGCTTCAGCCTGCTCACGTGCCTCTACCGCATCTGCACGTTCCTGCTCAGCCTGCTGGCGAGCCTCTTCGGCTTCCTGACGGTCAGACTGCGCTGCTTCGAGGGCTTCTTCGGCTTCCTGACGAGCCGCTTGCGCATCGTCACGGGCCTGTTCTACCTGGGTAAGCTCGTTATTAAGCTCTTCCAGGTGGGCCTCATGGGTTTCAACCTCGCCGGTCAGTGACTCGATTTGCTGCTCAAGGGACTCGCGCTGTTCACTCAATGACGCCAGTGTCTCTTCAGCTTCGCTGATCGCCGTTTGTGTCGATTCCAGCTCTGCCTGAGTAGCCGCCTGCTGCTCTTCAATAGCGGCCATCTCTTCCTGCATGGCGGACAGATTCATCTCGGCTTCTTCAAGCTCGGAAAGATCGGCACTCAGTTGCTGACGGGACTGCTCTGATTCGGCCAGCTGACCTTCTATCATATCAATGCGATCTGCCCTGGATCCGGCACTGGACTGAGCGATCACTGCCCAGATAACCGCAATCGCCGCAATACCGGCAATGCCTCTCACACGGTTATCCTGCATCAGGGTTTTCATATCAGGCTTGGCAGCAGCGCCATTCGACGTTGATGGTGCATTCTCGGCTGAGCTGCTGTCTTCGGATGGTTTATTCGTATCTGACATGGATGCTTCTCTCTCTCGAAAGCGCTGTTGATGATCGCAATCATGCATGACAGCGGACGGTGATTGGCAAACGAAAAAAAGCGTTACCCCCTACAGCATACACAGCTGTGCGCATCTGGCTAGTCACACAGGTCCACGGAACGTCAAATTGACTCACGCTAGAGACGCGCTGACCCTGTTGACATCCTCCTTCAAGTATCCTGTGGTATTTGCCCTGGCAGGGTCAAACCAGTCAAGTTTGCCCCTAAGCGCTACCACATCACCAATCACAATCAGGGCAGGTGAACCAATTTCACCGTTATAGAAGCCAGGCGGCAATGAGGTAAGGGTTCCCGTATGAACCTGCTGATGGCGGGTAGTTCCCTGGGCGATCAGGGCGAGTGGCGTGTGCGCCGGCAAGCCATGGACCATCAGCGAAGAGCAGATTTGCAGCAGGTTTCCAAGCCCCATATAGAAAACCAGCGTTTGGCCCGGCTGTGCCAGGCAGGGCCAGTCCATCTCCCCTCCCTGCTTCAGATGCCCGGTCACAAAACGTACTGACTGGGCATGATCACGATGGGTTAACGGGATACCGGCATAGGCAGCACAGCCGGAAGCCGCCGTGATACCGGGCACCACCTCGACGTTGACATTGTTGGCCACCAGGGTTTCCATTTCCTCTCCGCCACGTCCGAAAATGAACGGGTCACCTCCTTTAAGGCGAACAACCGTGCGGCCAGCCAGCGCCCAATCCACCAGTGACTGATTGATATCCTGTTGTGCTACGCTGTGGTTGGAACAGGCCTTACCGACATAATATTTTTGCGCCCCGGCGGGTATAAGCGCCAGGATCTCTTCGCTTACCAGGCGGTCATAAAGCACAACGTCGGCGGCGATAATCCGTCGATAGGCCTTCAGAGTGAGCAGTTCGGGATCCCCCGGGCCAGCTCCCACGAGACTGACGCTTCCCGGACGCTGCACAGGAATGCGATCTGGAAAGGTAGAATCCACAACAGTGCGATCAGGAAACAACAGCCAATACCTCACAAACACAGGAAAACGTTAGAGGTAAAGGTAGCCAATATTTTAAAGAATAAAAAAGAATATATAATAAGATTTATATTCATTTAAGGAATATAAGCAGTCAACCAACGCGAGGAGAAGCATCATGGCCGACCATGAAACATCATCCAGCCAGGCGGCAGAACCCATGACACTGGAAGCTTGCCTGAAAGAGGCTGAAGCGCTTCCAGAGTGGCAGATTATCGACCGCGATGGCATCATGAAGCTGACACGCCGCTTTACCTTTAGCGACTTCGCCCAGGCACTGGCATTTACCCAGCGGGTGGGAGACCTGGCCGAACAGGCCAACCATCACCCCAAAATCACCACCCAGTGGGGCGAAGCAAGGGTAACCTGGTGGTCCCACGATAAAGGTGGCCTGTGTCATGACGATTTCACTCTTGCCGCCAGAACTGACGAGGTAGCCAAATAAATGTTTGAGCATATTGAGCGAGTCCCTGGAGATGCCATTCTCGGGCTGATCGAAGCTTTCAAGAAAGATACCAACCCCCAGAAGGTCGACCTTGGCGTCGGGGTTTATCGCGATGAAAACGGCACTACGCCGGTAATGCGCGCTGTCAAGGAAGCGGAAGCTCGCCTGCTCAAGAATGAAACCACCAAGACCTACATTGGTTCTCACGGTGCACCCGAGTATGGCAAGGCCGTTCTGCCCATGGTGCTGGGTGCCAGCTCCCCGGTACTGGAAGCCAATCGCGCCAGTGCCACCCAGTCCCCCGGCGGCACTGGTGCCTTACGCCTGGCGGCAGACTTTATTGCCGCCCAGCTGCCAGACAAGGGCATCTGGGTCAGCGACCCAACCTGGCCGAACCATCTGGGCATTTTCTCGGCAGCTGGCATCAAGCTGCAGAAGTATCCCTATGTCGACGCGGATAACCGCCTCGACTTTGATGGCATGCTGGCAGCCATCAAGCAGATTCCACAAGGCGATGTGGTCGTGCTGCATGCCTGCTGCCATAACCCGACCGGCTTTGATCTTTCCCAGCAGCAGTGGCAGACCGTGCTGGAAGTTGTTCGTGAGCGCCAGCTGCTACCGCTGATTGATTTTGCTTATCAGGGATTTGGCACTGGCCTGGATGAGGATGCCTACGGCGTTCGCCTGATGGCTGAGCAGCTGGATGAAGTCATTATTACCAGCTCATGTTCCAAGAACTTCGGTATCTATTGCGAGCGTACCGGGTGCCTGATCATGGTCGCCAAGGATGCTGAGCAAATGGAGAACGTGCGCTCCCAGGTGGCTATTGTTGCCCGTGAGAACTACTCCAACCCGCCCGCTCATGGCGGTTCGATTGTCAGCGAAATCCTCCACGACCCTGAACTGACCGCCATGTGGCGCGAAGAGCTGACTGAAATGCGCGACCGCATCAATACCCTGCGGCGTGATTTCGTCGAGGCCCTCAAGCCTTATGGGCTGGCTGAGAAATATGCCTGCGTTGCTGAACAGCAGGGTATGTTCTCGTATACCGGACTGACCCCGGAACAGGTTGACCGCCTGCGCGATGAGTTCGGTATCTATATGGTGCGCTCTGGTCGCGCCAATGTGGCTGGATTCTCCCATGCAAACCTGCCCTACCTTGCCAAGGCGATTGCGGCTGTTAACGACTAGACGCCAACATTGAGCCTGAAAGCGCCCAGGGGGAGACTCCTGGGCGTTTTTTTGCGTAGAATCACCGCCTTTGCAATCCTCCAGACAGCGAGACTGACGATGGCAGTAAACACGCCCTACCCTTGGTATAAAAAAGAAGATACGGACGCCTTCTTTGCACTTTTTCAGAACAATATCGCCAACTTTGTGATTATTGCCATCACCATGCTGGGGATGGGTTTTCCCGCCGACATTGTCTATGGGCAGGTGCTGCCCGGGGCAGCGGTTGCCGTCATGGCGGGCAACTTCTACTATGCATGGAGCGCGGCGCGACTGGCTCGCAAGGAAAACCGCAATGATGTCACCGCTCTCTCCTACGGTATTTCCACTCCTGTCATGTTTGTATTCCTGTTTGGCGTACTCTTGCCTGCCAAGCAGCTGACCGGCGATGCGCAAATGGCCTGGCAGATTGCCGTTGCCGCCTGCTTTATCAGTGGGGCTATCGAGACATCCATCAGCTTTATTGGCCGTTGGGTGCAGTACCACCTTCCCCGCGCCGCAATGCTCGGCGCAGTAGCCGGTGTCGCCCTGACCTTTATCGCCGGTGAAATGCTGTTCAAGACCCTGGAAATGCCGATTATCGGCCTGGTTGTGCTAACCCTGATAATTGTCGGTCTGGTGGCTCGGGTCAGCATGCCCTTTCGCATCCCGACCTCCCTGTTTGCAATTATTGTCGGCACCCTGATGGCCTACCTGATAGGCGATGCAGGGAGTGAGCGGTTTAGTGATGCCTTTACCCATCTGGGCTTTTATCCGCTAGTACCGGGCCTGGACTGGTATGAAGGCTTGGGTCTGCTGTTTACCAGCATGTTGGCCGTGTTGACCGTGGTGTTGCCTATCACTCTTTACAACGCCATTGAAACCATCAACAACGTGGAAGCCATGGAAGCCGCCGGTGATGGCTATGATGTCAGGGAGTGTCAGGCCGTGGATGGTGCCGGCACCATGCTGGGCGCCCTGTTTGGCGGGGTCTTCCCGACTACGGTTTATATTGCCACTGTGGGTGCCAAGTGGATGGGCGCCGGGCGCGGCTACAGCCTGTTGAACGGGGCTGTCTATGCCATCGCTACCATGTTTGGCCTGATTGCAGCACTGGCAGCCATCATTCCGGTATCCGTGGTCGCCCCCATTCTGGTGTTTGTCGGCATTTCGATGATTGCCACCGCTTTTCAGGCCAACGATACGCGCTACTATCCTGCCGTTGCCCTGGCTATGCTGCCCTACTTTGCCAATTACGTGATGACCCGCTTTAACCGTGGCGCAGAAGAAGTGGTCAGCGACATCTCCAACGCCATTGTGCTGATGGGTCAAGGCGCCATGTTCATGGCGATTTTCCTGGGCGCTATTACCGTCTCAGTGATTGATCATCAGTTCCGGCGTGCTGCCGCCTTCGCGCTGACCGCGGCGGGCTTCTCCTTTATCGGCCTGATGCATGCGCCCAAGCTGACGTTGAATGCCGCCCCGGATTTTGTGATTGGCTATCTGGTCATGGCGGCCATGCTGGTCTATTTCGAGTGGCAGCAACGCCGCAGCCTGTAAGGCCCCTGGAATATCCATCAACCTGGCGAGCGCACCTCGCCGGGTTGCTCCTCACCTGACGGATCCCGGCCAGGTTTACGCTTAGGGCTGGAAAGGATACTGACCAGCACCCGCCAGGCGACCAGCCCCGCCAACACATTTCCCACGGCGGCGCCCATGGCAATGCCCGACCAGCCGCCCAGCACCGAACCCAGCCAGATACATGGCAGGTAGCAGATAAATAAGCGTGCGGCCGACAGCATCATGGCGCGTAAAGGCCAACCCAACGCATTGCCTGCCGATACCACCAGCATGCAGATACCCAGGGCCGCATAGCTGGGTAACAGAAAACGTATCAACAGGATCAGGGCATCCTGTACCGCTTTTTCGCTGGTCAGGGCGGCGGCAACCCAGGGTGCCAACAACGCCAGCACAATACCCAGCCCGAATTGCCAGACCAGAGCAACTTTCAGGGCCAGCCTCATCAGGCGATGTATCTGACCCCAATCACCTGCTCCGTAACAGCGCCCGAGCCAGGGCGGCAACGACATTGTCATGGCCAGGATCACCATCAGCGAGACCGTTTCCAGACGGCTTGCCAACCCCCAGGCCGCTACATGGGTTTCTCCCAGGGAAGCCACCACCGCAATCGCCAGCATGGCGGCCAGAGGCGGCATTAACTGGCCGATCATGGCCGGCCCGGCTATCTGCATAAATGGCCTCGACGAGACCAGAGCCTCTTGATACAGCCCCGTCACTCTCAGCCATTGTCTCAGGAGCAGACGACGGCCGGTAATCGCCAGGCCGGTAGAGAAGGCAAGGGTTGTCGCCCAGGCAGCCCCCGGCAGGCCTAGCCCCTCCCAGGGGCCAAATCCGAAAATCAGCAAAGGGTCCAGCGCCAGATTGACGGCACTGCTGAGGACCATCATCTTGCCGGGCAACTGGGTGTCGCCATGGGCGCGAAAAACGCTGTACACGAAATACAGCAGGGCGCCCAGCCAGGCAGCCAGCAGCTGTGGCCACCAATAACGGTTGATATAGCCCAGGGTTGTCTCATCAGCCCCGAGCTGGGTAAAGATAACGTCCTGGAAAAGCCCCAGTAAAAGCGCCAGCAGAGCGATTACACCGCTTCCCATCATCAACACCAGACTGCCCAGGCGCTTGGCGCGTTCGTTTTCACCGGCGCCGAGCGTCCGCGAAATAAGCGCGGCAATGGCAATGCCCATCCCGACCTGGACACCAATAATCAGAAATGACAGCGGGAAGGTGAAGGACTGAGCGGCCAGGGGTGCTGTCCCCAGACGGGCAATAAAGGCACTGTCGACCAGCTGGAAGCCCAGCAGGGCCAGCACCCCGATCGCCATTGGCCATGTTTGCTGCCATAGGGTTTTGCCTAAACCGTGCTGCGACGCAATCTTGATGACCCAACCTCCAGACCATGTAATATGAAGCCATAAAAGCCACCCCAATTGACTGAGGTGGCTATCATTATGACAGTTTTAAAAAATGCCAGAGAGCTTATTGACGGACGCCTTCAAACGTCACGTAAAGTTCCAGGGTATGCATGACTTCCGGGAAGCTGCTCATATCAATACCGTAATCCGCCAGGGTCAGCTCAGTGCTGCCCTCAAAGCCAGCGCGGTAGTTACCCCAGGGATCTTCACCCTCACCCATCAGAGTCACCGGCATTTCGAAACTCTGGGTTTCACCGCGCAGAGTCAGCTCACCGCTGAGTACGCCAGAATTTTCATCCGTTGGCTCAAAACCGGTCGATGTGAAAGTGGCTGTCGGATATTCACTGGCATGCAGGAAATCTTCATCAAGAATATGGCGATCGCGTTCAGCGTGATTGGAGTTCAGGCTGTTAACCTGCACTTCCATATCGATTGAAGACGCTTCCAGGTCTTCCGGGTCATAAAAGAATTCGCCGTCAAAATCTTCAAAGCTACCCAAGATGTATGAGAAGCCCAGATGGTTGATCTTGAACTGAATAAACGCATGCTGGCCTTCAATATCGACAGCATAGGTGTCGGCCTGGGCCTGACTGAGCGGAACCAGACTAACAGCGGCAATGGCGCCAGCAATGGCGGTTTTATGCAACATGATAAACTTCCTTTTGCAGTTTTATGGAATCGTTATTCAA
>JBNJGW010000055.1:0-15525 GCA_051748005.1 Pseudomonadota bacterium | reverse complement strand
GGCCTGCATAAAGGCATGCGTTTGCGCCCTGGCCCCTTGCACCTGGATTTTAACAGCGCCTTTCCCAAGTCGCGTATTCCGGACGCCTACGAACGCCTGTTGCTGGAAGTGATGAAAGGGCAGCAGTATCTGTTTGTGCGCCGCGATGAAGTGGAATATGCCTGGCGCTGGTGTGACCAGCTGATTGAAGGCTGGCAGAACCGTGACACCCCACCGCGTCGCTATCCTGCGGGATCTTGGGGGCCGGTGGCATCGATTGCCATGATTACCCAGGATGGCCGCAGCTGGTATGAGGACTATTGATATGAGTGAAGCACGCAAGCACCTGGCCACTCAGCTGGCTGAAGCCGTGGCAGAAGCACTTTGCAGCGACCTGAAGCAGCGCGAACGCGCACTGCTGGTGGTGTCTGGCGGCTCCACGCCGGTGCCTTTTTTTCAGGCCCTGGCCGCCAAGCCGCTTGCCTGGGAGCGTATTGACATCACCCTGGCGGATGAGCGCTGGGTGGATGAGCAAAGCGACGACAGCAATGCCCGACTGGTGCGCCAGCACCTGTTGCAAGGGCCCGCCAGTGCCGCGCACTTTTTACCCTTGACCACCTCGGCAGACACCCCGGAACAGGGCGTTGCAGAAGTGTCCGCTCAAGCCGCTCGCCTGGCCTGGCCGGCCAGTGTGGTGATTCTGGGCATGGGCGGTGATGGTCATACCGCCTCGCTGTTTCCCGATAGCCTGGAGCTGGATCTGGCGCTGACTACTGAAGAGCCTCTGGTCGCGGTGCGGACGCCCAGCCAGCCTCAACCGCGTATTACCTTTTCAGCCGGGCAGCTGCATCAGGCGCAGCGCCATTTCCTGCACATCAGCGGTGACGATAAACGCAATGTGCTGGCCCAGGCCATGCAGGGCGACGATGTACGCCAATTGCCTATTCGCGCTTTTCTGGCCAGCCCGCTGGCCATCTACTGGGCCCCTTGATGGCGAGCCACCAAAATTTCAGGAGAACCATCCATGACAATCGATAAGCAGCTTCCCTCAACCCGCACCGCCGAGCTGGACAGCATCTGTCTGAAGGCGGAAGTGATTCCGGTATTGACCATTGATCGTCTGGAAGATGCCGTGCCCTTGGGGCGGGCGCTGGTGGAAGGGGGCTTGCCGGTACTGGAAGTCACCCTGCGCACCGACTGTGCCCTGGAAGCCGTCAAGCGCATGCGCGAAGCGCTGCCTGGCGCCAGCATTGGGGTGGGCACGGTACTGACACCTGCCCAGTACCGTCAGGCCGAGCAGGCTGAAGCCGACTTTGTGGTCACCCCCGGGGCTACCGAAGCGCTCTACCGCTACGGGGTGGAAAGCCCGGTGCCCATGTTGCCCGGCGTATCGACAATTTCCGAGCTGATGACCGGCTGGCAGTATGGCTATCGTCGCTTCAAGTTTTTCCCGGCCGAATCCAGCGGGGGCGCCAAGGCGCTGAAGGCGTTCGGTGCACCGATTCCTGGCGCGCATTTTTGCCCCACGGGCGGTATAACTGTCGACAATGCGGCTGACTATCTCAGTCTGCCCAATGTGATGTGTGTCGGCGGCTCCTGGTTGACGCCCAAGGCCTTGATTGAAGCTGGAGACTGGGACGGCATCCGCGAGCTGGCGCGTCAGGCGGCTGAGCGCTTCCACCACTGACAATTCACCAAACCCTATATTCAGCCAACCCTATGTTCAGTAGGGTTGGCTGTTGTCTATTTTTATCGCAATGCAAGGTAGCAGTTAGCCAATATCCTTGGCGGTGGGCAGGGCCGCGTAGGCGCCCGGGCGGGTGACGGCAAAGGCACCGCAGCGGCAGGCAACTTCCACTGCCTGGGCAAGAAAGGCGCTGTCCTGATGCCAGTTGTCATCAATACCGTGGCGGGATAGTTCCGCCAGCAGGCCACCAATAAAGGCATCGCCGCCAGCGGTGGTATCCACCGCCGTTACCTGGGGTGGCGTGAAGGTGTGATCAAGGCCAATGCCTTTAAGCGTTACCTGGTTGGGCCCATCGGTGATTACGATGACCTTGACGCCGGCTGCCAGGCGCTCAGCGAGCCAGGTATCCTGGGGGTGGTTACCGCGCAGATAATCCAGTTCTTCCAGGGACACCTTGACGAGTTCGGCGCTATCCACAAGCTCAGTCACTCGCCACGCATCAGCTGATCCATCGGCCCACAGGTTATGGCGCAGGTTGGCGTCCACACTGACAAGACAGTTGGCGCGTTTGGCCATGTTGGCAATGGCCAGGGTGGTATCGGCAATCTCTGGGTCGGTCAGGCTGTTGCTGCACAGATGCACAATCGCCGGCTGTTCGAAAATGCCGTGGGGCAAATGCTCCAGGCGATAAAGCAGGTCGGCGGCGGGTGGGCGATAAAAATCAAAGGTGCGCTCACCGCTGGCATCC
Organism: Pseudomonadota bacterium; assembly: GCA_051748005.1. GTDB lineage: Bacteria > Pseudomonadota > Gammaproteobacteria > Pseudomonadales > Halomonadaceae > Vreelandella. The sequence goes on along the minus strand of JBNJGW010000055.1, from coordinate 13,111 downwards.
CGGGAAACAAACGCCAGCGCCGTGCGCGCTTCACGGGTCAGCACCATACCCTGGGTATTCACCCCATGAGCGGCCAGTTCGCTGACCAGAAAATGGCCAAAGCGGTCATCACCGACCATGCCTAAAAACTGGCTGGGCACTCCCAGGCGCGCACAGGCAACCGCCACGTTGGCAGGGGCACCTCCCGCATAAGGGGTGAAGGTTTCCTGGCCAGTGTCATCACCCAGGCGGCTGGACAGCATATCCACCAGGGCTTCACCAAAGGCAATCACCGGCGTCATAAATTTCTCCTGGTCATTCAGAGATTGATAAGTTTTTATGCAACGCAGTGGCCGCGTGCAGCTTCAAGTAGCCCATACCAGCTATCTCTGGAAAGCGACTCCGGCCCATTCAGCATATCGGCAATACGCTCAGGTCTTACGCTGCCCACTACGGGCACAGGACGATTCGGCAGAGTGCGTAGCCAGGCCAGCGCCAGCGCATTAGGTGAACTGTCTTGTTCGCGGGCCATCCGCTTGAGAACCTTGCCCACCCCGCCTTCCAGCAGGGAGCCGCCGGCCAGTGGCGACCATGCCATGGGCGCGTGGCCGTCTGCGCACATATCAGCAAAGCTGCCGTCAAACAGCGGCGCATTGTTTTGAATGGAAAGCTCGATCTGATTAGCGCGCAGCGGCTGGTGCATGGCGTTTTGCAACCTGCGCCACTGGCTGGGCAAATGGTTGGAAACACCCGCTGCGCCAATCTTGCCTGCTGTAATCGCGTCGTCCAGTGCCCGTCCGGTGGCTTCAGCGTTCATTAACAGATCAGGGCGATGGATCAGAAAGTGATCAATACACTCAACATTGAGCCGTTGCAGCGCGTCATCAATCGCCTTGCCAAGGTAAGCCGGGCTGGCATTATAGTGCTTGACCTTGCCTGAGCCGGGCGTTGGGTTATCGTTGGCGATACTGGCCTTGGTGACCACATTAAGCCGTTGGGCGAGCGCCGGGCGCATACGCAGCGCCTGGCCGAATAGTGTTTCGCAGGCACCATTGCCGTAGATATCGGCGTGATCAAACCAGTGCAGGCCCTGTTCAATGCGCGCCTCTATCCAGTCCGCCAGGTGGTTGGCGCTGTGCATTGCCTGTGTTTCATGCAAGCGCATCATGCCAAGTACAAAGGGCGCATCAAAAGTGACAGCAGGCATAGGTATTCCCAGTCAGTTAGAAGACTTCTTCGTTGTGCAGCGCTTCAGCAGCACCCAGTAATCCCGTCCACGGGTGAGTGACAACAGAGACTGGAATATCGGCGTTGTAAGCGCCCATACGGCCTTTGTTGACAAAGCCCTGGCGCAGCTCTGACCGGGGTAGCCAGTCCAGCAGGCGGGGCAGAATGCCCCCGCACAGGTAGACACCGCCTCGTGCGCCCATGGTGAGAGTGGCATCACCGCATACATCCCCCAGTATCTTCAAAAAGCGCAGCACCGTTGCGCTGGCAAGCGGGTCGCCATGATTGGCTGCCTGGGTGACGTCGGCGGGTGACTGATATTCTGGCGCCTGATCTGCCAGCAGGCAGTGAGCCTGATACAGCTCCAGCAAACCCTGACCGCACAGGATGCGTTCGACGCTGACCCGCGAGTGACGAGTCAGAAAGATGTCCAGCAGGGCGCGTTCGGTGCTATCTGTGGGCGCAAAGGTGACGTGGCCGCCTTCGGTCGGCAAGGGAATCCAGGCATGCTGGCCGGGAAAGACCCCGGCCACGCCAAGCCCCGTGCCCGGGCCAATCACCAGCCGGGTTGAGTGGGGCAGCGCGACTCCTACCTGCACTTCGACCAGGTGTTCGGCATCCACATGGGGTACGCCCAGCGCCTGGGCAGTGAAGTCGTTGATCACCTTGAACAGCGACAGATTCAATGCCTGCTGAACGTCGCTTTTCATGAAATCCCAGTGGTTATTGGTCATCTTGACCCGCTCGGCATGCACCGGGCAGGCAAACGCCAGGCAGGCCTCCAGCGGCGCGTTTTTACCCTTGGCCCCCACACGTTCCAGGTAATCCAGAATGGCTTCGATAACGCCTGGGTAGTCGGCGCAGGGCAGGTTCAGAACCTCTTGTGGCGTCACTTCCCCAGGCGTTACCAAGGCAAAGCGCGCATTGGTGCCGCCGATGTCACCAATCAGTGCCGGTCGCATCAAGCATCCTCTCCAAAAATCTGACCCTCCTGACGGGCCAGGTCATCGGCTTCAAAGCCACCGAAAACGCCGGCACCTTCTTCACCACGCATGGCCAGATGACGGAAGCCGCCAAACAGTTCGCGGCCCAGGCCAACGTGGTAGTGATCCAGGTTGCCAACCACACGCTCACGGGCTTGCCAGGTGGCCGCATCGACCTTGGCTTCCAGCGTACCGCTGTTGGCATCCAGGCGCACCAAATCGCCATCGCGCAGTTTGGCCAGAGGTCCACCGTCGAGGGCCTCCGGGCTGATGTGAATGGCGGCGGGTACCTTGCCGGATGCGCCGGACATCCGTCCATCAGTGACCAGGGCAACCTTGTGGCCGCGATCCTGAAGCACTCCCAGAAAGGGCGTCAGCTTGTGCAGTTCAGGCATGCCGTTGGCCTTGGGGCCCTGAAAACGCACAACCGCAATCACATCACGATCCAGCTCTCCGGCTTCAAAGGCGCCTTTAAGGTCGTTCTGGTCTTCAAAGATCTTGACCGGTGCTTCAACGATGCGATGTTCTTCCGCTACCGCTGATATCTTGATCACGCCACGTCCCAGGTTGCCCTTCATCACCGTCAGGCCGCCGGTGGGAGCAAAGGGCCGGGCAACCGGGCGCAGCACGTCCTCATCCAGGCTGTTGTCAGGGCCTTCGCGCCAGACCAGCTTGCCATCTTCCAGGAAGGGTTCCTGGGTGTAGGCGGTCATATCGGTGCCGAACACGCTGGGGATATCGCCATGGATCAGGCCGGCGCCGAGCAGTTCGCGGAACAGGTAGCTCATACCGCCAGCGGCCTGGAAGTGATTGATATCCGCCTGGCCGTTGGGGTAGACCTGCATCAGGCTGGGAGTAACGGCAGACAGGTCGGTAAAGTCGTCCCAGTTCAGGGTAATACCCGCCGCTGCCGCCATGGCGATCAGGTGCAGGGTGTGATTGGTGGAACCACCAGAGGCCAGCAGCCCCACCACGGCATTGACGATGGCACGCTCATCAATCTGCTGGTAGAAGGGGCGATAGTCGCCACCGGGCTCCGTGTTGCGAATGGCCTGTTCGGTGGCGTAGCGGGTGAGAGCTTCACGCATTTGTGTACCGGGGTTCACAAAGGAGGTGCCCGGCAGATGCAGGCCCATCATTTCCATCATCAGCTGGTTGGAGTTGGCGGTGCCGTAAAACGTACAGGTGCCCGGGCTGTGATAGGAGTCCGATTCCGCTTGCAGCAAGTCTTCACGGCTGGCCTTGCCTTCTGCATACAGCTGGCGGATGCGCGCTTTTTCCTTGTTGGGCAGGCCGCTGGGCATGGGGCCGGCAGGCACAAACATGGCGGGAAGATGACCGAATCGCGCGGCGGCAATAAACAGCCCAGGAATGATCTTGTCGCAGACCCCCAGATACAGGGCGGCGTCAAACATGTTGTGAGAAAGCCCAACGGCGGCGGCCATGGCAATCACATCGCGGGAAAACAGCGACAGCTCCATACCTGGCTGGCCCTGGGTGACACCATCACACATGGCAGGTACACCGCCGGCAAACTGGGCCGTCGACCCCATATCGCGTGCGGCCGCCTTGATGGTGGCAGGGAAAGTCTCAAACGGCTGGTGCGCGGACAGCATATCGTTGTAGGACGATATGATGCCCAGGTTGGCGCTGTTCATCAGCTTGAGGGCATTCTTGTCTTCGCTGCCACAAGCCGCAAACCCATGGGCGAGGTTGCCGCAGGACAGGCTGCCGCGATGGACTCCCTGACGATGTTGATCAGCCATGCGCTGCTCATACAGGGCACGCCGTTCGGCAGAGCGCTCGCGGATACGTTGCGTGATCTTGGCAACCGTGGGGTTGAGCGGTGATGATGAAGTGGCCATATCAAACCTCGCGAATCGGGAGTATAGGTGTTGTTGACTTTAGTACCCTATCAAAAAGCGCCGTTGGCAATTACTCGGGAGACAGGCGGCTGATAGAAGAAGCGGTATATGGGGTACTTTATTGTAGTTTTATTACTCTTTAAATCCCTTGCCGGGTGCCCATTGTACGTAAATATAGGGTTTTTTGTAGTTTTATTACATAAATTTTGTCGGCGATTTTTCCCTTTCATTACTTGCTTCACAGCTTTGAACACAACCTGGAAAAATTGACCCGCCCATGCCAAGTTGCTAGTTTACGCCATCGTTTGGGTGCTGGCAGTTATTTGGACTGCTGGTGAAACGGGAAGTTGGTGAGGGTGCTAGTGGCCTGTAGCAAAGGTCGCCCACGCCCCGATTCCTACGCTGCCCCCGCAACGGTGATCGAGACAAGAGCGGCCATAACGCCACTGTGCCTGTTAACAGCGCATGGGAAGGCGGTCGTTCGGAAAGTGCCATGGCGCCTTTCTCTCGTCAGCCCGGAGACCGGCCCGAATGAAGGCTTGAAAAAAGCCGTTACCTACCAGGACGCGGTGGGCGTTCCTGAAGTCATCAAGCGCGGATATATCAGCGCTTGATGCTTCCTTTGTCCCATGTGTCCTGGCATTTATCAATGCCGTGCGGGTGAGCACGCAGAGCAAGGGAACCATGATGTCCTATCCAACTTCCGCCTTTACCGGCCTGGCGCTGTTTGCGCTGGCGGCTATTCCCCAGGCCGTTCAGGCCCAATCTTCCAGCGATACTGCGAATGCTTCGCTTGACCCTGTGGTTGTCACCGCCACCCTGGCGCCGCGCACTGCCAATGAGTCGCTGGCGTCTGTCAGTGTTATCGACGAAGCGGCCCTGCGCCGTCAGAATCCGGCCAGTATGACCGAGCTGCTGCGCGCTCAGCCGGGCGTTGATATCACGACTCAAGGCACCTACGGCAAGCAGACCAGCCTGTTCATGCGCGGCACCGGCAGTAATGCCAATGTACTGCTGATTGACGGTATTCGTCTGCGTTCGGCCACTACCGGTGCTGCTTCCTGGGAGTTTCTCGACCCTCAGCTGTTTGAACGCGCTGAAATCGTGCGTGGCCCGCGCGGCAGCCTGTATGGCGCTGATGCGGTAGGTGGCGTGATTCAGCTGTTTACCCTGGATAGCCAGGCAGAAGGCATCAGCCCTCGGGTATCCATCGGCGGTGGAAGCCATGGTACCCAGCGTGTATCCGCATCGCTTTCCGGCCAGCAGGGCGGCACCCGCTATACCTTTGCAGGTAGCCGTTTTGACACTGACGGTGGGCCGGTACGCCGCGACGGTGAAGATAAAGGCTTTGATAACACCAGCGGGCTGGTCAAGCTGTCGCATCGCTATGATAACGACGCTGAAGTAGGGCTTCTGGCGCTGCGTTCGCGCGGCAACAGTGAATTTGAAGGCCCGGGGCCCGCTGAGGATGATTTTGTTCAACAGGTAGCAGGCGTATACGCGGAACTTCCCGTAACGGACACCTGGCAAAGCCGGTTAACGCTGTCAGAGGCCCGAGATGAGCGCGATACCCAGGCGCCCACTTATACGTCACTTTTCGAAAGTCGCACGCGGTCCGCTCAGTGGCTGAATACCCTGGCATTTGGCCTGCATGAAGTGATCATTGGCGCTGAAGTGGCCGAAGATGATCTGGGTGACAGCGCGACATCAGGCCTGAATTTTAACGAAAGCAGCCGCTACAATCGCGCCGCCTTTGCCCAGGGGCTGCTGGATTTCCATCCGCTGACGACCCAGTTGAGCCTGCGCTACGATGATAACGAAGCCTTTGGCGATGAAGTTACCGGCAGCCTGGCGTTTGGTTTTGCCGTTGATGACCAGCACGTGGCGCGGGCAAGCTACGGCACTGCCTTTCGGGCGCCGACCTTTAATGAGCTGTATTTCCCGTTTGCCGGGTCGAGCAACCCGGATCTTAACGCTGAATCCTCGGATACCTTTGAGCTGGGTGTGCGCGGCCAGTATGAGCGCTGGTTCTGGGACGCCGCTATCTACCAGACCGAGGTGGATGAGCTGATTGCGCTGGATGCCAACTTTACCCCCATCAATGTGGACAAGGCGCGTATTCAGGGCGCTGAACTGAGCCTGGGCGCCGAGCTGGGCAGCTGGCTGCTTGCCGGTGCTTTGACCTACACTGACCCGCAAAGCCGCAGCGGTGATAATCAGGGTAAGCGCCTGCAGCGCCGCGCCAGCCAGACGGCAAGGCTGGATGTGGATTACCAGCTTGATGAGGTATTACTGGGCGGCTCCTGGGTCGTTCAGGATCATCGTTACAATGATGCCGCCAATCAGCAGCGCCTGCCAGGCTATGGGTTGTTGAACCTGCGCGCAGGTTGGGAATTCGCTCCCCAGTGGTCGGTGCGTCTGACTCTGGATAACGTGTTGGATAAAACCTTTACCACCGCCCAAGGACAGGAGTTTGACCCGGTGACCTTTGCATCGACGCCGTTTGACTACATCAACGCTGGCCGCGCAGGTTTCCTCAGCGTTCATTATGGCCAGTAAAGGCTTCACTAGCGCATTGTGCAGCGGGCTTGCCGGTCTTTTACTGGCCGTCTGCCTGCCGGTGAATGCTGATGCGCCTTACTGCGCCATTGATGATCTTGGCGAGCAGCTTTGCCTTGACGCGCCGGCCCAGCGGATTGCGGCACTGTCGCCCGGCGCCACTGAGCTGGCCTTTGCTGCCGGGGCCGGTGAGCAGGTGGTGGCCGTGGTGGCGCACAGTGATTACCCACCAGAAGCTGAAGGGCTGCCCTCGGTGGGCGATCATCAGCGCATCGACCTGGAAGCTTTGCTCTCCCTGCAGCCGGATCTGGTGATTGGCTGGGTCTCCGGCAATCCACCGGCCCAGCTGGAAAAGCTCGCCGCACTGGGCTTGCCGGTTTTCTACCTGGAGCCGCAGCATTTCGACGGCATTGCTAGCGTTATTGAGCGACTGGCAAGCCTCGCCGGCAGCGAAGCACAGGGCTACCCGGCGGCGGATGACTTCCGCAACCAGATGGCAGCGCTGGAAGCCCGGTATGTCGACCTTGAACCCGTGTCCGTTTTCTATCAGGTCTGGGAGACGCCACTGATGAGTGTTAATGACGAAAACTTTATCGGCCAGATTATTACCCTGTGCGGTGGCGACAATATCATGGGCGAACAGGCCCGGCAGGTGCCGCGTCTCAACGCCGAAGTGGTTATCGCAGAGGACCCGGCGGCCATTGTCACGGGGGGTAACGGCGAGGATAGCCGCAACGGGCTCGAGCATTGGCGGCAATACCCTGAGCTTTCAGCAGTTGCCAATGATCATCTCTTTGTTGTGCCGTCTTCCCTGATCCAGCGTCCCACGCCGCGCCTGGCGCAGGGAGCGCGCCTGCTATGCAAACAACTCGATAGCGTCCGCCCGACGCCGCTGGCAGAGCCGTCTCCGTGATGCCGCGCTTTGTGCTGCCGCTGATGGTGTTAGCCCTGCTGGCCATGCTGGCGATTGGCGGTGCGTTGATAGTGGGCAGTGCCACTCTGGATATTGACCAGGTGGTAGGCGTGTTTGTGGGCCAGGGGGAGCCGCTGGCGCATACCCTGGTGATAGAGCTGCGCCTTCCAAGGGCGCTATCTGCCTTTGCGGTAGGCGGGCTTTTGGCAGTGGCCGGGGCCCTGATGCAGATTCTGTTGCGCAACCCGCTAGCCGACCCCTATGTACTGGGCATCTCCGGCGGTGCTGCGGTGGGGGCGCTGCTGGCCATGTTGGCCGGATTAGGCGGTGTGCTGCTGTCAGGTTCCGCTTTTGGCGGTGCCTTGCTCTCCATGCTGCTGGTATTTGCCTTAGCGCAGGGCGAGGGCAGCTGGACACCCTCGCGCCTGCTGTTGACCGGTGTTGTGGTGGCTTCTGGTTGGGGCGCTGTGATAACCCTGTTGCTATCGCTCAGCCCCGCTCAGGCCTTGCCCGGCATGTTGTTCTGGCTGATGGGGGATCTTTCCTACGCCCGAGCCCCCTGGGTGCCATTGACGCTGCTGTTGTTGGTTTGCCTGGTGTTGATGCCGCTTGGCCGCCACCTGAACGTGCTGGCGCGCGGGCCGATGCAGGCCGCTGCACTTGGAGTGGATGTCAGATGGCTTTCCTGGGGCATCTATCTGATCGCCAGCCTGTTAACCGCCACCGCCGTCACCAGTGCCGGTACTGTTGGCTTTGTTGGTTTGGTGGTGCCGCATATGCTGCGTCTTGTGCTGGGCAACGATCAACGCCTGATTCTGCCTGCCTGTGCGCTGAGCGGAGGCTTGCTGCTGGTCGTCGCGGATACCCTGGCGCGCAGCGTGATGGCCCCCGAGCAGTTGCCGGTGGGGGTAATTACGGCGCTGCTGGGTGTGCCGATGTTTCTGTTGTTGCTTCACCGGAGCCGTTCATGACCCGTCTGGAAACCGACAACCTGGTGATCAGGGTGCCGCAGCGCGCCCCGGGCGTGCCGCTCTCCTTTCAGCTGGAGGCCGGGCAGGTGTGGGGAGTGCTGGGCCCTAACGGGGCGGGTAAAACCACGCTGTTGCATACCCTGGCCGGGCTTTTAACGCCGCGTTCAGGCCGGGTGCTTCTTGATGGCATCTGCCTTGCGCAGCTAAAGCGTGGCCAGATTGCCCGTCGTCTGGGCATGGTCTTTCAGGAGCGCCATGATGACTTCCCGGCCACAGTGATGGAGACCGCCCTGATCGGGCGGCACCCGTTTCTTTCTGCCTGGCAGCGTGAAGGTGCCGAGGATTACCGTCTGGCAGAGGCCGCTTTGCAGCGTCTGGATGCCGCTCACCTGGCCAGGCGTCTGACCAGTACGCTGTCAGGCGGTGAGCGTCAGCGGGTAGCCATGGCCACGGTACTCACCCAGAAACCGGATATCTGGCTGGCCGATGAGCCCACCAACCATCTGGATCTGCACCACCAAAGTGCAGTAATGGCGCTGTTTGCCGAGCAGGCAGCGCAGGGCGCGGCGGTAATGATGTGCCTGCATGACCTGAACCTTGCTGCCCGCTGGTGTGACCATATTCTGCTGCTATATCCCGGCGGTGAGGCCTGCTGGGGGCCTAAAGACGAGATGTTGGTGACATCTGCCCTGGAGCGGCTTTACCAGCAACGCCTGGTCAGCGTAGAGGTCGATGGCGCGCCCGTCTTTGTGCCTGTTAAGTAAATCAATATGAAAACACGCTGGGAAAGGTGTCGTGATATTTATGGAAAGTTTTTCCATAAAGCGTGTGTGCGTTATGATAGATGAATTAACCATGACACTCACCATGATCAGGAGTCGCTATGAGCTTTTACGTTTATCTTTCCGGCGAAATTCACACCGATTGGCGTGAAGAGATTCAGCAGGGCGCAGAGGCCGCCGGGCTGGATATCGTCTTCACCGCGCCGGTCACCGACCACGATGCCAGCGATGCCGCCGGCGACCACCTGGGCAAGCCGGCCGATGGCTTCTGGCGCGATCACCAGTCATCCAAGGTCAACGCCATTCGCACTCGAACCATGATCGAACAGGCGGACTTGGTGGTGGTGCGCTTTGGCGACAAATACAAGCAGTGGAACGCCGCTTTTGATGCGGGCTACTGCGCAGCCCTGGCCAAACCCTATATCACCCTGCACAGCGAAGAGATTGTTCATCCCCTGAAGGAAGTTGATGCCCAGGCTCAGGCATGGTGTACGACAACCGATCAGGTGGTGGAAACGCTGCGCTATGTGCTGAAAGCCTAAGCGTTAACTCAAGAAGCCTTCATACGCGAAATGCCAAAACCCTGGAACAGTTGATTGCGCTTGCCTTCAAAGCCCAGGAAAGCATCGCGCTTTTAAGAGGCAAGGGAAGGAAAAACAGCTGTCAGATGGCGGCTGTTGCGTTGTAGGAAGGAGCTTCAGCTCGCGATGATCCTCCCGAATTACTCACTCCGAAGAATCGCCAGTCAGCACCTGCCTCAGATCAGCTGTGCTTGCCTTCCGCCGCGTGACCTAAACTAATTTATGCGCTGGTGATAAAAGAACCCCCTTCGAATACTGGGAGCGCTTCCTGACAGGGCGCTGCTGGCCATCAATTGGCTTGGGTTAGCTGACGAATGGGATATTGCAGACACCTAAAGTTAACAAATTGCCGCAACGATACGTCCGGTCGGCTGGCTATTATGTAGCTATTTTATAAATTCAGGTTATTCAAGGCGACCCCCAATACCATGGCGAGAAAGATACTAAGTCTAAAGACGAAAAGGCAGATTGACGCCAAGCCCGCCGATGAAGTTGACGATCAATTCCCTAATGATCCCGAAAAACGTTTTTTAAATGGCGTCGCGATTCATCCTTCTCCACGCATTGTTTTAGCGCCTGATGCTAAGCAGCTTACTGTGCGAGCGATGGATTTGATTACGCCTATTGGGATGGGTCAACGAGGGTTAATTGTTGCACCGCCAGGCTCTGGCAAAACGACGCTGTTAAAACATATTTGCCAGGCCGTTGCAGAGGCTTACCCTGACATAAAACTATACGCCTTGCTGATTGATGAGCGCCCTGAAGAAGTGACCGACTTTAAACGCAGTGTGTCGACAGAGGTACATGCATCGTCGTCAGATGAAAGCTACATCCACCATGTGCGTATGGCAGATAAACTCCTTGAGACAGCGCGTAAGCAAGCAGGCGAGGGTCATAATGTGATGATTGTGATCGATTCTCTTACCAGACTTTCGCGCGTTCACAATGCTGAGCAGCGAGGTACTGGCCGTACGATGTCGGGTGGGCTGGATGCGCGAGCGATGGAAATACCACGCAAACTGTTTGGTGCCGCGCGAAAGATCGAAAACGGCGGTTCGCTCACGATTCTGGCCACTGTGCTGGTGGATACGGGAAGCCGTATGGATCAGGTAATTTTCGAGGAGTTCAAGGGCACGGGCAATATGGAACTTGTGCTATCACGCGACGTGGCCAATCAACGGATTTTTCCGGCGATTGATATTGCCAAAAGCAGTACCCGCCGAGAAGAGCTGCTGATTGATGCAAAGGATATTGAAAAAGTACGCACTTTGCGCAGAGCGCTAACGCATCTTAAACCAATAGAAGGCGCGCAGAAGCTGCTTGCGCTGTTGGAGAAATACCCCACGAATGCCGAGCTGTTGGATGCTTTTTCGCCCGTTGAGTAGAGAAGAAGCTCACCCTTGTATTCGTTCATGAAGTGAGCTTCTTTGTGAAGGCTTAACGATTGCTTTTTTTAACGTGATTCAAGTTGGAAGCAGGAACTGCTTTTTTAACCGGAAAGCCGGCAATTTCTTTGCGCTCAATCGTATTTTTCAAACGCTTTTCAATCGCGCACAGGTTTTTAAAGTCACTGATGTCGACAAGAGAAATAGCTTCACCTGAGGCACCCGCACGGCCGGTTCGGCCAATTCGGTGGATATACTCTTCCGGTTGGTAGGGTAAATCGTAATTCACCACAAGGCTCAATTCACCAATATCCAAGCCCCGGGCGGCGACGCCTGTGGCCACCAGGTATTTGAGTTCGCCTGACTTGAACTGTGACAGTACCTTTTCGCGCATGGCCTGGCTTCTGCCGCCATGTATGGAATCTGCTTCGATGCCGCGTTTTTCCAGTTGAGCAACCAGCTTGGCCGCACTGTGTTTTTTCTCGACAAAAATAAGTGCCTGATCCCACGCCTGCTCGCTGATCAAGTGGCTCAGCAGGGCAGATTTGGTGTCTTTGTCTACCGTGATTAGCCACTGTTTGATATTAGCAGCGGCGCGGATGTTCGGAGAAATGGAGATGTCAGCCGCCAGGTCGGTCATCTTGCTATCTGAAAAACCATAGGCAAGGGCGCGAACGTCATTGGTCATGGTGGCCGTAAACAACAGGTTCTGACGCTTTTCAGGCAGGCGCACGATGATTTTGTGGATGTCATCGACAAAACCCATGTCGACCATTCTGTCCGCTTCGTCCAAGACCATGACCTGAAGTTCATCAAAGTGCAGTGCACGCTGATGTGCCAGATCCAGTAGCCTACCCGGTGTGGCGACCAGAATGTCGACACCTTCTATCAAGCGCTCTTTTTGAGTCTGGGTATCCACGCCACCATACACGGCCATAGAGGTTAAGTGCGTGTGTTTCGCATATTGCGCCACACTGGCTTCGACCTGAATCGCCAGCTCACGGGTTGGCACCAGGATCAGCGCACGGATGCGTTTGCCGCGCAATGTTTCCGCTTTACTGAATTGTTCCAGCAGAGGCAGAACAAAGGCAGCCGTTTTCCCTGTCCCGGTTTGTGCGGTGGCAATTAGGTCTTTTCCCGAAAGAATGGCAGGAATCGCTTGTTCCTGGATGGGCGTTGGTGTTTTGTAACCGAGCTCAGTAATCGCTTGAACAAGAGGACGGGATAAGCCTAGTTTTGAAAAGGGCATGAGGTGCTCAGACAGATGGTCGTAAGGTGTGTCGAAAATTAAAGATACTGTAGGGTCTGTTGACGTTTCATCGCGAACCGCGTTGCTGCGCCAAAGGGCGTCAGGCAAGGCGCGACACGACGGCAATGGTGGTGCCCTTACCGAGTGGCGCAACGCCGCATGGCGTTCTTTGGCGCGCAACCCGAAGGGACAGGGCCCTTTTGGCACAGCTCTGCGTTGTTCGTCGCTAATTGAGAACCACCCAACCGCGCTCCTCACGCCTTGTTCTGCACCAAAAGGGCCTCTGTCGCGGCCGTGAGGAAACGTCAACAGACCCTAGTATAACGGAAAAGCAGCTCATGGTAGCTGAATCGACGCCGGGAATGGCGTTCACCTGTTAAGCTTACCGGGGGTGAGTGATATTCGCAGCAAGGTCGCCATTCAGCCGGTAAAGGAGTACGGCACTTTGTCGCTGGATCGCGGTAGCAAAGCCTAGCCTTACAATGACACATCCATCTGAATAACCTGGCTGTTTTCTACCAGAGTCTTCAGGCTCACCTCATTCAAGCCTCATTTAATCAATGCTTTCAAGGGTGAGCCTTACGGATGTGTCTGTGCTGATCGGTTTTAGTGACGGA
>JBNJGW010000054.1:8719-15769 GCA_051748005.1 Pseudomonadota bacterium | reverse complement strand
CATGGTCCAGTGGCCAGAATTATGCACCCGGGGCGCCATTTCATTGGCCAGCAGCTGGCCGTCACTTGCTTGAAAAAGCTCAAGCGCCAGCACGCCAACATAATCCAGCTCATCAAGCAGGGCCTGGATATAGCGGTCAGCCGTTTGCTGAATGCTGGCGTCCAGATCCGGCAGCGGCGCGGCCGAATAGCGCAAAATGCCATCAACGTGCTGGTTTTCCGCCATCGGATAGCATTTGACGCCGCCATCGCGCCCGCGTACCGCTATGATCGAGACCTCGCGGACAAAATCCACAAAGGCTTCCACGATCAGCTGTGAATGACCAATCGCCGCCCAGGCGCTGGCCGCCTCACTGGGCTTTCTGAGCACCGCCTGACCTTTACCGTCGTACCCCTCGGTGACCGACTTTGCGACCACGGGGCAACCCAGCTCGCCCGCCGCGGCTTCAAGCTCGGCAGCACTTGCCACCACCCTATACGCTGGCGTAGGAATGTCCAAGCGATCAAACAGCGTCTTTTCCTCTACCCGGTTCTGGCATACTTCAATGGCCCGGCTGCTAGGGTAGACCGGCTTGCGCTGTTCAATTTCGCGCACCAGAGCCACCGGCAGGTGCTCGAATTCGTAGGTCACCACATCAACCTTGTCGAGAAATGCAGCCAGATGCTGGTTATCGGGGTCAATCACCACCTCACCAATGTCGGCACTCGGCTTGCCGGTGGTATCCAGGAAAGTAAAGCGGTTGCCCAGCGGATAGCCTGCCAGCGCCAGCATCTGGCCAAGCTGCCCGGCACCCAGAATGCCAATATTCATGACGTTGCTCCTTTTAATCGTGGGTGACTAATCATGGGGGCGTGGGTCGGGGTTATCCAGCACCGCCTGAGTCTGCTCAGCGCGAAACTGTTCGACAGCAGCGCGCACGTCAGCATCTTGCAACCCAACAATCTGCGCGGCCAGAAGCCCTGCATTGGTGGCGCCTGCCTTGCCGATGGCCAGGGTCCCCACGGCGATGCCGCCCGGCATCTGGGCGATGGACAGCAAGGAATCAAGGCCTTTTAACGCCTTGGACTCCACCGGCACACCCAGCACCGGCAGCGGCGTCTGGGAGGCCACCATTCCTGGCAGGTGGGCTGCGCCACCGGCACCGGCCACAATTACCTGCAGGCCGCGTTCAGCGGCACCTTTAGCATAGTCGAACAGCAGATCCGGGGTACGATGCGCCGATACCACGCGGGTTTCGTAGTCAACGCCGAGTTTTTCCAACATCTGTACGGCGTGCTCCATGACCGGCCAGTCAGACTTTGATCCCATAATCACCCCAACGCGGGGCGCGCTGTTCGCTGCCATGTTTCATTCCTCGGGTCGCTTGAAAATTAAAGCGCATAGTCTACCAGAGCACGCCACAAACAGCGCATAAACGCGAAGGTTGAAATTTAGCGTGAAGAAGTATTGAAAAGCATTTCGTCACGCGTCATTGTGTGCAGGTCACTTCTGACTGATGGAGCATCATGAGTACGGTACGCCTTTCTGCGCATGCGGATATTTCCGACCCTCCGCGAAGCTGCCCTGACGAACTAGACGTCAGGGAACTTGAAAAACGCACACGTTTGATGCGTATTATCACTCGTCATATTGCCGTTTCCGAGCTGGGTAGCCGGGATATCGCACGGCAAGCTGGCCTTCCGGTGCAGAAGATCAGCGATCTGCTGGCCGGGCGCCTTGAGCATCTCAATATTGATGAGCTCAATCAACTGCGCAGCACCTTGGAGGCGCAGACACCTTTTCATTAATGATCCAATTTCTCAGCTAAACCGATTTTCATCCAAACCAGCCCCAGCGGCTGGTTTTTTATTTTCCGGTCCACTCACCATTCACTACTCACCATTGACTATTAAATGAACATTAAAAAAACCGACCTCCTTCCTTGATACGTGTCAAGCGGCTTATGGGCATTCAGCGTAACCTGATTGTTAATCAGTTTTTATATTCAGGAGGCATCATGGATCCCATCCGCCGTTCGCTGCTTGGCCAATTGGCACGTCTCAGCGCCGGTGCGGCACTGGTTCCGCTATCAGGCGTGGCCCAGGCCGGCATCAATAGCCAACCACCCCGCCGTGAAGGTGACCCCGACAAACGCTATGGTATGCTGATTGACCTGCGCCAGTGCATTGGCTGTCAGGCCTGCACGGTGTCCTGCCATATCGAAAACGATGCGCCACTTGGCAAGTTTCGTACCACGGTCGCCCAATACGAGGTTGAAAATCAGGACAGCGGCGAGCTGGCCACCTTCATGCTGCCGCGCCTGTGCAATCACTGCGAGAACCCACCCTGCGTGCCGGTCTGCCCGGTGGAGGCCACTTACCAGCAGCGCGATGGCATTGTCGTCGTCGATAGCGACCGCTGCGTAGGCTGCGCCTATTGTGTCAACGCCTGCCCCTACGATGCTCGCTTTATCAACGATAAAACCCAGACAGCCGATAAATGCACCTTCTGTGCCCACCGCCTGGAAGCCGGCCTGTTACCGGCCTGTGTGGAAAGCTGCGTGGGCGGCGCGCGCATCATTGGCGACATGCGCAACCCGGACAGCCAGATCAGCCGTATGCTGGAAGAACACAGAAGCGAGCTGATGGTGCTCCAGCCGGAAAAGAACACCTTTCCCCAGGTGTTTTATCTGGGCATGGATGAACGCTTCGTGACCCGCCCGCAAGCCGAGCCGGTTGCCCTCGAAGTTCTCGACCCCCAAGGCCAGGAGATGGGTTATGAATTCCACCATTGAGCTACTCGCCCCACGTTACGATATCGCCTGGTACCCCTGGGCGGTGCAGTATTTCTTCATGATCGCGCTTTCCTACGCCAGCCTGTGGTTGGCAGCCCCAGCTCTGGTGCTGGGCAAAACCCGCTGGTTAGCTACCGCACGGCTGGCGCTGCTGGCCTGCATCACCACCACGCTGGTGGCACCGGTTGCCCTGCTCGCGGATCTTCATCAGCCGTTACGCTTCTGGCATTTCTACGCCTATGCCAACAGCTATTCGTGGATGTCGATTGGCAGCCTGATCCTGCCGCTTTATGTGGTCAGCGTGCTGGCACTGAGCTGGCTGGCCTGGCGCCCGGCGCTACAGGCAAACCGCAATGCCACTGGCCTGTCAGGGCTGGTTGCCCGGCTGGCATCTTTTGGCAGCGGCCCTACCTCAAAATGGCTGGTGGCTGTTGTGGGCCTGGCTGCCCTGGTGTTATCCACCGGCATCATGCTCTACACAGGCGCCGAAATTGCCGTCGTCAAGGCACGGCCGCTATGGAACACCCTGTGGCTGCCTCCCATGCTGATTGCCACCGGTTTTATCAGTGCGGCAGGCCTGATCTTGGTGCTCAACCGTCTTAGCGGTGTCAAGGATGAAGCCACCAACCGCTTTATGCTCAAGACCCTGCTGGTCAGCGGCGGTGTCGCCGCTTTCATCGCCATCGGCTGGTTGCTCAACGGCTTGCTGGCTGATTCAGGCTCGGTGGCTGCCGCCCTGGAATCCGTGCGCTACAGCAGCGCCTGGCGCAATACCGCCCTGTGGGGCGCAATCTCGGGCGTGGCGCTGTTTGCAGCCGTTGTCTGGGCGCTGACCCGGCCAGCGGGTGAGCAGGCAAGCCTGATGGCCTGGGCGTGGCTCATTGGCCTGTTCGCCCTACATATGGGCTGGATGTTCCGCTGGGTAGTGCTTATGGATGTGCAGACCGTCGCCCGCCATAGCGCTGGCTTCCATCACTACGGTATTCCCGCCGGTTCATCGGGCCTTCTGGGCATTATCGGCACCTTCGGGCTATGGCTGGCTGCCGTGCTGATTATTGATCTGTTCGTTCCCTGGCGTCAGGCGCAGCAAGGGGGGCCTGTCACCTCATCCGGCTTCCCTTCCAACGCACAGTCTTCCGCCAACCCTGCTATTCAAGGAGCCCCTCGTCATGGCTAATTCTAACGTCAACACCTCACGTCGGCGCTTTCTGAAGGGCGCGGCCGCCGCCGGGGGCGCAGCCACCTTTGGGGTGGGTTACGCCGACCCGCTGCTGAAAATGGCCAAGGGCGTCAGTGGCAGCGCCGGGGAAAAGCCCCAGCATCCCATTCATGGCAACTCACTGGCGCCTGAATATCAGGTTGACCTTGCCAGCGGCGAGCTGACCCTCAACCCCGATCAGCGTACCGCCTTTACGATCTGCTATGGCTGCACCACCAAGTGCGGCGTGCGGGTACGTATTGATAACACCACCGAGAAGGTTCTCCGCGTCTCCGGCAACCCTTATCACCCGCTTTCCGCGGATGAACATCTGCCCATGCGTACACCTGTGATTGATGCCTTGCGCAGCGTTAGCGCCTATGGCGATCAGGGTCAGCAGAACCGCTCCACCGCCTGCGCCCGTGGCAACGCCATGATGAGCCAGCTGGATAACCCTTACCGGGTTGACCACTGCCTCAAGCGGGTGGGCGGACGCGGTGAACGCCGCTGGCAGAAGATCTCTTTTGAGCAGCTGATCGAGGAAATCTGTGAGGGGGGTGACCTGTTTGGGGAAGGCCAGATCGAGGGGCTCAGGGCCATTCATGATCATGACACCCTGATTGACGCGGATAACCCGGAATACGGCCCTAAAGCCAACCAGCTGATGGTCATGGAAGCCACCGATTACGGACGCTCCGCCCTGCTCAAGCGGTTTGCCTTCAATGCCTTCGGCACCCGCAACTATGGTCACCACGGTTCCTACTGCGGGCTGGCATTCCGCATGGGCTCCGGGGCGGTGATGAATGATCTTGGCAAGAATGCCCACGTCAAGCCGGATATCCAGCATGCCGAGTTCATCATGTATATCGGCACCGCGCCCAGCCAGGCCGGTAACCCCTTCAAGCGTCAGGGCCGTTTGATTGCCCAGGCCCGCGCTCAAGGAACTCTGGATTACGTGGTGATTGACCCTGGCCTGAATGCGTCAGTGTCCCACGCGGCTGATCACAATCGTTGGGTGCCCATCCAGCCCGGCAGCGACAGCGCCTTTGGCATGGCAGTGATCCAGTGGCTGCTGCATAACGATGGCTACAACCGGGCATTTCTTGAACTGCCCGGCAAGGCGGCCGCCGATGCGGCGGGTGAAGCGACCCATTCCAATGCCACCCATCTGGTGATTGATACCCCGGAACACCCACGCTTCGGGCATTTTCTGCGCGCCAGTGATCTCGGGCGTGCCGAGGCGGGCAGCGAGTCCGATGTGCCCATGGTGGTCGCGGATGCCCGCCTGATCAGCTCTGAAAGCGTCATGACCGCTGAGCTGTTTGTGGATCAGGCCGTTACCCTGGCCGATGGCAGTAACGTTCGGGTCAAGAGCAGCCTGACCCTGCTGCGCGACGCTGCTGATGAATATGATCTGGCCACCTATGCCAGCCACTGCGGCATTGGCGCAGATACCATTACCGAACTGGCCCAGCGCTTTGCCCGGCATGGGCGCCGTGCAGCGGTCAACTGCCACGGTGGCATGATGTCCGGCAATGGCTTTTACGCGGCGTTCAGTGTACAGATGCTTAACCTCCTGGCGGGTAACTACAACATGAAGGGCGGCAGCGCCGTCGGCGGTGGCACCTTTAATGGCACCGGCCAGGGCCCGTGCTATGACCTGGCCAACTTCCCCGGCAAGCGGGGCCCCAAGGGCGTCTTTCTGTCGCGCTCGCGCTTTCCCTATGAAAAATCATCGGAATATCAGCGCAAGGTGGCCGCCGGTGAGAACCCTTATCCAGCCAAGGCGCCCTGGCGCTCCTTCGCGCCCCCGACTCTCACCGAGCACCTGCCATCGGCGCTGGATGGCTACCCTTATCCGATCAAAGCGCTGATTGGCTGCATGGCCAACCCCATCTATGGTCAGGCCGGCCTTGAAACCCTGATTGCCGACAAACTCAAGGACCCCAAACGCCTGGGGCTTTTTGTAGCGGTCGATGGGTTTATCAACGAGACCAACCGCTACGCAGACTACATCGTTCCTGATTCCGTGATGTATGAAGTCTGGGGCTTCTCGGGTGCCTGGAAAGGCGCCCTGGGCAAGATGACCACCGCTTGCTGGCCAGTGGTTGAACCGCGCCAGCAAAAATCGGCTGAGGGCGAGCCGGTATCCCTGGACAGCTTTTTCATTGCCGTGGCCAAGCGTCTGGGGCTGGCCGGTTTTGGCGATAATGCTATTCCCGATGCCGATGGCAACCTGCATCCACTCAACCGGGCAGAAGACTATTACCTGCGCGCTGCGGCCAACATTGCCTTTCAGAACGAGCCACTACCGGCAGCTGACGACGCCGATATCGCTCACAGCGGCATTGCGCCCCTGCTGGGCAAGGTCGAACGCACTCTAAAGCCGGAAGAGCGCGGCCCCGTGGCCTACCTCTATGCGCGGGGCGGACGCTTTGAAGACTTCAGCGACCACTTCAAGGGCGAGCGGTTAACCAGCGCCTGGCGCAGGACGCTGTGTATCTATAACGAAACCGTGGGCACCAGCATTGATACCACCAGCGGCCGACATAACAGCGGAGTTCCCCGCCACAGCCTGCCACTGATGGCCGACAAGACGCCCATGCGTGAAGTGTTCAACGAGCAGGACTGGCCGCTGCTGGCGTTCTCATTCAAATCCAACCTGATGAATTCCTACGCGATTGGCAACGAACGGCTGCGCATGATCAAGCCCTACAATCCGGTCCAGATGCATCGCCAGGACGCCGAACGCTTTGGCATCCAGCATGGCGATACTATCCGGATTGAAAGCCCGGGTGGCAGCGTGGTCGGCCTGGCGCTGGTCAGCGAGAGCGTCATGCCCGGTTCACTGGGGATTGAGCACGGTTATGGTCACCGCGACCTGGGCGCCACCCCCCATGAGATTGATGGCCAGTCTCAGCCGGATATGCCGTGGATGCGGGCAGGCATCAATATCAATGACCTGGGGTTCAAGGACCCAACCCGCAATGTGGATGGCACCTGGCTGGAACCGATCAGCGGCGCCAGCGTGCGTCAGGGATTACCGGTCAAAGTCAGCCGCGCCTGAATGATGATCTCT
>JBNJGW010000054.1:0-8619 GCA_051748005.1 Pseudomonadota bacterium | reverse complement strand
TCACCCTGTGGGGGCGTTTTCTTTCATACGCTTTCAAAACGCTGTGACCACACCGCCAAGGGCCATGACGATTACTACTGCCCAAGCCGGCAGTTTCCAGACGCTTAGGAGCAGAAAGCCGCTCAGGGCCAACGCAAACTCATAAGGCCCGATAATCGCACTGGTCCATACAGGCTGATAGAGCGCTGCCGCCAGAATCCCCACCACGGCGGCATTGGCACCGCGCATCAGCGCCTGAGCCCCCTGCCATTGGCGAAAGGTATTCCAGAACGGCAGTACACCCACCAGCAACAGCAAACCCGGTACAAAGATGGCCAGCAGCGCCAACAATGCGCCTAACAGGGGGTTAACTCCTGGCAATAAGGCACCCAGGTAGGCGGCAAAGGTGAACAGCGGCCCTGGCACCGCCTGGGCGGCCCCGTAGCCGGTCAGAAAGTCATCGGCACTTATCCAGCCTGACTGCACCACTTCCGCTTCCAGCAGCGGTAACACCACATGGCCACCGCCAAATACCAGGGCTCCCGAACGATAAAAGCTGTCCGCTACTTCCAGCCAGGCGGCACTGCTGGCCGCCAGTGGCAGAAGACACAACAGGGCAGTGAAAAGTCCCAGCGCGATCAGCCCGCCACGGCGTGAAATATCAAACACCAGAGGTTCACTCAACGATTCAATCGCCTCGCGGCATAACAGCCACCCCGCCAGACTGCCGATCAGGATGGCACCTATCTGACCCAGCGGGCCGTTAATCAGCAGCACCGCAAACACCCCTGCCAGGGCGATGCCCGCGCGGGTTCTATCCGGGCACAGGTTTCTGGCCATCCCCCATACCGCATGGGCCACAATAGCAACCGCCGTTATTTTCAGGCCGCTCACCAGCCCTTGTGCAAGAGGGCCATCAAGCCAAGCAGCGCCAAGTGCAAATACCAGCAACAGTATGGCCGAGGGTAGCGTAAAGGCCAGCCAGGCCAGTGCCGCCCCCCAGGGGCCGGCGCGCATCAAACCTAGCGCAAAACCCACCTGGCTGCTGGCAGGCCCGGGCAGAAACTGGCATAGCGCGACCAGGTCGGCATAAGCCTTTTCGTTGAGCCATTGCCGACGCTTTACAAACTCATGGCGAAAATACCCCAGATGCGCCACAGGCCCACCAAAGGAGGTCAGCCCCAAGAGTAAAAATGCCTTGAACACCTCTTTTTTACCGCCGCTCTGACTTGCAACGCTCTGATCAGCGCTGTGAGTGACTTCTGCCCTGCGATTATCCATTCTGCCACCGCCATCAAGTGGGTAAACTTATGCAAAACTACTCACCATAACGAGAAATTCTGACGCTAACATGACATTATGGCGCCATCACACAAGTGGCTGGGCTGACATTGCCCTGTTGTCACTTTTCACGTAAGTTCGCACCAGAATTTTTGTACCGCAGACCTTCAGGCTTTCATGGAAAATGTTACGGCAGGCTATACTTCACAGGGCATCATACAGATAGGGGCACTGGCCGCCTTCCTGCCTGAAGTTTCACGTTTCACGCGCCTTGTGCCGTTAACTTTTAAGCCTGATGTGGTGATTGGCTGGGGGCTGAAGCCGACCAGTCAACGCGCTCGCCAATACGCCAGGCGCCATCAGCTGCCCTACCTGGCCCTTGAAGATGGGTTCCTACGCTCTCTGGGACTGGGTTCCCAGGGTTATCAGCCGGTCAGTATGGTGGTGGATCAGCGCGGCATCTATTACGATGCCTCGCGACCCTCGGATCTTGAGGTGCTGCTGAATCACGCTGACTTTTCAGCTCAGGAACTGGGGCGGGCAGAGCACTGCATAAAGCAGCTGAGAGCCCATCGCCTGTCCAAGTACAACCATGCCCCGGATTACCCGCTGGAACTGCCTGACAGAGCGCATGTGCTGGTGGTCGACCAGACGGCAGGGGATGCTTCCATTGCCTACGGCCAAGCCAATGCCGAAAGCTTCACCGCCATGCTGGAAGCCGCTCTGGCTCAGCACCCTGACGCGGATATCCTGATCAAGGTGCACCCGGATGTGATTGCCGGCAAGAAAAGTGGCCACTTCAGTAGCGCCTTTGATCACCCTCGCTGCCGAGTAATCGGCGATGATATCAACCCCTGGGCGCTGTTCGACTGTGTTGAGCACGTCTACGTGGTCACCAGCCAGCTGGGCTTTGAAGCCCTGCTTGCCGGCAAACAGGTACACTGCTTTGGCCAGCCCTTCTATGCCGGCTGGGGGTTGACCCATGACGCCCTTGACTGCCCGCGCCGCCAACGCCAGCGCCGCCTGACAGAGGTCTTTGCTGGCGCCTATTTGCGCTATACCCGCTATGCCAACCCTTACACCCGTGAAGCCTCCACCCTTGAGGCCTGTATTGACTTGATTGCTGACCAACGCCGCCAGCAGGAACGTTATCGCGGCGAGTGGCTGGCCTGCGGGTTCTCTGGATGGAAAAAGCGCTTTATCGGCGATTTTCTTGGCGACCAGGCCCGCATTAGCTATCAGCCTGAGCTGCCGGACACCGCGTCATCAGACGCTTCCAATTCAGCCCGAGTGCTAACCTGGGCCAGCGGCCTTAAAACCGCCCCGACAGGCAGCACATCCAGGCTGTGGAAGATGGAGGATGGCTTTGTCCGTTCGGTGGGGCTGGGCGTTGACCTGACCCAGCCACTATCACTGGTGATTGACCACAGCGGCATCTACTACGATGCCCGCCAGCCCAGTGATCTGGAGCAGATTCTCAACCAGCATGCGTTTGATCAGCACCTGTGCCAGCGAGCAGCTCGCATTCGCCAGCGGCTGGTGGCACTGAAGCTATCCAAATACAATATCAAAGGTGAGCAGAACTTTGACTTCCCGGCCAACCGGCGCATTGTGCTGGTACCCGGGCAGGTTGAGAGTGATGCCTCGATTGCCTGCGGCTCTCCGCAGATCCAGACCAATGCGGCGCTGCTGGCAGCGGTACGCCAGGCAGAGCCTGATGCCCTGATAGCCTACAAGGCGCACCCGGATGTTCTCTCAGGTGCGCGGCTTGGCCAGCTCCCGGCAGAGGCCAGCCAGCATTATGATATTGATGTCAGCCAGTGTGATATCAGCGCCCTGCTTGAACGCGTGGATGCCGTGCATACCATGAGCTCACTGACCGGCTTTGAGGCCCTGCTACGTGGCAAGCAAGTAGTCACCCACGGGCTACCCTTCTATGCCGGGTGGGGGCTGACTCAGGACGCGCTTGCCTGCCCACGTCGCCAGCGTCAGCTATCGCTGGATGCCCTGCTCGCCGGCACCCTGATCATCTACCCCGGCTATGTCGACCCGGCCACCCATCAGCTGTGCCATATCGAAAGTGTGATCACCCTGTTGGAACAGGCACGCCTGCGGCCCAATCCGTTGAGCTGGAAACAGAAGCTTTACCGCCACTACCGCAACTTACTGATAGGAAGACACTAGCTTGAAATCCCAAAAACGTGCCTTTCTTTTTCTGCAAGGTGTCTGCTCACCGTTTTATCCGCGCCTGGCGCGACGCCTGACTGATGATGGCCACAGGGTCGTCAAGGTCAACTTCAATGCGGGTGACCTGCTGTACTGGCAGAACACCCATAGCGAAAGCCACCTGTTTCGCGGCCGGCTGGATGTACTCGGCGACTATATTCAGGATCTGTGGCAACGCTACGCGATTACCGACCAGGTACTCTTCGGTGACCGTCGCCCCGTCCATCGCCCGGCGGTGGATAATGCATCGGCGGCTGGCGTGCGTACCCATGTGTTTGAAGAGGGTTACTTCCGGCCTTTCTGGGTTACTCTGGAACGCGAAGGCGTTAACGGGCATTCACTGCTACCCAGAGATCCGCAATGGTTTTTTGCCACCGGCAAGGCACTGCCTGCGCCACAAAAACCGGTCTACTTCAAATCATCGTTCAGGATTCGTGCCCTGCATGATATTGGCTACCACGCAGCGGGCCTTGCAAACCCCTTAGTGGCGCCCCATTACCGTAATCATTCACCGATTACAGCGCCCGTTGAATACCTCGGCTATGCCAAGCGATTCAGTCAACTCAAGGTCTGGAAGCGGCGCGACGCCAAACGTATCAGGACGTTACTGGCATCGGGCAAACGCTTTTTCATGCTACCACTGCAGCTCAATACCGATGCCCAGATTCGTGACCACTCGCCCTACACCAACATGCAGGAAGTCATTAGCGATGTCATGACCTCGTTCGCCCGGCATGCCGATTCAAACACCTTGCTATGCATCAAGAATCATCCGCTGGATATGGGTCTGGTCAATTATACAAGTGCCATCCGCGCACTCGCCCGACATCTTGGCCTGGAAGAGCGCATTGTCTATCTGGAATCAGGTGATCTGAACCCCTTGGTCAAACAGGCGGCTGGCACGGTGACCGTCAACAGTACCGTCGGGATCCTGGCTCTTGAAAAAGGCTGCCCGACTCATGCCCTCAGCGACCCTATCTATCAATTGCCGGGTTTGACCCATCAGGGCACTCTGGAAGATTTCTGGCGGGAGCCCACACCGCCCAACCCCCAGCTATTCAACTATTTCTATCGCACCGTCATGCACGCCACTCAGGTCAACGGCGGCTTCTATTGCCAGCCGGGCATTGACCTTGCGGTCAATAACGCCACGCGAATCCTGGAAGCCTGCCCATCACCGCTGGAAGCCCTATTGCCCTGAACTGTCATCAGGGTCGCAGCCTCTTTCCAGCGGCCGGAAGGTTTCACCGAAGGCGGCATCCAGATCAAAGGTAGAGCGCTGCCCCAGGGCATCAAAGTGTTCATCCAACCACTGATCGGCCCAGCGTCGCCCCTGATGGAACAGGCTGGAAACAAAGTTCCACTGCGCATTGAGCTTGCTTGAAGCGCTGAGTTGCTCTACTTCGTGCTCTGCATGAATAAGGTGAATGCGCATCGAGCGATAGCGCTCTGCGTCCAGCTGCTGGGTGTCGATCAATTGCTGCAGTAGCTGGATGCTGCGCAACTCCTTGATCAGGCTGGTGTTGAAGGTAATCTCGTTAATCCGGTTGATAATATCCCGGGCGCTGCTGGGTGTCTGCTGGCGGTCAAAGGGATTGACCTGAACCACGACCAGATCCTGGCAATCGCGGTGATCAACCAGCGGAAACAACGCCGGGTTGCCACTGTAGCCACCATCCCAGTAGGCTTCGCCATCGATTTCAACCGCCGGAAACATAAACGGCAGGCAGGCAGACGCCATCACCGTATCCGCACTGATCTCAGGCTGGCTGAATATCTTGGCGCGCCCGGTTCTCACGTTGGTGGCTGTCACGAACACAGTGGCACTGCGGCAGGCATTGACCCGTTCAAAATCCACCAGTTCGGCCACCAGATCACGCAGCGGATTGATGCCCAAGGGGTTCAGCTTGGCCGGCGCCACCAGCTGGGTCAGGCTCTCGAACAACAGATAACTCGGCGAATGATCCAGGCTGCTGTTGCCCATCAGCCAATCCCAGGGCGCTGGCTGGATAGGTGAAAAGCGCGCCGCATCGCTCACTCCCCGCCAGAACCGATGCAGTGATTCCCGTGCGCCCTCCCGGCCACCTTCATGCAACCCATCCGCCAATACCACCGCGTTCATTGCCCCTGCGCTGGTACCACTGATAGCCGAAATTTTCAGCCGCGTGTCTTCCAGTAGCCTGTCGAGCACGCCCCAGGTAATCGCACCATGAGAACCTCCGCCCTGAAGGGCAAGATCAATTGTCTTGGTTTGTTGTGTCGTCATACTCACTCCGTCTATTGACTTGGATGTGGGACGAAAAAAAACCGGCCCCTGGAGGGCCGGTTTTATCACACTCGACGTGTGATGGGATACTAACTTACTTCAAGCCCAAGGCTTAGAAGAAGTAGCGAGCACCAGTGACGTAGTAGACGTCGTCGCTAGCGGTGTTATCAATTTCAGAGTCCAAGCCATCGAGAGTGACGTTAACTGACTGCTGATCTTTCTGCTGGACTTCCAGGAAGACGTTGAAGTTGCTGGAAACTTTATAGTAGCTGCCCAGCGCCCAGGAAGTGCGGTCATCGCCTTCACCATCCGGGTTGATATCATAAAGATCGGCGTTAAATGCCCATGGGCCAGTGGAGTAAGTACCACCCAGACCGACAGTGTCGTAGCCGCCGCCACGAGTGTCGCTGTTCTCACGACCTTCATAGCCCAGGCGTAGAGACAGCTGGTCGTTGACTGCGTAAGAACCGATCAGGCCGCCCAACAGCTCACCATTACCACCGCCGCGTACGACGTCTTCAACAAAACCCAGACCTACAGTGATCGGACCTTGCTGGTAACGAACACCACCTTGAGGAGCAATTACGTTGCCTTCCTCAAGAGTCGGTTCTACATCGTCACGTACGCTGTAGTGCTTGGCCTGCAGGAAGACAGTGAAGCCTTCGAGGTCAGGCGTGTAGTAACCGATAGAGTCGCCACGCGACTGCTTCGGATGACCAGAGAATTCCAGACCACGGTCGATGTAAACATCGAACGGCAGGGAAACAAACTGGTTGTAGAAGCTATCAAAGTTACCGGCTTGAACAGTACCGAACTGGTCGCTCTGCAGGCCGAGGTAGCTTTGACGGATTTCGCTGAAGCCGGAAGAGGTGTCACGCTCATCACCAGTAAAACGCCATTCCAGACGACCAAAAGCGGTCAGGTCGTTGGTGACCTGCTGGCTCAGGTTAAAGCCCAGACGAGAATAGACATCGACGAATTCTGCGCCGTTATCAACTTCCTGGTCGTCGGCGTTATACTCGGGACCGCCGCCACGAATACCCATGGAGATACGGCCATAGATGTCCATCTTGGTGCCGTCCTGGTCATATACGGTAGCAGCTTGAACGCTTGAGGTTGCGCCCATAGCGGCAATTGCGCTGATAACGGCAGTTGCTAAAAGTGTCTTTTTCATGAGTAGTTTCCTTAACTAGCTTACTGTTTCGATCGTTTAATCAGGCTATTTTGCCTGTATTGGTTAGCAGGTCTGATTTTTATGGCAGACATGCTGCCTCAGTTCCATACTAGCCTTGTTATATTCCAATGCTCGCAGGTAGAACTTTATACCGGGATTTGCAGGAACGCAATAGAAAAAAACACTGTTCTTTAATTAATCGTGATTTTTTTCGGAACCTCGTCCGACCTGACCTGTCTCAGCGTGCTTTAAACTTTGCCTGCAGACTGGCCAGTTTTTCTTCCATGCTTAACGGCTGGCCTCGAGAGTCTGCTGGCTTTGGCGTATCCACAAGCGCTTCTGGACACTTATTTTTTGGTTCAGCGGCTTTGTTATGCGCCTTGGTCTTTCTGTGTGGTGCCTTGCCTGCCTCAGGCCTTTTAGCTGAATGCTGCTTTTCTGGGCGCTGTTGCTCTGAATATCGCTTGTCAGGTGTTTTTTTACCCGGCTGTTTTTGAAGGCGTCCAGCTTCTGAAGATTGAGTCTGCTGCTTTGCTTTACGCTTTTGAGCTGCAAACTCAGCGGCCTGTGCATCCACCACACCAGCACTGTTACCCTCAAGATCGATACGCTCGACACCTTCCCGCATTGCCTTGATGTAACGTGGCAAGTTGACATAGTTGGCTAATGCACGGCGGATCAATTTATTCGACCAGGGCTCTCTGTCAGCCAGATCCTGATGAATGCCTACCTTGAGCGGCTGGGTTCGGCCCTTGGAAAACGCCTGAGGGTAACGCTCATACCACTGCTCAAGTAATTGATGAGGACTGGGGGGGGCCGGCATGGAAGCGTGGGTCGGCAAACCAGTATCTGCCTGACCCGTTGAGGTTTCATCAACTGAAGGCTCATCGACAGGTGGCTGTACCGGCGTACTTTCAGCCAACTGATTGGCTAACTGGCGATTTTGCGCCTCCAAGGTGGCTATTACTTCTTGCGCCTGTTGAAGCCGGGCTTCCAGATCATCCAATAGTTGCATCACGCTGGCCGACATTTCAATCTCCTTGGCCTGTCACACCTGACGATGCGGGTGCACGACGTTCATAGATAACAAAATCGTAGTCTGGCTGGCCCGGCTGCGGGGTGCCGGCTACCCGCTGGCTTTCCTGCCACTGAGTGTGTCCAAGTTCGGGGAAACGAGTATCTCCCTCAACCTCAACCTTGACTTCGGTGATATATAAACGCTGAGCCAAATCAAGTGCTTGCGTATAGATCTCGCCGCCACCCATGACCATCACCTCTTCAGCCGCTTCAATCGTCGCCTGTTGATCAGCCAGTTCCAGGGCATCCTGCAAGCAATGGCAGACTCTTACGCCGGGATGTGACCAGTTTTTATCTCGGGTCACTACAATGTTCAGCCGGTTGGGCAGCGGCTTACCAATGGAGGCAAAGGTTTTGCGCCCCATCACCAGAGGCTTGGCCTGAGTCATACGCTTGAAGAACTTAAGATCCTCCGGCAGATACCAGGGCAGCTGGCCATCGACACCAATCACTCGATTCTGTGCCATGGCAACAATCATGGCCACAGGGACCAGCGGTTCGAAGCTTGCCGAAGATGACGGTTTAACAGTGTTCATACGGCTACCTGTGCCTTGATATGGGGATGAGCCTCGTAGGCATCGATGGCAATATCATCAAATGCAAATGCGAACAGATC
>JBNJGW010000053.1:0-17684 GCA_051748005.1 Pseudomonadota bacterium | reverse complement strand
CTGACCACTTTCAGCATCAAAAGCGGTCAGCTCGCCAGTGGTGCTTCTGAGCCCGTTATAGGCATCCACAAAGCCCGTCACGGCCTCGCGCACGGCGCGGGTGTCCTGCTCAACGGCTACGCTGGCGGTGCCTTCACTTTGCAGGTTGAGCGTGACGCCCTGAATGGCGCCCTCTACCTGGTTCGTCGCGCTGTTGATCTCTACGCCATTGACGTTGAGTAAAGCATCCGTGCCCGGCTGGGCAGCATTGCTCGTATCGGCGGTAAACGGCGCTGCATCTGCTTCGCTGAACGAAAAACTACTGATGGAAGCATCAGCACCCGTCTCCCGAGAGCTGAGCGCCAGGCGATAGTTGTCACCATCGTTGATTACCGAGGCATTAACGCCTGCCTCGGCATCTGCATTAATGGCATCACGGATATCCTCAAGGGAGCTATCGGCAGCAATGTTGACATCGGCGGTATCGCCATTACCGAAGGTGAAGGTCATGGCCTGCTCGGCCAGGCCGGGAATGGCTTCATCAGAGGCACTGACCTCATTAACACCCTCGGATGCCAGGGTACCCCGGGTGGCCAGAGTAGTTACATTAACGTTGTAACTGCCCGGCATGGCCGTCTCATCCGCTGCTGCACTTACGGCTTCGCCGCTGGTGTTAGTCGACAGGCTCTCATACAGGGAGGTATCGCCAAGCGCCCCTGCCGCTGACTGGAACTCCGAGAGCGCCCCTTCAAGCTGGCCGTAGGCCGAGATGCGGGTCTGTTCGGATTCCAGCTGCTGTTCGATTGGCTCAAGCTTTTCACGCTCAGCATCGCGCAGCTGATCAAGCAAGCCATTCAGATCCAGCCCTGACCCGATACCCAGTGATGAAATAGACATACCAGAACCTAATCCTTTGCCTTGCCCGCAGATTTTGCCGCTTTTATGGTCTGATCAGCACGTTTGGCTGTCACTTCAGGCGGTACTACTGACAAGGCTTATGGGTTTAAGTGAGCCGATAGACCTGCCGCGCATGACGAAAACAAACCTACCCGTTCACTTTTTTTAATAATGATAGTCTAGTCCTTCGGCGGGAAAATTTCTAACTTGAGGAATTCAAGGCATTGTTATGTGACGCAATGTAAAAGCCTGCACATAAAGTCGAATGTCAACATCAGTTCATTATCCTGTGAAAACCACTTCTTACGAAGATACCATTCCCCAAAAGGCTACCTTACAAAAAAAAGACACGGTTATCGGGCTATCCATGAGCTTCATTCGTTTTTATTCCTTATTGCATCGCAATACAGGCTGCTAAACTAATGCGGCTTTTTGCCACCCCTTATATCAACCACTCTCTTTCACGCCTTTGGACGAAAGACGGTAAGGATAAACTCACTATGACTCCCTTGAACGAACCTCCCAGCCAGCCGCGATGCCATCGCCGCTGGCTTTTTTTGTTGGCTACATGCGCTTTTGCGGCGCTTATGCTGTTCAGCCCTGCGCTGCTGGCGGCTACCGGCGAGCTTGACCTGACCAGTACAGGCGTGGGCTTTTTTGCCGTTGCGGTCTTTGTGTTGGCGTACATGCTGGTTATCGCCGAAGAAAAGATCCATATGCGCAAGTCCAAGCCTGTGTTGGTAGCCGCCGGTATTATCTGGGGCCTTATCGGCTGGGTGTATGTCCAGAACGGCATGTCGGCAGATTCCGAACATGCGTTTCGCGTAACGCTTCTGGAATTCACTGAGCTGATGCTGTTCCTGCTGGTGGCGATGACCTATATCAACGCCATGGACGAGCGCAAGGTGTTTGATGCCCTGCGCTCCTGGATGCTGCGTAAGGGCTTTAATTACCGCAAGCTGTTCTGGCTGACTGGCGCGCTGGCCTTTGTGCTCTCGCCGATTGCCGATAACCTGACCACCGCCCTTTTGATGTGCGCCGTAGTGACCAAGGTGGCCGAAGGCGACAAGCGCTTTATCAACCTGGCCTGTGTGAATATCGTGGTGGCGGCCAACGCGGGCGGCGCCTTCAGCCCCTTCGGCGATATCACCACCCTGATGGTCTGGCAGGCCGGCATGGTCGAGTTTCAGGAGTTCTTTATCCTGTTCTTCCCGTCGCTGGTCAATTTCCTGGTGCCGGCCATCGTGATGAGCTTCTTTATCAAGGATGCCAAGCCGGAAAGCGTTTACGAAGACGTCTACCTGAAACGCGGCGCACGTCGCATCATCTTCCTGTTCCTGCTGACCATTACCACGGCCGTACTCTGCCACACCCTGCTGCACCTGCCGCCGGTGCTGGGCATGATGACGGGCTTGGGCTACCTGCAGTTTTTTGGTTATTACCTGCGTCGCAGCCTGCCGCGCTCGCTGGAGCGCAAGCGTGAACGCTACAGCCGCCGGGGTGATCACAAGAAGCTGCAGCAGCTGGGTAGCGTGGTGCCCTTTGATGTCTTCAACCGCGTGGCGCGGGCCGAGTGGGACACCTTGCTGTTCTTCTATGGGGTCGTCATGTGCGTAGGCGGCCTTGGGTTCATGGGCTATCTGGCGATGCTTTCCGAAAGCCTCTACCTGGGCTGGAATGCTACCGGTGCCAACATCACTCTGGGGGTAATCTCGGCGTTGGTCGATAACATCCCGGTGATGTTTGCGGTACTGACCATGGAGCCGGATATGTCCCATGGGCAGTGGCTGTTGATCACCCTGACCGCGGGTACCGGTGGTAGCCTGCTGTCGATTGGTTCAGCAGCCGGTGTAGCGGTAATGGGCCAGGCCCGTGGGGCCTACACCTTTATGGGCCACCTGCGCTGGACCCCGGTGATCATGCTGGGCTATATCGCCGGTATTATCGTCCATATGTTCTTGAACTCTGGCAGCTTCGCACTGTTTGGCTAACCGCCTGACGAGTGACTGACGCTGGCGCCCCTGACGGATTTCTGTCAGGGGCGTTTTTTTAGCGCGCTTTTTTAACCCGGCGCCCATGCCGCGTCGGCCTCTGTGTGGTTAGAATGATGCTTGATCTATTTTCTTGTTCAGGAGCCGCCATGCCCACCTATCCCAACACCCAGCATAAAATCCTGGTTCTTCACGGCCCTAACCTCAACCTGCTGGGCAGCCGGGAACCGGATATCTACGGCCATGAAACCCTGGATGACGTCAATAATGCTCTGCGTGAAAAAGCCGTGCTGGCCGGCTGGGAGCTGGACTGCCTGCAAAGCAACCATGAAGGCGCGCTGATTGATGCGATTCAGGCCGCGCGCATTGATGGCACCCAGGCCATCATCATCAACCCGGCCGCCTATACCCATACGTCGGTCGCGATTCTGGATGCGCTCAACGCCTTTGAAGGTAAGGTGATTGAGGTGCATATTTCCAATGTTCACCAGCGCGAGGCTTTCCGCCAGCATTCCTACGTATCACTGCGCGCCAACGGTGTGATTGCCGGGCTGGGCACCCAGGGCTACCAGGCCGCGCTGGATGCCATCCTGCGCGCAGCCGAGCAATAACAACCAGGGAGCCACACAATGATTATCTTCAGCACCCGGGTAGACGCTGAGTGGGTCGACTATAACGGCCATATGAACGACGCCGAGTATGCGCGGGTATTTTCATTGGCGGTGGAGGCGTTGATGGAGCATATCGGCCTGGATGAAAGCGGGCGGGCCGAACATGGCTATACCATTTATACGCTGGAAACCCACCTGTGTTACCAGCGTGAAACCCATCAGGGCGAACCCTTGGCGGTTTCACTGGCACTGCTGGATAGCGATACCAAGCGCCTGCATGTATTTTTTGAGCTGCATGACAGTCAAGGGGAACGGCTGGCCACCAGCGAGCAGATGCTGATGGGTATGGATAGCACCTCGGTACGCCCAGCGCCCTTTCCCTCGGCTATTCAGGCCGCTATCGAGGCGCTGCCTCGTCCGGCAGAGCACCCGGCCATGGCTGGCAGAACCATCGGCATTCGCCGTTAACCGGCCTGATAAACGGCCTCGCCGCGCTTCATGGCAGTAGCAAAACGACCCAGCGTCCGTGCCTTGCGGGCCATAGGTGCCTGATGGACGACTTCAAGAGCATCATCAACATTTTCGATCACCTGCTCAAAAGCAGGGCGAGCAAAGAAAAAGCCTTGCTGGAGGTTAATGCCGGCAGCCAATAGCCAGCGGGCTTCTGCGGCGGTTTCAACGCCTTCCGCAATCAGCCTTAGTTCCAGGTCACGGTGCAGATGAACCAGGGAGCGAAGCATCGCCTGGCGACGTTTGTCGCTGTCACAGCCCATCACCAGGGAACGGTCGATCTTCAGCTTGTCCGGGGTAAGCGTGGTCAACAGGTCCAGATTGGCAAAGCCGTTGCCAAAGTCATCCAGCGCCACCTTGAAACCCATCCGGCGATAGGCATCTACAATACGTTGGAGGTGCTGTTGATCACTTACTTTTTCGGTTTCGGTGATTTCAAAAATCAGTTTGTTAACGGGCCACCCCACACGCTGGGAGACTTCCAGCGTAGCCTGAATGCAGGCTTCCGGTTCATAGACTGCATTAGGCAGAAAATTGATGGATAGCGGCTGGCGCATACCCAACTGGCTGGCCAGTTCAATCGCCTTGACACGGCAGGCCTGATCAAACCGGTAGAGCAGTTTATCTGTTACCTGAGCCAGTACCTGCCCGGCAGGTTCATTGTCTGGGCCGCGAACCAGAGCTTCGTGCGCATATATCTTGCCTTTTTTTACATCCACAATGGGCTGAAACGCCATGGTGATATCAAACGGCAATGTGCCTTCACAGCGTCGGCAGTGCCCTTCCACCCTGGCACATCCGCGTGTCTTGCTCTCCATCGTCCTATCTCCTTATTGCTCACCGGCTACTTTTACTGACGGTGCTCCCTAGCCTGCTACCGTACGAAAGTGCTGTGCAAAAAGCGCCTCAAAAGCTATACAATAAATGTACATTAGGAGGTGTTTTTTAGATGCGCAAGATTTTAACGCTTATTAATTTTTTTCTCTATAAAATATCCACATTAAAACATTGATTACTAATGGATAATTTTTGCAGCGTCTGCATGCGCCTTAATATTTAACAAAAAGAAACATTAAAGAATTGTACAAGTATGCCTGCACCAACTAGAACTTATAACATAATCATCTATATCGACTGAACAGGGAGGTTACTACATGAAGGCTCTACTTGCCCGTATCACGGGGACATCCTTACTGCCTTTTGGCCCCACAGATCATTCCACAGATCAGGCCATGATCGAAAGCCATGGTACCTTGGCCAGTGCCTATGAGCACCTGCCTGTGGCTACCCTGCTGTGCGATGCCAGCGGCATGATCCGCTACCGTAACCAGGCCTTCATACGCGACTGGGAAACACCGGACACACCAATGAACGGCTATGGGTTAGGTACCCTTGTACCGGACCTTGATGACCAAGCCATTAAGGGTCTGCTTCAGGAGAGCCATCAGTCGAATGGGCATCACTGTGAAGCAGTGGATGCCTGGGGCACTCTGAATGAAGTCACCCTGTACAGTGCGCCCGTGCAGTTGCCAAACAGCGAGCAGGCCTTGTGTATTACCCTGCTGCCGCGCCTTGCTACTCCAGGACGCCAGCAGTCATCGGATAATCCGCAACAAAGCCTGGTAGAGCAGACACTCTCGCAGGCAGTCGATGGCGTTGTCTCCATTGATGCAGATAATCGGATTACCTTCTTTAACCCGGCGGCCGAAAATCTCTGGGGCTATCGCGCAGATGAGGTGATAGGAAAAAACGTCAAGGTGCTGGTACCTGAAGAACATCGGCACCAGCACGATGGCTTTATTGAGCGCCACCGCCAGACAGGCGAAGACCGCATCGTTGGTACCAGCCGCGATGTATTGATGGAACGCGCGGATGGTGTAAAACGCTGGGTCAACCTGTCGATTTCCAAGGTGGTCGGCGATCAGGGCGAGATTGGTTATACCGCTTTTGCCAAGGATGTAACCGAGCAGCGCAACGCGGATGAACGCTTTACCCAGACCCTGGAACAGGCACTCGACGCTGTGGTGACCATTGATAACCAGAACCTGATTACGTTCTTCAACCCAGCGGCTGAAAAGCTCTGGGGCTACAAGGCAGAAGAAGTACTGGGCGAAAACGTCAAGACGCTGGTCCCTGCCCATGTCAAACCCGACCATGACAATCACGTCAACGCCAACCGCAATGGTCGCGAAGACCATATTGTCGGTAAAACCACGGAGCTGCCGGTACCCCATAAGGATGGCTCCCAGCGCTGGGCCAGCGTCTCGATCTCAAAACTTAAACTGGGGGATGAAACCCACTATACGGCCTTTCTGCGTGATGTTACCGCTGAGGTTGCCATGCGTGATGCCATGCAGCGCAAGATGAATGAGCTGGATCAGGGCAGCGAGCGGATCAGCGGTCTGGTCACCAGTATCGATGAGCTGGCCACTCAGACGCATCTGCTTTCAATGAATGCCGCTATTGAAGCGGCACGGGCGGGTGAAGCAGGCAGAAGTTTTGCGGTCGTTGCAGCAGAAGTGCGCAAACTGGCCGAGCGTTCGTCGTCCTCCGCCAAGGAAATACGCCAGGATGTTGGCCAGACCCAGGAAATGCTGCATTCCATTGGCGAAACGCTTTCCTCACTGGCACAAAGCAAAGCCAATTAACATACCCCGCAAACGTCATACTTGCAGGCCCACATCCGTTATTCCCGTATGCCTTTAGCGGGAGTCCATGTTGACCTTGGTGTTCGGGCGGCAGCAGCAAACTCAAGGGGGATTCCCGATTACCCCACTCGGGAATGACAGAGCCGTAGGGTGGATTGCCGGCGTCATCCGCCTTGGTGCCCTCAGCAATGATAGTGCCAGATCCACTGTGCTGCAGGCACCCGAGTATCATCAGGTGCTTACACTGTCGATCAGCTGCCGGCCAGTTCCAGCACCCTGGCAAACTGTTCTTCGCTCAGTACGTTTCGCCAGTGGTCGGCACAGTTGGAGCGCATCATTAACAGCTCGGATTCCAGCTGACCGATATAGGCGGCCTTTTCAGCACGGGCCTGTGGGTCAGCGCCTGCCAGAATCATGCTACGTAGCTCGCCACGCTGAGCAATGACACGGTCTTCAAGGGCTTCACGCACGGCCGGGCTGCTGGCCAGCCAGTCTTCAAGTGCCGCCTGCTGCTCGGCATTCAACTCAAGCTCCTGGGCATTTTTGGCAACTACCGGCGTCAACATCACAATCGGCGTTGAAAGCTCAGCGACATCACGTTTGGCATCTTCGGCGTTGGCGGTTGAAACGCTCAGGCTGAGCAGGGCGATACAGGCAGTGGTCAATACTCGCTGGGAAAAAGGCATTCAGGTCTCTCCTTGGCTGTTGAAAAGACCTTTAATTTATAACCTTATGCCATCTACCACGATGTGTGAGATTGTCACACCCTGAGGGGGTCTCAGTCATTGTCATTGACGCCGGCACCGGCGCCGCCTCGGGACGCCTCTGATGACTCGACCAGAATACGGTGCGCCAGCGCCTTCAGGCGTGACCAGATGGCATCGTCCACCTCGATACCCTCCTGCAGGGAGCGCTCGCGACAGGCCATCAGGTCGGATTCCGAGTGACGCGCCAGCAGATCCAGGTCATGGTCAGCGCCCAGAGAAGGCAGCAGCTCAACGTGGTTGGCCATCACCAGGGTGATGCCGTCGTTGGGTTCGTTTTCTTCCGGCACATCGCGCACCGAATAGATACGCACTTCAGGCGTGGGATGACCGGCCCGAAAGCCCACGACCTGCTCGGTCAGCGGCACCTGGGCATTACGCCAGAAAGCCGTGATATTGATGCCCCGCCCGGCCAGGCGGGACAGGTAGCCCATGATCAACTGACGGTTGTGGCAGCGGCGGATCTTGACCACTGAAAGCCCCCGCGCACGGGCCTTGGCAAAGCCCAGCTCGGTGGCCAGGCTGATGCTGCGCAGCACGCTCTGGCCGTGGCCATCCAGCACCGCCAGGTCACCGTCCTGATAAATCACCTGCGGCAGGGATTCCGGGTCTTCTTCCAGCAGGAAGTCCAGCCCTCGGTTGAGCTGGTCGACCGCATTAAAACCATGGCACTGCATCCAGGCCACCATGTCTGCGGCGTCCGCGGCATCGCCGTCTTCAAAACCGATCCCGGTGAAGGCCTTGCGGCACAGCCCCTGTAGCTCATTGAAGGAGACTTTCATGGGCTTTCTCCCTGCGCAGGTTGATGGTTACAAAGTGCGGCTGGCTCTGCCTGTGGCGATAGCCCTGCAGGGCCGACAGCACCGTTTTCACGCTGCGGCTGCAGCGGAAAACTCCAGTCATCGAAGCGGCCAAGATCCTCGGGCTCGGCGTTGAGTTCTTCCACCAGGGGCGCGCCCTGGAACAGGGTGATGCGCACCCAACGGTCTGATTTCGGGTCAAAGCGGCTGGCGCCGAAAAATGCCAGCTTGGTGCGCAACAGGTGCATGGGCTTCATATCCTGATGCCAGAGATTGGCGTGGATATCGCCATAGGTATCCTTCACCAGGGTCTGCACCCGGCGGATGATTTCCTTGTGACGCGGCTTGGCGAGCAGGAAATCCACCACCTTTGCCCGGGGGTTGTCCTCGAGAAATTCGCAGATGGCCGTATGGCTATGGGCAACTCTGGGCCCCATGGCAATCAGCATCTCCTTCTCGGCGCCGGCTTCTTCGTGACGCACGCCCAGGCGTGGCTCTTCCTTTTCTACCGAGCGGTACCAGAACCAGTAGCTGCCTTCGCGGCTTTGGTAATCATGCGCCAGCGCCCAGTTGTAATGGGTCTCGATCAACTGGCGCAGGCGAATCAACGGCATGTCCGGTTGAAGGTCGAGGTTTTCGGTTACCCCCATCTGCTCCTCCAATGGGTCAACCAGCTCTGGATACAGCTCGATCAGCAGGGTATTGATCAGCTCCTGGGCTTCAAGCGACAGGGTGCGTTCGCTCCAGGCCGTCAGCTGCGCCCACAGATCGTCTTCCAGAGGAGCACTTTCCAGCCAGACCAGTACATCCGGCAGGCTGGCGACGGTCTCGGCATTGCGTTCGGTCTGTTCGCCATCCTCGGTCACGGTTTCTTCAAGGTGCTGCAGGGCGCGCCGGGTCAGCGCCAGCATCCGCTGGCGGTCTTCCTCGCTGGGTAACTGGCGCTGGGCCAAGGCCAGGGCGGTTTCCCGCTGATTGACCCACTGGGCGATCAATTGCGGATGACTGATCAAAAACGGCGCCATGCCCAGGCCGGTGGAATTGCCGATACCCAGATAACGGCGCAGTTCGGTGGCCAGGGCACAGGCGGTTTGCGGCGCCTGACAGCGGGCCAGGTGCTCGACCTGCTCAATCGAGAAATGGCGCAGCAGATAGACGCCTGCCATCTGCGCTGAAAAAGGCCGGCGAAAATCCGGGTTTTCATGCAGGCGGGCAAAATCGGCAATGCCGAACTTGCCGTTGCCATAGACCGCCGTCGTGCGATACAGATAGCCGACCCGGGTCAGCCACTCGGGGTCGGGCTGCTCGCCCTTGGCCAGCGCTTTTACAAAGTGGGCAAAGTTGCGCAGGCTTTTGTTGGCGCGGGAAATCACCAGCACCCTGGGGTGCTGGCGGCCGGCTTCCTGCAGGGGTACGTTGGCCGCCATCTGTTCCAGCAGGCTGGCGTCCACATCGCCTTCAATCAGGCCAAAGGTGACATCCCAGGCGTCCGCAATTACCCGGTCGGAGCGGCGCGAATCGTCCAGCGCCTGAGCAAACATCACCCCGTGGTAGCGCCCGTAAGGCGTCTGCAGGCGGTAGATGGCGGTGCCGTAACCGTTTTCATCCAGGTCAAAACGCTCGCGGCTGACCTGCCAGCGCTGACGCCCCATCTGGCGCACCAGGGTGCGCACAAAACTCAGGCGGCAGGCATGCAGGCTGCCCAGACGCTCCAGCTGCATGACATCATCGGCGCAGCGCAGATTCAACGGGGCCAGCGGCGCCAGCCCCCATTCGCGGTTACTCATGAACAACCACCTTCTTGCGGGTGCTCAGCCCCTGCTCACGCGCCATGGCATAGGCTGCTTGCGGGCCCAGCCACAGCGAGGGCAACAGCACCAGGGAAACGGGAATCGCGGTAATCACGATAAACTGCTGCAGCACACCGATCTGGCCGGCGCCCATATACAGCAGGATGGCGGCCATCAGTGCCATGGTGATGCCCCAGAAAATCCGCACGGCGGTGTGTGGCTGGTCGTGCCCGGTACACACCACGGCAATGGCATAGCTCATCGAGTCACCGGTAGTGGCGACAAAGATGGTGGTCAGCAGCAGGATCGCCAGCGCCATGACAACACCCCCCGGCAGCGCCTGGGCCACGGTCAGGGTCGCCACATCAAACTGGAAGTTGTTAAGCGCCTCAGCCAGATCAATTACACCGCTTAGCTGGTAATGGATACCGGCTCCGCCCAGCAGGGTAAACCAGACGGTGGTGGCAATCGGCGCCATCACCGCCACGGCAAGAATCATCTGGCGAACGGTTCGGCCGCGGGAGATACGCGCCACGAAAATCGCCATCAGCGGGCCGTAACCGATAAACCAGGCAAAAAAGAACACCGTCCACCACTGCATCCACCAGCCCGGCGCAGTTTCCGAGGTCATGGTGGCCATGGCAAAGAAGGAGCTGATATAGACACCGAACCCCTGCAGATAGGCGTTGGTAAAGAACAGCGTCGGGCCAAACACAAAGATGACCGCCGCAATCGCCAGTGCCAGAAAGACGTTAAAACGGCTGAGCAGCTGGATGCCTTTATGGATACCGGTCGCCGCCGAGGTGACGTAGACAGCACCCAGCACAACAAGGATCATCAGCTGGGTCATGTAGCCTTCACTGATCCCAAACAGCTCATGCAGGCCAAAGCTGACCTGGGTGGCCAGAAAGCCGATCGGGCCAACGGTGCCCGCGACCACCGCAATCACGCAGCAGGCATCAACCACACCGCCGACCCAGCTGCGCATCAGACGCTCCCCCAGTACCGGGTAAAGCAGGGTGCGCGGCTGCAGCGGCAGGCCGCGGTCGTAGTGCCAATAGGCCAGCACAATCGCCGTCAATGAGCCGAGCACCGCCCAGGCCAGAAAGCCCCAGTGCATGAAGGACTGCGCCAGCGCACTGGCAATCGCTTCCACCGTGCCGGCTTCGCTATCAAAGGCCGGCGGCGTCACCACAAAGTGGTACACCGGCTCACCGGCGGCAAAAAACACCCCGCCCCCGGCCAGCAGGGTACACATGATGATCGACAGCCATTTGAAGGTGCTCAACTCAGGCGACTCCAGACCGCCCACCCTGGCACTGGCCGCCGGTGACACCGCCAGGCCAATGGCAATAAAAAAGGTCAGCAGCAACAGCAGCTGGAAATACGCGCCCAGCACGGCGGCGGTCCAGGCAAAGCCGCTTGAAATGGCGCCGGCGACGCCCTCGGTATTGATCAGTGAAAGAACGACAAACAGGATGACAAAACCGCCGCTCAGCCCAAGCACGACAGGGTCGCCGAACTTGCCAAGCCCGGAGGCATCATCCTTACGAGGTGGCGTGTTAGAGGAAGAGTCCATGGGGAAACCTCATTATTGATTATTGTAGGTTGTTATCGTTAATGGGTGGCTCATCAGCCCGGCCATTCAGGGCGTTCAGGCCATCGGGGTCGTGGTGCGTTCCAGCAATGCGACCCAGTTGCGCCCCATGATGCGGGCGACATCCTGCTCGGCGAAGCCTTTGGCGCGCAGAGCCTCAATCAGGTTGGGGAAATCGCGGCTATCGCGCAGCCAGGCCAGCGGCCTGGGCCAACCCGCATTACTGGCGCTGCCCTCGCCGTAATCCATCTCTTTTGACCAGCGACCGTTGCGCATCCATTCCAGCACCGCGGTTGGCTGGTTCTGGCACAGGTCGGTTCCCAGGCCAACATGCTCGATACCCATCAGGTCCACGGTGCGGGCAATCATGTCGCAGTAGTCCTCCAGGGTGCAGTCCGGGCCGTTCTTCAGGTGGAAGGGATAGGCCGAAAAGCCCAGCA
Source organism: Pseudomonadota bacterium (assembly GCA_051748005.1). Classification (GTDB taxonomy): domain Bacteria; phylum Pseudomonadota; class Gammaproteobacteria; order Pseudomonadales; family Halomonadaceae; genus Vreelandella. The sequence continues at coordinate 5,657 of JBNJGW010000053.1, read as the reverse complement.
GGCCGTCGTTTTCGGCAATCGCCCTGAGCACCTTGTCCGACTTGTTGCGCTTGGCATCATGGAAGAAGCTTGGGTTGGCGTGGGAGATAATCACCGGCCGCTCGGAAAGCTCGATGGCGTCCAGGGTCGAACGCTCGCTGCTGTGCGACATATCAATCACCATACCGACCCGGTTCATCTCGCGGATCACCTGGCGGCCGAAGCGGGTAATACCGCTGTCCTCGCTCTCATAACAGCCGCAGGCCAACAGGCTCTGGTTGTTATAGGTCAGCTGCATGATCAACAGGCCCAGCTGACGCAGCACCGCCACCATGTCGATGTCGTCCTCGATCGGCGAGCAGTTCTGGGCGCCAAAGAAGATGCCCACCTTGCCCGCCTCGCGGGCGCGCTCGATATCGCCAGGCGCATGAACCGGCATGATCAGGTCGCCGTGAGCCTCAAAACGGCGGTTCCACTCACCAATGCGGGTCAGGGTCTCGCGCAGGTTTTCGTGGTAGACCAGGGTGGCGTGGACGGCATCCACGCCGCCCTCGCGCATCTGTTCAAAAATCTCCCGGGACCAGTTGGAATACTGCAAGCCATCCACGGTCAGCATCTGTCTGGACATGCGCGACTCCTTACGCCTTGACGTAGCAGGTCTTGACCACGGTGTAGAACTCACGCGCATAGCGCCCCTGTTCACGCGGGCCGAAACTGGAATCCTTACGCCCACCGAAGGGCACGTGGTAATCCGTACCCGCCGTCGGCAGGTTGACCATCACGCAGCCGGTCTCGGCTTGTGCCTTGAAGCGGGTGGCCAGGGCCAGGGAATCGGTAATAATGCCCGCAGTCAGGCCGAAGTTGGTGTCATTCAGGGTGGCAATCGCCTCGTCCATATCCGCCACCTTGATCACACAGGCAATCGGGCCGAAGACTTCTTCACGGTTGATCGCCATGGCGTTGGTGGTATCCACAAACAGGGTCGGCGCCATGAAGTAACCGTCGCTGGCACACGCGACCCGCTCGCCGCCGAAGGCCAGGGTGGCCCCCTCGGCCTGGGCGCGCTCGATCCAGTTCAGATTGGATTCAAGCTGACGTTCATCGGCCACCGGGCCAATCTGCACCCCTTCTTCCAGGGCCGGGCCGACCTTGGCGTTGGCCAGCCGCGCGGTCAGCTTTTCGACAAAGGCGTCATGCACGGCAGCATGGACGATCAGACGCGACGAAGCGGTGCATTTCTGCCCGGTGCCGGAATAGGCGCCGTTGAAGGCGGCTTCCACGGCCAGATCCAGATCGGCATCCTCAGCCACAATCAAGGCGTTCTTGGAGCCCATTTCCAGCTGGCACTTGACCAGGTTGCCGGCGGTAGCAGCGGCCACCCGACGGCCGACTTCCAGCGAGCCGGTAAAGGTCAGCGCGTTGATGGCGGGGCTGGTGATCAGCGCCTCCCCGACGCTGCCGCCGCTGCCCATCAGCAGGTTGAAAGTGCCCGCCGGCAGCGCCTGACGGCTGATAATCTCGGTCAGCGCCCAGGCGCTGGCGGGCACCAGGTTGGCGGGTTTGAAGATTACGGCGTTACCAAAGGCCAGCGCCGGGGCGATCTTCCATACCGCCGTTGCCATGGGGAAGTTCCAGGGGCTGATAATCCCCACCACACCCACCGGTTCACGACGGGTCTCGACTTCCACACCAGGGCGCACGGAATCGACCCGCTCATCCAGTTGGCGCAGCACTTCGGCAGCGTAGTAATGAAAGAACTGCGCCGAACGGGCAACTTCGCCCATACCTTCTGCCAGCGGCTTGCCTTCCTCACGCGACAGCAGGCGCCCCAGCGCTTCCTTGCGCGCCATCAGCTCATCACCAATGGCCATCAGTACGCTGTAGCGCTGTTCCAGCCCAGTTTTAGCCCATTCCCGCTGGCCAAGGCGCGCGGCCTCAATGGCTTCTTTAACCTGAGCAGCACTGGCCTGGGCGTAATCACCGATGACATCGGTCAGGTCAGAAGGGTTGGCGTTGGTAATATGGCTGTCGCCGTCGACCCATTGACCGTTGATGTAAAGCGCGTAGGGGGAAGACATAAAGTGTTCCTTCAGCAGGGTGGATAACAAGCATTTGACGCCATGCTAGAGAAGAGGCGAAGATAAGGATAATCAATAATACAGATAAAATGATCAGTAAAACTTACCACTCTGAACGGCTGCTGACAGACCATGCTTCCTGAACTGAAACTGGCGCCCATGCGCTATGTGCTGGCGATTCTTGATGCCGGTGGTTTTCATGCGGCCGCCCGCCAGCTGCACCGCAGCCAGCCGGCCATTTCCATGGCAATACGCGACCTGGAGGAACGGCTTGGCAAGCCGCTGTTCGAGAAAGGCGGCGGCAAGGCTCAGTTGACCCCCTTTGGCCACTGGTGCGTGCCGCGCTTTCGCGAGCTGGTGGCCCACCACGACAGAGTCTGCCGGGATGCCCTGGCGATTGCCCGTCAGCAGCACGGGCGGGTGGATATCGCTGCCGTGCCTTCGGTGGCCAGCCGCCTGATGCCATCACTGCTGGCCGGCTTTCTGCAACGCTACCCGGGGATTGATATCAGCCTGCAGGACGGCCACTCCGAACGGGTCAACGACATGGTGCTCAAGGGTGACGTCGAACTCGGCATCACCAGCCTCTGGTTGCCCGATGAAGCGCTGAGCTTTGAAGCCCTGCTGCACGATGATATTGGCGTGGTCTGCCGCGACGACCACCCGCTGGCGCAGCAGACGGCGTTGCACTGGCGGGCACTCAAGCCCTATACGCTGATCCGCAACGGTACTTCGCGCCTGCTGGAAGGCTCACCGGCGGCAGAGCTTTTGTCCCATAGCACCCTGTATATTTCCAATATGATCTCGCTCACCGCCATGCTGGAAGCCGGCATCGGGGTGACCACACTGCCCAGACTGGCCTTTCAGGAAGAGCATGAGCGGCTGCGCTTTATTCCCCTGGCCACGCCGCACCTTGAGCGCCAGATAGGCCTGTTACGCCGCTCAGGGCTAAGCCTTTCGCCTGCCGCCGACGCCATGTACCAGTATTTGATGGCCCAGCTTGGAACACCAGCCAAGCGTTGAAAGCCGCCGTTAACGCCTGTGTCGCGCAGCTTGCCGACTTTACATCTAAACTCGCCAGAGTTGGCTGTCGTTTGCCCCGGAGGCCCTATGGATTACCACGCTTACCGCCATGCCCTTGCCGCCCAGCTGCAAGGCGCCGAACTGCCCTTCCCAAACGCAGAATTTGCCGCCCGCCTGGCACATACCCGCCGCCTGATGCAGGCCGCTGGCCGTGATGCCCTGTTGCTCACCGACCCGGCGGATATTTTCTACCTGACCGGTTATCACACCTTTGAAGTCTCGGTGCACACTGCCCTGGTGGTCACCCCTGAGCGCGTCACCTTACAGGTGCCCTCGATAGAAACCGGCCCGGCGGTGGTCACCGCCACTGTGGATGAGATCCTCGGCTATCGCTGGGAAGGCATTGATGAGGTGATCGCCCCCTTGGCCGACCTTTTGGCGCCCTGCCACGCCGTTGGCTTGGATGCCTTCAGCGCGGGCTTACGTTTCGGCGTCATCCAGCCGTTACGGGCGCGCCTGGGCGGCGAGCGTTTCCACCCGGACGGCGGCGAACTCCTTGACGGCCAGCGGCTGGTCAAGCGGCAGCTTGAACTGGATTGCCTGCGCGAAAGCGCTCGGATTACCGCTGCGGGACTGGCGGCGGCAGAAGCCATCATTGCCCCGGGCATCACGGATAATGATATCGCCGCCGAAGGCGCCCGCGCCCTGATTGCCGAAGGCAGCGAATTTATGAGCCTGCAGCCGATTGTCACCAGCGGGCGGCGGATCAGCGTGATTCACGTCAACCACAAACGCACCCCCATTGCCCCCGGCGACCCGGTGTTTCTGGAATTCGGCTCCGCTTACCAACGCTACACCGCGCCCATGATGCGCACTGCTGTGGCGGGCCGGGCCAGCACAGAAATGCAGGCGGTACGCGATACCTGCCGGGGCATTTATGAAGCGCTGATTCAGGCTATGCGCCCCGGCAACACCTTTGATGATGCCGCCAAAGCCGCTGAAGCCGTGCTGGCACCCCATGCGCAACGGCTATTCTTCTCCGGAGTATTTGGTTATGCGGTGGGTGCCCAGTTCCCGCCCAGCTGGGTGGAAGGCACCGGCTATATTGCCCGTGGCCAACAGCGAGTCTTCGAGGAAAACATGGTGTTCCATCTACCCATCTGCCTGCGCCTGCCCGGCCAGTGGGGGATCGGCATCAGTGATACCGTGCTGGTCACTACCCAGGGTGGCGTGGCGCTGACCAGCAATGACTGGCAGATCAATCAGAAACTGTGACTGGCATGCAGGGGTCACCCAAAACGCCGCCTACCCACGCGTATGCGGCGTTTTTTCACAGCCTCAATGCTTGTGATAGCGCCACTTGGGCGCGTAGGTTATTCACTCCCAACCCACCACTTATACGGTCGTTATCATGCGTTCTGTGCTTTTTGCCCTTGCCCTGTTCATCGCCCCACTGAGCCTTGCTCAGGGCGAAACTCCTTCAAGCCCACTTCAAACAGGCGATGCCTTTCCCTCATTGCAGCTACCGGATGCTTTCGGCAACGCGTATCAACTGCCTTACCCCGGCGTTCGTCACGTGCTGTTCAGCGCGGATATGGATGCCAATGACCTGATGGAACAAAGCTTTGGCGAACTGGATAAGGGTGATTTCACCGCTGCTGGCCTGGTGTATGTCGCCGATATCAGCGGCATGCCACGCCTCGTTGCCCGCCTGTTCGCGATACCGTCTCTACGTGATTACCCCTTCCGGGTGCTGCTGGCCCGCGAGGCAGAACAGCTGGCCATGTTGCCCCGGCAGGAAGGCACCGTCAGCGTTATCTCCCTGTCTCAGAATGGCGAGGTCGAAAAACTCGACTTTGTTCGCGATGACAAAAATTTAACAGAGTTAATGGTTGAGTGATTGCTCTCTGATAATGCTCGGATACATCACCACGTTGCCTGTCACACTCTTAACCTTAACAAAGATTTACACTATCCACTTAACAGGCAAGATACTATTAAAAGAGTGTTTACAGTTAGGGCGATAGTTAATGAGCGATAGGCACGTTGAAGGGCTCCCTGAAGGCAAAGACGACAGGGATGCCTTGCACAGTGATCTGGAGGCGTTTTTTGCGGTATCGCTTTCCCTGATGGCCATTACCGATCTCGACGGGCGCATCTTGCGTGTCAACCAGGCCTTCCATGAACTCCTCGGTCATGATCCCGCCAGCATGGTGGGTCAGCATGCCTTTGATTATCTCCATCCTGACGATATCGACCAGACAACTGACGCCTTTATCCGCATGGCGGAAGGCGCCACCGTTATCAACTTTGTTCACCGCTTTCGCGACGCAAATAACCGTTACCATTCACTGGAGTGGCAGGCTCGGGCCCGTGACGGCAGGGTCTTTGCCTCCGGCGTGGATGCCACCGAGCGGCTGGCGCTGGAAAACCAGGCCGATGAAGACCGTGAGTTCCTGCAGGACGTGATTGATGCCCTGCCAACGCCGATTTTTGTCAAGGATTGGCATGGCCGCTTCAGCATGGTCAACCAGACGCTGGCTGCCGTTTTTGGCGCTTCACCTGAGGAGATCATCG
>JBNJGW010000052.1:0-18767 GCA_051748005.1 Pseudomonadota bacterium | reverse complement strand
CTTTCTGAAGCCGGTGTGCCGGTTCACTCTACGGCCTTCCGGCCGATTGACGAGGCGTCACTAGGCTACAACCCCTTCAGGGTGTTTACCTCGCTCTTACGCCTGGAGCTGATTGATGACCCGGCGCTGCGCGAGCAGGCCAGTGCCATTCTGGCCGAACGGGACATTTTTACGCCCGAGGCCAGGGCGCTGATCGAACGCTGCGAACGCCAGGGCGGCCTGAACGAGCAGGATGCTGAGCAGTTTGTTGAGCAGGCGCTGGAGACCTTCCGCTGGCATGAGGAGGCAACGGTAGAGGTGGCCACCTATCAGGCGCTTAGTCAGGAACATCGCCTGATTGCTGACGTGGTATGTTTCCGCGGCCCGCATATCAATCACCTCACCCCGCGCACCCTGGATATTGATGCTGTTCAGCGGCAGATGCCGGAATACGGCATCGACCCCAAGGCGGTGATTGAAGGGCCACCCCGCCGCCAGTGTCCGATCCTGCTGCGCCAGACCAGCTTCAAGGCGCTGGATGAGCCGATCCGTTTTGCGGATGCCGCTGAAGGCTACCACAGCGCCCGTTTTGGTGAGATTGAGCAGCGTGGTGTGGCCCTGACGCATAAAGGCCGAGCCCTGTATGACCGCTTGCTGGCCAAGGCGCGTCAAACGCCTGCTGCTGATAACGCTGCCCATCAAGCCGTCCTGCAGGACGCCTTCAGTGAGTTTCCGGATGATGAAACCGCCTTACGCCGTGAAAAGCTGGCGTTCTTCCACTATCGGGCTGATCCAGGTGTGAGCGTTACCCACTCGCAGGATATCGAGTCGCTGATTGCCGCAGGCGCTCTGGTAGCCACACCCATGATCTACGAAGATTTTCTGCCCATCAGTGCTGCCGGTATCTTTCAATCCAATCTGGGCGATGCCAACCGTGATGAATACCAGAGCCGCTCCCACCAGGCGCAGTTTGAACGGGCGCTGGGCGCCCAGGTAACCGACGAGATCAGCCTGTATGCCGAGCGTGAAAAAGATTCGCTGGCCCAGGCGTTGGCGGCGTTAGGCATGAGTGAACAGTCAGCGACGGAATGATGGGGATTGCAGCCCGTGCCTTGCCGTGGTGTAGTTCTCCGCCTTGATGGATGCAAAAGGCAGGCAAGCGGATGATACACACAAATGGATTTTTTGAAGGCGTAGGAGAAACCATTGGCGAGGCGATCAGCGCCCTGGTAACCGGGCTTTTGTCCTTGTCGGATGGTTCTCTGGGTGCCTTCGAAGATTTTATCAGAGGGCTGGCCGGGTCGCTGGGCATCAGCCCGTCATTTTTCAGCATACTGGTGCTGGTGGTCGGGCTGTGGGTGCTGTGGCGGGGCATCAGCGCTCTGCTGCGCGGTTCTCTGCTAGGCGCCATTGTGCGCATTGTGCTGGGGCTGATGATTCTATCCTGGCTGTTGACCTAGCCGCTTCGTGGCGACCCTAGCGCAGGGCCAGCAGGTGCCTTTCCAGCGCCATGATGTGGTCATCCTCAACGGCCATCTCGCGTAGCGCCTGAGCCAGATTAAGCAGGTAATCACGGTTCGGGCCGCTTGGGCCGTGGGCGCGGTCAATCTGCTCAGCGATAGCCGCGAGAGGCGATTCCCCGAGGAAGGCCGGGTTATCCTGGGTGGCCATGTAAACCAGACCGCTCGCGGTACTGTTATCGCTGAAGTGTAGGCCAACCGTTTCCCGCAGGTAGCCGTTTTTTTCACGGATATCCAGCGGTTTGAGCGTCTCGCCGCTGATCCGGTAGGCCATGCCATGGCAGGGCGTGCCCGGCGAGGCAATCAGGGTCGCCACCCGGCCCGGTGATTCGAGGGTGCCGCGGTGGTCGTGGGAGCCTTGCCAGAAGCGCCGTTCCCAGCCATAAATCGTGGCTCGGCGGCGCTCCAGGTAAGGGAAGTCCGCTTTCCAGATAAGCGAGCCATAGCCAAACAGCCAGACCGATTCGTCATCCGCAATCTGGTGGCGCTGCTGGTTGAGCGCGCTGGTATCCTGCATCATGGGCGTTTTCCCGTGTGAAATCGAGTGTCTGACAATGCCGCTGACCGTTATTCATCACCCTGGCTATACCATTGAGCTGCCGGATAACCATCCTTTCCCGATGATGAAGTTTCGCGTGCTGCGCGAGCAGTTGGCAAAAGCGCAGCTGGCGATGCCAATCCGCTGGGAAAAGCCACAGCCGGCCAGCTTGCAGGCGTTACATCGCGTACATCACAAGGAGTATATCAGTGCACTGATCAGCGGGCAGCTTGACCGTGCCGCCCAAAGGCGCAGCGGCTTTGGCTGGTCGCCTGCTCTGGTTGAGCGGGTGCGGCTTGAGACCGGCGGCACCCTGCTAACGGTGGAAGCCGCGTTGGCCACCGGGCTGGCTTGCAATTCCGCCGGTGGCACTCACCATGCGCACGCGGATGCGGCCAGCGGCTACTGCCTGATCAATGACCTGGCGGTGGCCGCCGCCGATGCCTTGGCCAGAGGCTGGGTCTCTCGGGTGCTGATTGTGGATCTCGATGTGCATCAGGGCGATGGTACGGCGCGGCTGTTCACTCATGAGGCGGGCGTATTTACATTTTCCATCCATGCTGGCCGCAACTTTCCAGCGCGCAAGGCACGTAGCGATCTGGATATCGCCCTGGAGAATGACCTGGGAGACGCTGACTATCTCCGTGCGCTAGAGGCGCGCCTGCCGGGGCTGCTCGTCGCCTATCAGCCGGATCTGGTGCTGTATGATGCCGGGGTGGACGTACACCGTGATGACCGGCTGGGCTATCTGGCGCTGAGCGATGCTGGCCTGTATCAGCGTGACTATTACGTGCTGGCAGCCTGCCGCGAGCGTAATATTCCAGTCGCGGCAGTCATTGGCGGTGGTTACGACCGTGATATTGCCGCCCTGGCTGCGCGCCATGCCCAGCTGCATCGTGCCGCCGCCGATGTGCTAGCCAGTGGCTGAATCAGATGATCCATACATAGTCAGGAGACAGCATGCAGGCAATTTTTCTGGTCGATAACGGCTCCTTGCGGCCCGAGGCAACGCTTAATCTGCGCCGCGTGGCGGCCCTGTTGAGTGAACGTAGCGGCTACTCTGTGCAGGCGGCCTCACTGTTGCACTCCAACAAGGTGCCGGCCGAGGCGCTGGGCGGCGAGCCGGCCGTCACTCTGGGGCCTGCCGTTGAGAAAGCGGCCCAGGCAGGGGCTGAGGAAATCATTGTGTTGCCGTTCTTTTTCGGCCCCAGTCGCGCCCTGACCGACTACCTGCCGGAACGTATGGCGGCAGCACAGGCACGTTTTCCGGGTCTGCGCGTGCGTGTAGCCATGCCGCTGGTGGATGAGCTGGGCGAGGTGGATACGCGCCTGGCGCAATTGCTGGCTGATAATGTACGTGAGCAATTGACGCCGGAGACTCAGCCCAGCGTGGTGCTGGTGGATCACGGCAGCCCTATCCCGGAGGTAGCGGCCATTCGTCAGCGCCTGACCGGGCAGTTGAGCATGCTGCTGGCAGACGAAGTGAGGTGTGTCACTTCGGCCTCCATGGAGCGCCGCGAAGGCGATGCCTATCGCTTTAACGACCCCCTGCTGGAAACCCTGCTGGCTAATCCGGCTTTGCCGGATGGAGAAGTCATTCTGGCCATGCTGTTTTTATCGCCGGGCCGACATGCGGGTGAAGGCGGGGATATTGCCACTATTAATGCCGCTGCCATGCTGGAACGTCCGACATTAAAAATCGTATCTACCCGGCTGGTGGGTGAACATGACGACATTGTCGATATTCTGCAGTCACGCCTTGCCGCCGTGCTTGAAGGTCAATGCCTGCTGGAATGCTGAGCCTTTGGATGCTCAATAGATGCCTTGCGCCGTTCATCCAATGATTTTGGTATAGGTCTCATCAGAGGCGGGGTCACGGTTGGCATCCAGCATGTCGCCGTCAAACAGTTCACCAATCTCCTTGGCAATATCGACATAGGCAATCATCTGCTTGTTGCGCCTTTTGTGCAGTGGTGGCTTGACCAACAGGCTGATGCCGCGGATAGGTTGATGTACTTCGCCGCTTAACAGGTCAGGCATTTCCCCTGGCGGAAAGGCATTGGCAATCGTTATCGGATTGGAGGGCTGCACGCCATCGATATGAAAAACCTTCTTGATCGGGTCAAAGCGGGCCTGTTTGCCTTTCAGCCACTCGGCCAAGCGCTGATCGGTGGCTTCATCAGGGTGCGCAAAAATTACAAACAGCGAGTGCTGTTTACCCTTGGCGGGTGTTTTACTACTGTCGTTAGTCCCGGTTTCTGGCTGGCTGCCCGTCGCGCGAGGTCGGCTTATCTGCTTATCCAGAGTGTCTTGTGAATGCTGGTCATCCTTCTCGCCGCTACCCCGGGTTGCCATGACGATCAGTACTGCCACTGCAGCCAGCCCCAGTAACACTGAGCCAGCGGCCAGCGCGATGACCAGTGAATTATCCATTGACGTCTCCTCGAAGCTTGTAGCGTAGGTTTGGTGATCAATCTAACAGCCTGCTGGTGACTGCAGCGGACTAAAAAAGCCCCTAACAGACCAGGGTTTTCTAGCCTTCACGCGTTCCGCCCTGGTGTAGTTCCCAACCATTGAAATAAAAGTTACGCCTTCTTGATATACATCAAATGGCGAGCTGACACTTGTCGCCAAGAATATGTATTATTGTTAAATATAGCTATCAATACATAAGATGCTGGCTATCGCTAACTACGTTATCGATCAGAACTGGTTCCTTACCTGATTCCTTATCCTGCCGGAAGGAGTACAAATGCGCGTAACAATAAAGGCACGCCTGATCACGGTGATCAGCGTGATGTTGATATTGATGCTGGTTGTCGGTGCCATGGGTTTTAGTGGCATGGTGTCATCCAACCGGGCGGTGGATACCCTCTACCAGGATAACCTGCGTAATACACAGCGCATTGCGGCATTGAATGAGTATGCCAAGGATATGATCATGGAGCTTTCGCTGTCGGGCCAGCACAACCCGTTATTGCCGGTCAGTAGCCTGCATGATCACCCGGTGCAGCTGCATATGGACAACATCGTCCAGAACCTTTCCAACATTGATGCGACCTGGGAAGCCTTGATGGCGCGTGACCTGCCAGACGAGGTCGCCGCGCTGGCAGAACAGTTCCGTGAAGACTATCGAGCGCTGCTGTCTATTGTTGCGCCGATCATGCCGATGTACAGCATGGGCAACTTTGAGCAGGCAGATGAACAGGCGTTTACCGAAGCATTGCCTGCCTATCGTCAGATGAGCGAAACCCTGACGGAGCTGATTGAGCTTGAAGAGCGGGCGGCGCAGGGTGAGTATCAGGCAGCGCTGTCGCGCGCCGATTTCATGCGTAACCTGATGATGGGTGCACTGGCTATTGCTGTTCTGCTTGGCGGCACCATGGGCTGGTTACTGATTCAGCGTATTACCCGGCCTTTGGCGATGGCGCGCAAGCATTTCCATGCCATGGCAGAGGGGGATCTGACCCATAAGGTCACGTCCAGACACCGTGATGAAATTGGCGATATGCTGATTGAGCTCGATGATATGCAGAGCAAGCTGCAATCGCTGATTGGTGAAATCCAGACGTCCGCTGACGCGATTTCGACCGCTTCCTCGCAGATTTCCAGCGGTAATATTGACCTTTCCCAACGCACCGAACAACAGGCCTCCAGCCTGCAGGAAACAGCGGCAAGCATGGAGCAGGTAGCGTCTACGGTGAAAAACAATACCCAGCATACCGGTGAAGCCAACCAGCTCGCCCATACCGCCAGCCGGTCGGCCAGCTATGGGGGCGACAAGGTCTCTGAAGCGGTGGGCAAAATGCACGAATTGACCGAAAGTTCGGAGAAAATCAGCGGTATTGTAACCCTGATCGACGGCATTGCTTTTCAGACCAACATCCTGGCTTTGAACGCCTCTGTAGAAGCGGCACGTGCCGGTGAACAGGGACGCGGCTTTGCCGTGGTAGCCCAGGAAGTACGCAGCCTGGCCCAGCGCTCCGCCGATGCCGCCAAGCAGATTCAGGGGCTGATTGTAGAGAACGATGAGGTGGTCAAGCAGGGCAGTTCACTGGTGGAAGCCGTGGGTGACTCCATGCAGCAGATTGTGACCAATATCGGCAAGGTGTCAGATCTGATGGAAGAGGTCAGCCGGGCATCTGATGAGCAGACCTCGGCGATTGACCAGATGAGTACGGCGATCAATCAGATGGATGACGTGACTCAGCAGAATGCAGCGCTGGTGGAAGAAACCGCCAATGCGTCCGCCTCCATGGAAGAGCAGGCACGAGACCTGGCTAAAGCGGTTGCTTTCTTCAGAATCCGCCAGGGCGAAGCGCGCCCAGCGTTGATGACGCCGCCTGCCGAGGTATCGCGTCCTGCGTTGCAAGCCAATGGCTCAAGTCGCGCCACTGCGCCCAAGACGTTGCATCAGCGCAAGCCTGTTGAGAAACCGTCACAGGATGAGGACGATTGGGAAACCTTCTGACCATTACGATGATTGACGCCAGTGGTTGAGCAATCAATAGCAATCAGTCATCTCTGAATTAACGCCGCTGCCAGGGCCAGCGGCGTTTTTTTGTCTCTCCAAGCTGAATGATGGCTACGTCAAGCGGCTCCAGAATGGCGCTGAGTTGGCGGTAGCAGACAGCGCTGCTAAGCACCCCGGGGCACTGTTTAAGCAGCAGGTCGCTGCCCTGGGAGGCCACCAGCAACTGCTTGGCGAGCAAAGGGTCGTCGAAAGATGCCTGTTGATAGCAGCGTTTCAGCTCACGGCTCAGCAGGGCGAGCAGGCTGGCATCCAACCAGCAGGGCAGCGGATCATCCAGGCGCCCCGCCATGGAGCCTTGAATAGCCTCGAAGGACGTGCGAATAAAGATCAGCGTTTGACGCAGTTGACGTGTTTCAGAGTTCATCGTGCCAAACCTTTGAAGACCCCGGCGGTTTAAGAACAACAAATCAGGCCGAAGGAGGGTTGCAAATAATATTTATTCTCATTTAATCTAGCGGCATCCTCGGGTTCTGTCAATCCGCACGGCAAAATGGCCATATCTGATAAAAGCTGTCGCACTGGAACTCACTTTCACAGCTGGCCAGTTGCGCGTTGTAACGACTGGCACGCTGAGCGACTTGGCGCGCCGCCCGTTGGACAAAGGGTTTGTTGCGATAGCTGCCGCGCTGATAACCGCCCGCACCTTCATGATAAGCCAGATACAGGTGTTCGGGGTTGTTCAGGGAGATGCCCGTCTGTGCCTGGGTACGGGTGTTATACCAGCCGATAAAATCGGTGGCATGTTTCATATGGGTACGCCGGGCAAAGGTACTGCCCGCCTGGTCACGGTATTCCCCCCATACCGGGTCCTGAGCCTGAGCATAGCCTTTCGCTGACGATGGCCTGGGCCCGGGAATGAAGCCCAGAATCTTGCTGCGCGGTGGTTTGACATGGCTTCTGAACGACGATTCCTGCTGGATGAATGCCATCTGGGTGGCAATCGGGGTGCCCCATTTTTTCTGGGAATCGCGGGCATAATCGTACCAGTCCGGCTGTTCACGAAAGATCTCGCAGATATTGCTTTGTTCCTGCGGTGGGCTGGGGGCCAGCATGGCGCAGCCGGTCATGATAGAGGCCAGGCCTAACAGGCTGAATATCCGTAGCAGTGATTTTCGGTGCATTATCGTTAACCGTCTTGTCCTGGCGTAAGGTGTTTTGAAAGGTGCTACCTGACTGGGTGTCAGTCTACTACTTGCCGCTGACAGACGCTCATGCGTCTGCGTCTAATCTTCCTCAGCGTGCGTGCTGTCAACGAAAAGTGTTAGCTGGCGACTGGATACGCTGCGACGTGCATAGCGTCGTCGCCCTGAGACGGAACCCTGGCTGGCAAGCTTACCCAGCAGTGCCTGGCTTTGCTGGCGTGCCTGCGGTGTACGTCTTAGCTGATAAAGGCAATCTTTCCAGTGGCGCGCTTCGCGTTCGAAATCATGTGGCAAAGGGTAGTCCCTTCCCGGCTGAAACCCGAAGTGCCGGCGTAAAGACGTTGGTAATGTCCAGGGCTTTCTGCGCCAGTCAAGCGGCAAGGCCGCCAGCTCCGGCACCCAATAAGCAATGAAATCCCCTTTGGGGTCATTGTCTTCCGCCTGTTTAAGAGGGTTATAGACACGCAGGGCATTGGTGCCGGTTGCGCCGGACTGCATCTGGATCTGGGGGTAGTGAATGCCAGGTTCGTAATCGGTAAACAGCCGTGCCAGATGCAGCGCGGGTTCCCGCCAGTGCAGCCCCAGCCCAAAGGTGGCGAAGGAGATCAGCATGGCGCGCATGCGAAAATTCAGCCAGCCGGTGGCGATCAGGCTGCGCATGCAGGCATCCACCAGTGGCACCCCGGTCTGACCCTGCTGCCAGGCCAATAGGCGCGGATGCTGGGGATCTCGTTCACGCAGGCCACGTAGCGCAGGGTGAAGCGTGCGGTATTCCATATCCGGCTGGCTTTCCAACTTCTGGATAAAGTGGCAATGCCAGTAAAGCCGTGATGTAAACGCCCCAAGGGAAGCCGACCAGCGTGGGTCATTCGGGTGCTTTTGACGTTGACGGCGCAGGGACTGGACAATCTCGCGCAGTGACAGGGTTCCCCAGGCCAGGTGTGGCGATAAGCGTGAGCCAAACTCCCAGGCTAGCAAGGGGTTGGAAAGTGACCCGCGATAGCGCCGCCCGCGGTGTTGCACGAAACTGCGCCAAAGAGCCCGGCCAGCCTGACGGCCGCCAGGCTGGCGCTGAGGACAGGGTGTCTGGTCGTCCCCCAGAGTGAGTGAGGTGAGCGAGGAGATGCTGACGTGATGGAAGGCTTCCCAGCCGCTGGCCGGTTCAGCGTTGGCAGGGGCGAGAAAAGTTTCCGCTGCCATCAAGGCTTCCCACTGGGGTTCCCATTGCTGGCGCTGCGCTAGCCCGCGAACAACGCCATGCTGACGAGCCTGATGCCAGCTGACAGCGTTTGTCTGGCACCAGGCGGCGACGGCATCGTCACGGGCATGGCTCCAGGCGTTGCCGGTTTCCTGGTGCGAATGGAGTGCAAAGTCGCCATAGCGGGCTTTCAGCGCATCGAGCAGTGCCAGCATGCTGCCCTGCCAGCAGCACAGTGGCAGGTTGAGGCCTGCAAGTGCCTCAGCCAGGTCCACTAGGCCATCAGCCGCGAACTGCCAGTGGCGCAAGGCGCTATCCGGTGTTTGCCACTGCTCAGGCTCAATGGCAAAAACAGCCAGTACCGGGCCATTGGCAGCTGCCTGCTGCAAGGGTTGATGATCATGTATACGCAGGTCACGCTTGAACCACACGACCTGAACAATACGCTCTTCTGCCATGGATCACCCTATTGGAAATCACCTTGCTGGGCCTATGGCACCTGGCGTGTCAGGTGTTATTCCTGATTATGGCGCATGGGCATGACAGGCCGCACCGGTGCATTCAGTTCCAGCGTTTCGCCGTTGTCAAAGTTCAGGCTCACCCCAACCTGGTCACCTTCGCTCACGGAGCCTTGCAGGCCAATCAGCATCAGGTGCAGGCCGCCAGGTGCCAGGGTGGCAGAACCCCCTGCGGGTACCTCAATGGCTTCAATCTGACGCATTTGCATCACACCGTCTACATCCACGTGGTTATGCAGCTCGGTATGCTCGGCAATACTGTTGTCGGCACTGATCAGACGAACCGTACTCTCACTGCTATTGTGCAAGGTCATGAAGGCGGCAGTGGCAGGAGAGCCGGGTGGTACCTCACGCACATAAGGATCATCGACGGTCAAGGTAGTGGCACTGGCTGTCGCGGCAAATAACAGGCTGCCCAAGGCGAGCGTAGCAAAGCGTAATGTTGGCATAAGCGTTCTCTGGCGTGGTGGTAGAAAAAGCAGGGGTCGCTAATGTTGATGGTCTGCAGTTTTCATTATAAGCATTTTACCGACGCGTCTTCCCCGCTGTGCGACACTTCGCTCCAGGCGGCAGGTGATAGGCATCGAGTATCGTTGCGGTAGGTGGCGGTTTTCAAGCGCGCTGGAACAGGGTAGCGTTAACTTTTTCCAGCATCAGATGGTTACGTTAAGGAGGCATCAGTATGTATATCGCCATGAATCGTTTTCGCATTGCGCCGGGTCGGGAAGAGGATTTCCTGGATATCTGGCGTAATCGCGACAGCTACCTGGATGAAGTGCCGGGCTTCAAGTCGTTTCATATGCTCCAGGGCGAGAGCAAGGAAGACTGTACGGTATTTATTTCCCACAGCGAATGGGCATCGGAAGACGCCTTTCGCGCCTGGACCAGATCCGAGGCATTCCGCAAAGCGCATGCCAACGCCAAGGCGCCTGAGGGTATCTACCTGGGGCCACCGCAGTTTGAAGGCTATGAGGTCGTGCTTTGAGCCAACACCTCTGGTAGTGACGTCTGATCCGTATCGCCCCGTCGGTCCCGTCGGGCCTCCTCAACCAGCCAGTCATGTACGGCAGCTACGCGGCGGTCATCCAGTGCCCCCGGCGCATGCACAATACCGTACTGCTTACCGGTGGCCACGCGCTGGCCAAACAGTGTGGTCAAGGCCCCGCTTTCCAGCTCATCGGTGATCAGTGTACGTCTGGCAATCGCTACTCCCATCCCCGCGATGGCGGCTTCCATGGTCAGCTGATTACGGTTGAAGGTATAACCGCGGTGCACGTTGATATGCGGCGCCGCGATAGCTTTCAGGTAATGCTCCCACTCGGCGTAGTCATGGCTGCCGCGCCAGGCCGTCACATCATGCAGCAGTGGAAAGTGGGCCAGATCCTCCGGACGCTCCAGCGGTGGGCGGCCTGCCAACAGGGCGGGGGCGCAGACCGGAAAAATCAGTTCATCCATCAAAGGGGTGATACTGAAGCCCGGGTAATAGCCATCGTTGAGATCAATCGCCAGGTCAAAATCCCCATCGCGCAGCGAGATATTGCTGTCTTCGGCGATAATCTGCAGTTCAATATCCGGAAAGCGCGTCTGAAGCGTTGGCAGGCGCGGCATCACCCATTTGTTCAGAAAGGACGGTACGCTGCGCAGGCGCAGAATGCCGCTCATCACCCCTGAACGCAGCCGGTGCACCTCCTGTTCCACTGCCTGATAAGCCTCTTCTGTCACTGCCGCCAGGCGTTGTCCTTCGTCGGTGAGCTCCAGGCGTCGGGTCAGGCGCCGGAAAAGACGGAACCCCAGGCGTGATTCAAGCTGCTTGATCTGCTGGCTGATAGCCCCCGTAGTGACATGCAGTTCTTCAGCCGCACGGGTAAAGGATAGATGCCGGGCGCTGACGCTGAAGACTTTGAGCCAGGCATGGGTCTGGGCGTTAAGGTGTCGGTTCATGGTTTAGTTTTACTAAATTATGGGAGAGATATTTTCGATTGTACAGACCTGGGTATCCCACCAACAATAGCGTATAAGCCTGAGTAAGGCCGATAAAATAACAGATGCTTTAGTAAAATTAACCTATAACGATAATGTTGTCTTAATGGCGATGCTTGATGTCGCCTGGGGGTAAGCAGAATGTCAATCAGTGTGTTCGATCTGTTCAAGATTGGGGTAGGGCCATCAAGCTCGCATACCGTCGGGCCAATGCGGGCGGCCTTTGATTTTCTGGCTGAACTGCGCGTTCAGCAAGTGTTGCCCCAGGTGGCAAGGGTTGAAGTGCAGCTATATGGCTCGCTGTCTGCCACTGGCATCGGGCATGGCACCGACCGGGCGGTGATCATGGGGTTGATGGGGGAGCGCCCTGACGAGATTGATCCAAACGTCATCAGCCTACGTATCGAAACCCTGCTGGAAACCCAGACACTGCTGCTCGACAACCGGTTGGCCATCGCCTTTGATTGGCTCAGGGATATGCAGTTGCATGATGAGTGTCTGCCTCATCATCCCAATGCCATGCGCCTGATTGCTTACGGTGCCAAGGGGGAGCTGTATCGCAATACCTATTACTCCGTGGGAGGTGGCTTTGTGGTGGATGAAGCCCAGGCCCGGGAAGGCGTGCTGGATAGCGATACCACCGTGCTGCCCTATGATTTCAACTCCGCCGCTGAGCTGATGGCGCTGTGTCAACAGCATGGTCTCAGCATCAGTGAGCTAATGCTCGAAAACGAAAAGGCCTGGCGTAGCGAAGCGCAGGTACGTGCCGGGCTGTGGGATATCTGGCGGGCCATGCAGACCTGCGTGGAGGCTGGGCTGCAGAGCACGGAAAGTATCCTGCCGGGCGGCTTAAACGTCAGGCGTCGGGCCGCCAGCCTGCATCGGCGGCTGGAGATTTTTGAGGATAACCCCAGCCTGATTACCTCAACGTTTTCGGCCATGGATTGGGTCAACGTCTTTGCCCTGGCGGTTAACGAAGAGAATGCCGCCGGTGGGCGCATGGTCACTGCTCCCACCAACGGCGCTGCCGGGATCATCCCAGCCGTGCTGCACTATTATATGAAATTCCAACCGGATGCCTGTGAACGCAATGTGGTGGATTTCCTGCTGGCAGCCGGGGCGGTGGGTATCCTGTGCAAGAAGAATGCCTCCATTTCGGGTGCCGAGGTGGGCTGTCAGGGAGAAGTCGGCTCGGCCTGTGCCATGGCCGCTGCCGGGTTGGCCGAGGTGATGGGTGGCAGTGTCGGCCAGGTGGAAAACGCGGCTGAAATTGGCCTGGAGCACAACCTGGGGCTGACCTGTGACCCGGTAGGCGGGCTTGTTCAGGTACCGTGTATCGAGCGTAATGCGATAGCCTCCGTCAAGGCCATCAACGCTGCTCAGATGGCGCTACGCGGCGACGGTGAGCACTTTATTTCTCTGGATAAGGCGATTCGCACCATGCGCGATACCGGCCGTGACATGCAGGACAAGTATAAGGAAACCTCCAAGGGAGGTCTGGCGGTCAATGCCATTGAGTGCTGATCACTGAACGCCTGAACCACGCATGGACAGATAGTGAATAACACGGTCAGAGAAGAGCATCTCGTCCAGCGTTTATTTATAACCAGGCTTGAGAGCGACACTGGCATATTCAGAAGCGACGCTTGTTGAGCTGCGAAGGGCTGAAAGATGAATTAGTGGAAAATGCATATGCCAAAATGCGGCATAAGCGTTACATTCCCGCTAGGCTTGCCTTTCAGCGACAGTCCACCCACAGGCCAGGTCGCAGAAAGACAGATAACAGATACAAGAAAATCGCTTAAGCGATGGGTGGCTGAGAGGAGGTTCAATCATGACAACCAACAAAGAGAGGGCGGGCACCCCTGCGGTACAGACCATTGGTTTTTTACTGTTGGATAACTTCACACTGATCTCGTTGGCGTCGGCCATCGAGCCGCTGCGCATGGCCAATCAGCTGGCAGGACGCGAGCTTTATCGCTGGTTCACCATCAGTCTGGATGGCACCACGGTGAGCGCCAGCGATGGCCTGAAAACCGTGCCGGATGCCAGTACCTCAACGCCGCTGGCGCTGGATATGGTCATCGTTTGCGGAGGCGTGGGCCCCAGCCGCAGCGTGCAGCGTGCACATATCAGCTGGCTGCAGTCCCAGGCCCGGGCCTCGCGGCGTCTGGGAGCCGTGTGCACCGGCAGCTGGGCACTGGCCAAGGCCGGCTTGCTGGATGGCTACGAAACCAGCGTTCACTGGGAATGTCTGGCGGCCATGCAGGAGGCTTTTCCCCGGGTAGCGCTATCCACCCGCCTGTTCACCATTGACCGAGACCGGGCTACGGCTTCCGGTGGTGCCGCGCCACTGGACATGATGCTCAATCTGATCGGACGCGACCACGGTCGTGAACTGTCGGCGGGGATTTCCGAGATGTTTATCTGCGAACGGGTACGCGGCGAGCAGGATCTGCAGCGGGTACCGCTCAAGCACGTGCTTGGCACCACCCAGCCCAAGCTGCTGGAAATTGTCGCCCTGATGGAGGCGAATCTTGAGGAGCCGATTGGCCTGGACGAGCTGGCGCAGTATGTCAGCGTTTCGCGCCGCCAGCTGGAGCGCCTTTTCCAGAAGTACCTGCACTGTTCCCCCTCGCGCTACTATCTCAAGCTGCGCCTGACCCGTGCCCGCCAACTGCTCAAGCAGACTTCAATGCCGATCATTGAAGTAGCCACCGCCTGTGGCTTTGTTTCTACGCCGCACTTTTCCAAATGCTATCGCGAATTCTTCGGGATTCCGCCGCGGGATGAACGTCTGGGAATCAACGGCCGGGGATCGGTGAAGTCGGTACTGGAAATGAGTGTTCTTGACCCTTTATATAAAGATGAACCTGCCGCGCCGGTGTCCAGCGCCGTGGTGGCGCTGGCTCAGGCCCAGGGTGAGCCGACCTACGCCAGCGTCCGCCTGCTATAGCCCTGAGCAGAAAGATGGTTTTGGCAGCCATTTAACCGCGCCCTGTGAGAATAGGGCGCGGTTAATTTTTGTACGCCAGTTGCTGGCGTATCGCAATTACGACACCGCTGACGCTTTTGGAATTCCACCTGTCGTTTTCAAACGCCGTGGCACAGGTGGGGGGCGCTATGCTGCCGACATATTAATTTCATAGATGTGTTGGAGCCCCTGCCATGACCCCGCGTGAACTACACGATGACAGCATCATTATTGACGGCCTGGTGATTGCCAAATGGAACCGCGCCCTGCTTGAAGATATGCGCCGCGGTGGCCTGACAGCAGCCAACTGCACTGTGTCGGTGTGGGAAGGGTTTCAGGCCACAGTGGACAACATCGTCAGCACTCGCCAGCTCATGGCGGAAAGCAGTGACCTGGTGCGGCCTGTCCACACCACGGCCGATATCCTGCGCGCCAAGCAGGAAGGCAGGACGGGCATTATCTTTGGCTTCCAGAATGCCCACGCCTTTGAAGACCAGATTGGCTACGTGGATATCTTCAAGCAGCTTGGCGTTGGCATCGTGCAGATGTGCTACAACACCCAGAACCTGGTCGGTACCGGCTGCTACGAGCGAGACGGTGGGTTGTCCGGGTTCGGGCGCGAGATTGTGGCCGAAATGAACCGTGTTGGCATGATGTGCGACCTTTCCCATGTGGGCAGCAAAACCTCTGAAGAGGTGATCCTCGAATCGCAAAAGCCGGTGTGCTATTCCCACTGCCTGCCCTCCGGTCTCAAGGAACACCCGCGCAACAAGTCTGATGAAGAACTCCGCTTCATCGCCGACCACGGCGGTTTTGTCGGCGTCACCATGTTCACCCCCTTTCTGCGCGCGGGTGTCAACGCCACTGTGGATGACTACGTGGAAGCTATTGACTACGTAATGAATATTGTCGGTGAGGATGCCATTGGTATCGGCACGGACTTTACCCAGGGGCATGATCAGGCCTTCTTTGAATGGCTGACCCATGACAAGGGCTATGCCCGCCGCCTGACCAGCTTCGGTGAAATCATCAACCCCAAGGGTATCCGCACTATTGGTGAGTTTCCCAACCTGACGGAAGCACTGCTGAAACACGGTTTCAGCGAATCCCAGGTGCGCAAGATCATGGGCGATAACTGGGTGCGTGTTCTCAAGGATGTATGGGGTGAGTAGACCCTAACAGTCAGACAGACATGCAAGCAGATACTCAACCCATCCAACAACCAGCCAATAATAACGCCATAAGGAACGCCGCTGTGACGACGACTGCCCCTGAACTGCCAATTGAAGTGGATTGCGAGACCGGTGTCTGGACAACCGATGCGCTGCCCATGCTGTACGTGCCACGCCATTTTTTTATCAATAACCATATGGCGGTAGAGGAGGCTCTGGGGGCTGAAAAGTATGCCGAGATTCTCTATCACGCTGGTTACAAAAGCGCCTGGCACTGGTGCGAAAAAGAGGCCGAACTGCATGGATTAAGCGGCACCGAGGTGTTCGAGCATTACATGCAGCGGCTTTCCCAGCGCGGCTGGGGCCGGTTTATCACTGAGCAGATCGACCTCGAGGCCGGTACCGCACGGGTGCGCCTGGAAAACAGTGCCTTTGTCTATCAGCTGGGTAAAACCGGGCGCAAGGTGGAATACATGTTCACCGGCTGGTTTGCCGGTGCCATGGATCAGATTCTGAAAGCCTCCGGAAGTGATCTGCGCACCGTCGCCGAGCAGACCCAGAGTGCCGCCGAACCAGGCTGCAACGTGGGTTACTTTGAAGTCACTCCGCGTTCGCAGTCCGCGCTTTAAAGGAGACAGTACCGATGGCATTCGAGGCAATCTTCCAGCCGATCGAGATTGGCAAACTCACTATCCGTAACCGGGTTGTCAGCACAGCCCATGCAGAAGTGCATGCCACGGATGGCGGCATGACCACCGAGCGTTACGTCAGGTACTACGAGGAAAAGGCCAAAGGCGGGTGCGGCCTGTGTATCTGCGGCGGTTCATCGGTTGTCTCGATTGACAGTCCTCAGGGCTGGTGGAGTTCGGTCAACCTGTCGACTGACCGGATCATTCCACATTTTCAGAATCTTGCTGATGCCGTACACAGGCATGGCGGCAAGATCATGATCCAGATTACCCATATGGGGCGGCGCTCGCGCTGGGACGGCTTTGACTGGCCCACCCTGCTGTCACCCTCCGGTATTCGCGAGCCGGTTCACCGCTCCACCTGTAAGACCATTGAAGAAGAAGAGATCTGGCGGGTGGTCGGTGACTTTGCCCAGGCCGCTAGGCGTGCAAAGGAAGGCGGCCTGGATGGCGTTGAGCTGTCTGCCGTGCATCAGCATCTGATCGACCAGTTCTGGAGCCCGCGGGTTAACAAGCGCACCGACCAGTGGGGCGGCAGCTTCGAGAACCGCATGCGTTTTGGCATGGAAGTGCTCAAGGCTGTACGTGCGGAAGTCGGTGACGACTTTGTGGTGGGCATGCGTATCTGCGGCGATGAGTTTCACCCGGACGGTCTGAACCAGGATGACATGAAGCAGATCGCGGCCTATTACGATGCTACCGGCAAGGTGGATTTCTTTGGCGTGGTCGGCTCCGGCTGCGATACCCATAACACCCTGGCCAACGTCATTCCCAATATGAGCTACCCGCCGGAGCCTTTCCTGCATCTGGCGGCGGGCATCAAGGAAGTGGTCAGCGTGCCGGTGATTCACGCCCAGAATATCAAGGACCCTAACCAGGCCCAGCGCATTCTGGAAGGCGGTTATGTGGATCTGGTCGGCATGACCCGGGCGCATATTGCCGACCCGCATATCATTGCCAAGATCAAGATGAACCAGGTCGACCAGATCAAGCAGTGTGTAGGAGCCAACTACTGCATCGACCGCCAGTACCAGGGGCTGGATGTGCTGTGCATCCAGAATGCGGCCACCTCGCGGGAATATATGGGTCTGCCGCATATCATCGAAAAATCCGCAGGGCCAAAGCGTAAGATCGTGGTGGTCGGCGGCGGGCCGGGCGGAATGGAAGCGGCGCGTGTGGCCGCCGAGCGCGGCCATGACGTAGTGCTGTATGAAGGGGGAGCCGAGCTTGGCGGCCAGATCACCATTGCTGCCCAGGCACCCCAGCGCGACCAGATTGCCGGTATCACCCGCTGGTACCAGCTGGAGCTGGCGCGTCTGAAAGTCGATGTACGTCTTAATACCCGCGCCGACGCCGCGGAACTCAGCGCCATACAGGCGGATGTCGTGGTGCTCGCCACCGGTGGCCAGCCGTTTCTGGACCAGACCCCGGAGTGGGGTTATTCGCCGGTGGCGGAAGACAGCCTGGTGGTCAGCAGCTGGGATATTCTCAGCGGCAAGGTCGCGCCTGGCAATAACGTGCTGATCTACGACACCATCTGTGAGTTTGCCGGCGTTTCGGCGGCTGATTTTCTGGCTGACAAGGGCGCCAAGGTGGAAATTGTCACTGATGATATCAAGCCCGGTGCGGCCGTAGGAGGCACCACCTTCCCGACCTATTACCGTAGCCTGTACGAAAAGGAAGTCATCATGACCTCGGACATGATGCTGCATAAGGTCTACCGCGAAGGCGATCAGCTGGTGGCGGTGCTGGAAAACGAGTACACCGGTCAGCAGGAAGAGCGGGTGGTTGATCAGGTGGTCGTTGAAAACGGCGTGCGTCCGGACGAAACCCTGTATTACGCACTCAAGGAACAGGCGCGCAATCATGGCCAGCTTGATCTTGAAGCCCTGTATGCCGCTCAGGCGCAGCCCTGCCTGAGCAGTGAGGGTGAGGGTTACCTGCTGTTCCGGCTGGGAGACTGCACCGCACCGCGAAATATCCATGCGGCCATCTATGATGCCCTGCGGATCTGCAAGGATTTCTGAGCGTCCCGCGCTTGCGCTGTTCCAGAACGAGGTGATTGCCATGCTTGAAACGCTGCTGCCCATTGTCATTCTTGCGTCACTGGCGCTGGCCGGTATAGGCGCCTGGCGTCGCATCAGCCTGTGGCGCCAAGGGCGCGCGGCCCCGGTCGCTCTGTTCAAGGGGCTGATGGCACTGCCCCGCCGCTATCTGGTAGATCTGCACCATATTGTGGAGCGCGACCGCTATATCTCGCATACCCACGTGGCTACAGCGGGGGGCTTTGTGGCCGCTGCCCTGCTGACGCTGGTGGTTCATGGCCTGGGGCTGGCGGGCGGGGTGCTGGGCTGGTTGCTGTTGCTGGCCAGTGCGGTCATGTTTGCGGGCAGTATCCTGGTGGCAAAACGTCGGATCAACCCGCCCGCGCGTCTCTCCAAAGGCCCCTGGATGCGCCTGCCCAAAAGCCTGATGGCGTTTTCAGCGGGTGTCTTTCTGGTGACTCTGCCAACCGTCGGCGTG
>JBNJGW010000051.1:7582-19006 GCA_051748005.1 Pseudomonadota bacterium | reverse complement strand
CAAGCGCATGGAGAGGGGAATAAACACAAACACCATAACGGGCGTCAGCATTAGCGTACTCACCGCAACGCGAGGCACTAATGACCATTCCGCGAGCAGACCTCCGAACAGCGATTGAAACAGTAGCGAAACCGGGAAAAATGCCAGCCAGATGGCAATGGCCTGTTTCCAGCGCGGGGGCACTGCGCCGGGTGCTGTCTGGAACCAGGTGTCAAGGCCTGTGGCGCGCTGCTCGTAGGGTGCACCATACAGGTCTTTACCGCGCAGCAGCCAGGCATGACGCGAGGCGGAATGCTCCCAGGCAGCAAGGGTGTCACTGCTGCTGAAGCGGAAGATAATCTGATATTCGTCGTCATCCTGCGGCGGTGCCAAAACGCCTGACCCCAGGTAACCGGAAAAGTCAGCCGCCAGCTCACGGCCTTCATTTAACCAACGATTAAAGTCTTGATAGCGGCCATTCGCCACGCGGCGAGCCACCATTAACGTGACAGGTGAGGCAGACATGGTATATCTCCTAAAACACGACGGTCATTGCCGGGTAGGCTGACCGTATAAGGTGGGCGGGTAAGCCCATAACGTTCACATCATTATAACAGAAAGCTTCACCCAGATTTTTCCTGCTCCCGGTAGAGCGCTTGACCAAGTGCTGAGAAATACCTCTCGAAGGCCTGATTAATTTGCTGGCGCTGCCGTCCCTGAGGGTATAAGCCCGCATGAGCTTCATCGGACTGGATAGTGCCATTCACCAGGAAACGGTTACCGGGCTGGCAATCTTCCACAAAGGCTTCGAATGCCCGGGCACACATTTCCTCAGGCCTGGCGTAATACAGCACTTTTAACTGGTTATCGGCTTTCTGTGACGCCTCAAAAAGCTGACTGGGTCCAGTGCCATCATCGGTGAGAAAGATCGCTTTAAGGCCATCAGCCAGCCGCTGGTTCAGCGTATGAGGCTTTTGCAGCGCCCCTTCCAGCCAGGCACTGGAGGCAAACTGAAGAGGCGCGGTATGAAGAAAGGCTTTCGCCCCTATGTAGTGATCAAACGCGTGGTACCATTCGTGGGCCAGGCTTCCGGCACCGGCATTTTTGGCCAGCGCCAGCTGCCGGCTGGCAGGTAAATAATGCGCGGCCACACCCAGCTGGCCTCCAATGCCATATTGCAGCCCCAGAGTGCCACGCAGGGACACCAGGTGTTCCGGGCCCTGGAGTACCGTCATTAAATCTTCCAGTGCGTGCAGGAAACGACCGGCGGCACGATCACGCTCAGCCGGTGTGACCCAGCGTCCGATTTCGATACTACGAAAATCAAATCGGCGTCGCACCGTGATGAAGGAAATATCCGTATAGGCTGCCATGAATATTCTCCTCGGCTCAATGAAGGCACCGCCTTCGGTACGACGACTTCATGCCAACGCAAACGTGCAGATTTTCTGAACGGCTATATTAACACGCCAGTCGTTTATATATCCTACGTCGGCCTATAGCCGTGGGACAGAGTGTCTCTTGAGCAACCTGTTTGATTGCCGGATTACGATGTGGTGGACAACGCCAGTCACGTCCGGAGGAATTCTTTATGTACACGGGAGAGCAGCATCTGATGAATGATCGGCACGAACATGGCGCAGGCCCTGATGCCAGCGTAGAGCGTTACATTGATTCTGAAACCACAGTCGATGACACGGGCAGCTACTCGGCACCCGTTGACGATCACGGGTATCCCGCCCTGTCTCTGGAGGAGATTACTCCACGGGTGGACGATATCCTGGAAGCGGCCAAAATCCTGGCCTCGGCAGCAAAAAAGCGTGAGAAAAATCTTGTTGAAGAAGAGGAAGCCGAGCAGGCCGCAAGAGCGCTTCAAAAAGAGGCCAATGACGCCTTTGAAGCCCGCCTGGCAAAACGGGTGACAGCGGAGGTACGCAGCTTTGAAGATGTCCAGAAGGACGTACTGAAAGCATTGAAAAAACTCGACAAGGCAGTGGAAAGCGCTGATGAGGAAACGCAAAAATCACAGAGCGCTTACAAGGAATTGCTGAGCATTATTACTCCGTCAAACTAAGCGCTGTAAGCAAACGGGGAAATATATGCGTACCAATGTATCCAGCAACACCGTTATCAGCTTACCCCAAGCGATGGCACATTCCGGTGACATACTGACTGCCGCCCAGAAGCTCGCATCAGCGGTACATAAGACTCGGAAGAAACGCCTTGAGGAAGAACAGGCCCGTGAATTGGCAGAGCGTCTTCGCCACGAAGTGAGAGAAGCACTCAAGGCCTTGCCGGAAGGTGATTACTCGGGGCATCTTCATATTGAAAAGACAATCCAAAGGGAGCTGGTAAAGGCGAACAATGACGTTGACCGGGCTATCGATGGGGCGAACAGGGAGGCAGAGAAGTCTGAACAGGCTTATGCGGATCTGTTAACCCTGCTTTTGAACAGCCATGCTGGCAAGTCAGACTGACTGTTAGGGACTGTTGACGTTTCATCTTCAACCAAAAACGGCCACTTGCTTTGTTAGCTAAGTGGCCGTTTTCATTGAATTCTTTGGTCGGAATAGCAGGATTCGAACCTACGACCTCTGCCTCCCGAAGGCAGCGCTCTACCAAGCTGAGCTATATTCCGGTGCGTTGCGGACTGTGCCGTTCAACGGAGGAAGATAATACGGGGCGGTGTGGCTTTTTTCAAGCCCTGTTTTATTGAAAACCGCTGGGGTTGCAACGCTTGTCAGGTATCCCGCTCTACGGCAAGGCGGGCAAGGTGTGCCATGGTATCGCGGAACGGAGTGGGCGGCAGGGCGTCCAGCTGTGCCAGGGCCCGGTCGGCCATTTCATCAGCGCGGGCGCGGGTGTAGTCCAGGGCGCCGGTGGTGTGGACAATCTCAAGCACTTCATCCAGCTGCTCCAGCCCGCCTTTGCGAATCACCTGACGAATCAGCTTGGCCTGTTCGGGAGTGCCGCGTTCCATGGCGTTGATCAGTGGCAGCGTTGGCTTGCCTTCGGCCAGGTCGTCACCCACGTTCTTGCCCATGGCATCCGCGTTGCCCTGGTAGTCCAGCAGGTCATCCACCAGTTGAAAGGCCAACCCCAGATAGCGGCCATACAGTTTCAGGGCTTCTTCCTGTTCGGGGGTGGCGTTGGCAAGCACGGCGCCGCTGTGTGAGGCGGCTTCGAACAGCATGGCCGTCTTGCCCTGAATGGTCTCAAAGTAATCGGCTTCAGAAATGCTCGGGTTGCCGATATTGGTCAGCTGCTGCACTTCGCCTTCGGCAATGGTGCAGGTGGCGGCAGACAGGATGGCCATGATGCGCATGGAGCCTACATCGACCATCATCTGAAAGGAACGGGAATACAGAAAGTCACCCACCAATACGCTGGGCGCATTGCCCCAGGCATCGTTAGCAGTTTTCTTGCCGCGCCGCAGGTGTGACTCGTCGACTACGTCATCGTGCAGCAGGGTGGAGGTGTGCATGAATTCAATCAGGGTGGCGAGCAGGATATGCTTGTCTCCCTGATAATCAAGCGAGCGTGCTGCAAGCAGGACCATCAGCGGGCGAAGACGCTTACCGCCGCTTTCAATAATATATTCGCTGATAGTGGCTACCAGCGGTACTTTGGAGCTGAGCTGTTCAACAATGGTGCGGTTAACCGCGATGAAATCATCCGCCACCACGGCGTGCAGCGGGGCAGGAGAGGAGCTGGCAGGCGAGGTTGGAGAAGCGTTCGCAGTCATTGATTCATTCATCGCGGCAGGTGAAAGTGGCGACAGCGCCAAATAGAGTTGATGTCATGCTATGGTCAGCTCTGTTGGCCGTCAAGCCGTGTCAAAAAAGCCAGGCATTGACAACGGCCAGAATAGTTGTAGTACGCAGGTAAAGTCGCTATAATTCGCGACCCGCTCATCATGCTCCCTGTCAGATGGCTGCCGAAAGGGGCGCTACTCGCAGCAGGTCGATCAAGAGCCACGCCGATGAGCGCCGTGGCAATGGGCCGCGGCATCCATAAGCCGTCTCGGAGAGAAACATGTACGCAGTCATTAAAAGCGGTGGTAAGCAGTACCGCGTTCAGGAAGGTCAGACACTGAAGCTCGAGAAGCTGGAAATTCCGACCGGCGAAACCATCGAGTTTGACGAAGTTCTGCTGGTAGCAGACGGTGACGACGTTACCGTTGGCGCTCCGCTGGTTGAAGGCGCTAAGGTATCCGCTGAGATCGTTGATCATGGCCGTGCCAAGAAGATCAACATCATCAAGTTCCGTCGTCGTAAGCACAGCATGAAGCGTCAGGGCCACCGTCAGTGGTTCACTGAAGTCAAAATTACCGGAATTTCTGCGTAAGCAGTCATTTTCCAGGTTATTTCCTTTGTAGGAGGTTTTTACCATGGCACATAAGAAGGCAGCGGGCTCCACGCGTAACGGCCGCGATTCCGAATCCAAACGTTTGGGTGTGAAGCTTTTCGGCGGTCAGGCCGTCGCTCCGGGTAACATCATTGTTCGTCAGCGCGGCACCAAGTTCCATGCGGGTGCGGGTGTCGGCCTGGGTCGTGACCACACGCTGTTCGCACTTGACGAAGGCGTTGTGAAGTTCGAGACCAAAGGCCCGAAAAGCCGCAAGTTCGTCAGCGTTGTTTCTGCCTAAGCATTTTTGCCAGGCAAGACGTTGAACAGGAAAAGCCCCGCTACGGCGGGGCTTTTTTGTCTGCTAACGTCATTGACGTTTGAAGCCCGCTTTTAGCGGATGCGCAGGGCAGACATCTGGAGGCAACCGGCGGCGAAAGCGGCCAGGAGAATATTCCATGCAATTTGTCGATGAAGCTTCAATCATTGTTGAGGCCGGCAAAGGCGGTAACGGCTGTTTAAGCTTTCGCCGCGAAAAATACGTACCCAAGGGCGGCCCTGACGGTGGTGACGGTGGTCACGGCGGCAGCGTCTACCTGATTGGTGATGATGCGCTGAACACCCTGATTGATTTCCGTTTTCAGCGTTTCTACAAGGCTGAAAACGGCCAGGGCGGTATGGGTCGCCAGATGAGTGGCAAGGCAGGGGAAGATCTGCACGTCAAGGTGCCGGTCGGCACTACGGTGATTGATGAAGATACCCTGGAAGTGATTGCCGACGTGACCGATATCGGCCAGGTGGTACTGGTGGCTGAAGGGGGTCGGCGTGGCTTGGGTAACATCCACTTCAAGTCTTCCACCAACCGGGCGCCCAGGCGGACAACGCCGGGCACCGAAGGGGATCGCCGCAACCTGCGCCTGGAAATGAAGGTGATGGCGGATGTTGGCCTGCTGGGGATGCCCAATGCGGGTAAATCGACGCTGATTCGCGCGGTGTCGGCGGCCAAGCCCAAGGTGGCCAACTACCCGTTTACCACCCTGGTGCCGAACCTGGGTGTGGTCAAGCTGGGGATGCATGAACACTTTGTGATGGCCGATGTGCCGGGCCTGATTGAAGGCGCCTCTGACGGCGCGGGCCTGGGATTGCGCTTTTTGAAGCACCTGACCCGTACCCGTTTGTTGCTTCACGTCGTGGATGTGGCGCCCTTTGACGAATCCGACCCGATTGAAGCCGCACAGGCCATCGTGCATGAGTTGGGACAGTTTTCTCCGGCGTTGGCGGAGCTTCCGCGCTGGCTGGTGCTGAACAAGTTTGACCTTCTGCCGGAAGACGAGCGTGAAGCGCGCGCCCAGTCCATTATCCAGGCATTGAACTGGGAAGGCCCGGTGTTTCGTATCTGTGCCATCAGCGGCGAGGGTACCGATGCCCTGGTGCAGGCGGCGCACCGCTGGCTGACCGAGCAGCAGCGTCTGGAGCACGAAGACGAGGAAGCCCATGCCCGTGAGCAGGAAATGCGTCGGCGTATGGAAGAGGAGTCGGTGGCACGTACTGAAGCGCGGCTGGGACGCAAACGCAAACCCCGTGACGCGGATGACGATGACTTCGATGATGATGACTATGATGTGGATGTGGAATACGCACCCTGAACACTTCGCATCATGGTGAGGGAAGCGACGGTATGGGAGAAAGTCTGTGAGCGAGCATGAGCTGGGGCGGGAAAGTCTGAGTCGCGCGCGCCGCGTCGTGGTCAAGATCGGTAGCGCCCTGTTGACCAACGACGGGCGTGGCCTGGATACCGATGGCATCGGTGGCTGGGTTGACCAGATTGCCGAGCTGCATCAGCGCGGTGTTGAAGTGGTACTGGTCTCGTCAGGGGCGGTGGCGGCGGGCATGGTGCGCCTTGGCTGGCAGGCGCGGCCAAGTGCGGTACATGAATTGCAGGCTGCCGCTGCGGTGGGACAGAACGGCCTGACCCAGTGCTATGAGCAGCATTTTGCCCGCCACGGTATTCTGACCGCCCAGATCCTGCTGACCCATGACGACCTTTCCAACCGCAAGCGCTACCTGAATGCGCTCTCGGCCTTGCGTACCCTGGTGGAAATGCGGGTGGTGCCGGTGATCAATGAAAATGACACCGTGGTGACCGACGAGATCCGCTTTGGCGACAACGATACCCTGGGGGCGCTGGTCGCCAATCTGCTCGAAGCCGAAGCGCTGTTCCTGCTGACCGACCAGGAAGGCCTGTTTGATGCCGACCCTCGCCACCATGCAGACGCTCAACTGATTGCCGAAGGCCGGGCCGACGACCCGCGCCTGGTAGCGGTGGCAGGCACCGGCGGTGCGCTGGGGCGAGGCGGCATGAGCACCAAGGTACGCGCGGCCCAGCTGGCCGCGCGCTCGGGTGCTGTCACCGTGATTGCCAGCGGCCGCCAGCCGAATGTCTTGACCCGCCTGATGGCCGGTGAAGCCCTGGGTACCCTGCTACGCCCTGAACAGGTGCCGATGGCCGCGCGCAAGCGCTGGCTGGCGGGCCAACTGCAGGTGCGCGGTTCGCTGGTGCTGGATGCCGGTGCGGTCAAGGTATTGCGGGATAAAGGTTCCAGCCTGCTGGCAGTCGGTGTGCGCGAGGTGCAAGGCAGCTTCAAACGTGGCGATATGGTGCTCTGCGTGGATGAGCAGGGCACTCGGGTGGCCAAAGGGCTGGTCAATTATGGCGCGGACGAAGCGCGCCGGCTGGCAGGTAAACCCAGCCACCAGATCGAAGCCATTCTGGGCTACGTCGAGGCCCACGAGCTGATTCACCGCGATAATCTGGTGGTTGTCTGATCCAACCGGTGTGAGGCTGGGTGGCTAAGGCGGCGCGGGGAGCGGAATATGCGTTGGCCACTGATTGGGCACAATAAATATGCGCGTTGTCTGGCCGTCGGCAGGGGTAAAGCACATCAGCTGCTGCGGCCAGCGCTTTGGGCCTGTTTGCTCCTGGTCTGCGTATAAGTGCGTCTGCTCTACAATCTCTGCCAGGGAGTGCCATTGCTCCAGCGGCGGTGGCGCCAGCCAGTGAGGTTTGGTCAGCCAGGTGGCCAGGGTGTCCGGCGCAAGGCTTGCGGCCAGCGCTGGCCAGTCGCTGGCGTGGCACCAAATACCACGACGATGTTCCGGCGTAGCCCCTTCCGGTGGCGGTAAATCCGCATGCCACGGGTAGTAAAGAATGCCGGGCATGGCCATCTGGTGCGCTATTGCCACAGGTTCGGAGCCGTTATTTGCCAGGCTGTCACGTGGGGTGAGCCAGTGGCGTAAGGCGCGTCGGGCATCTGCCGTGGTGGAAAGCGGCAGCTGGCGATGCTGCATGTGGTAGCGCTTGATATCGAGGCTGTCGAAGCCGCCGGGGCCAATCCAGCGGCTCTGGCTATCGATTGCCCCCGGCCCGTCGGGTAACCCCAGATAGAACTTGATGGCCACTTCAAGATGAATGGGCGTGGGGGTCTGGCAGGTGCGGTAGAGCATATCCAGCTCGCCACGCGTATTGCGCTGGGCAAAGATGCGTACATTGCGGGCCAGCAGCCGCGTGCCAGGAGCGTGGTCAAGCAGATAATGCCACAGCCGTTCATGGTAATGGCCCATCCGCGCGTGGCGCAGTTCACGCAGTGGCAGATGATGCAGGGCATCCTGCTGACGATGCAGCCAGGCATCAATATCAGCCGATGACTGCAAGCCCAGGGTTGCAAGGCTTGGGCGCCCGGGAATATCCCCCAGCGTCACCAGATCCGGCGCGTTCAGCAGCCAGGCCATATCGCGCATCACGCTACTACGCCAGCCTGATGGCACGCCTTCCAGTGTGGCAGAGTGAGTGTATCCGCCTGTGTCATCCTGTGGCAGGAAAAAGTGTCTCAAAAAGGCTTGCCTCCTATAGCACCATCAACGGCGTAGCCGCTGGCTAACGCCGATGTATGGTTGAGGTTATCCTGCCACTAATTCAGGTTGTCAGTCACGTTCGATATGGCTGATTTGGGCAGCACCCTGGCGTAGCCTGATTTCAATCTCGCGCCCATTGGCATCCCGGCCTTCAATGTCGATCATACCGCTTTCGTCAATCGCGATTTCTTCAAAGGTTGTCATGCCTTCTGAGCGGGCGAGTTCAAAGGCTGAACGCACCTCATCGTCACTCATGCCCCAGGCACCGGTGATCAGGCGTTCGCGTTTTTCATTCAGGGTGTCGCCGTTTTCCAGATCAAAACGAACCTCGGCGTTCCATTCATCATCCAGCCAGCCTTCTACTTCAACCTGCCCCTGGCGTTTGATCTCGATTTCCTCAAGATGGGTAAACCCATAAGCGGAAGTCCGTTCAAGCATCTGGTCGATACGGTTGATATCCATTGTGTCGTCCGCCTGGGCAGTGCCGATAAACAGCAGGGCCGCGGCGGGGATCAGCAGGGCTTTCTTGATAGAGGTCATCATATTCTCCTTGGGTGGATCAAGCGTCACGCATGTGGATTGAAAGGAACGTCAGCGTGACCGTGATCACCGTTATAGCAATACTTGGCTTGCCTGGGGCTGACGTCCGGGTTCATCGACGGTTCATGTTCCTTTTGGCATGCTGAGCGAATGACGAGACTTGATCACTATCTTTATCGCCGTGCCCTGAAGGGCGGCCTGCTTGGCTTGGGGTGCCTGCTGTTTTCCGCCTCCCCGGGGGCAGACCAGCACTGGCATTCGTTGCATGATGATGTCCAGCGAGGCGATGTGGTGCCGCTGGAAAATATTCTGGACTGGCTGGACGCGCACTATATCGGCGACGTGCTGGAAGTGGAAGTCGAGCGGGATGACGGTGAGGTAGAGTATGAAATCAAACTGCTCGGTGAGCGGGGCCAGATTGTTGAGTTCGAGTTTGATGGCCACACCGGTCAGTTGATGGAAATCGAGGGGGTGCACATTGATGCCATGCGCAGGCCATAATGTGCCCTCTCAGGAGGATATTATTTGAAATGCCTGCTGGTAGAAGATGACCTGGCTTTGGCGGGGGCGCTGATGGATGTTCTGCGTCAGGGTGATTGGCTGGCGGAATCTGCCGCCACTGGCCAGGAAGCGGATTTCCTGGTGCGTACTGAAACCTATGACGCTGTCATTCTTGATCTCGGCTTGCCCGATGGTGATGGCGTGCGCTGGCTGAGTGCCTGGCGAGAAGACGGAATCAACCTGCCTGTGTTGATCCTGACCGCCCGCGAGCGCTGGGCTGACAAGGCCGCAGGGTTTTCCGCCGGCGCCGATGATTATGTCACCAAGCCTTTTGAAGCCGCTGAAGTGCTGTTTCGCCTGCATGCGCTGGTAAGGCGTAGCCATGGCCATGCCCATCCGCTGCTGAGCGTGGGTGAGTTGACCCTCGACACCCATACCCAGCACGTTGCTCTGGCCAGTCGGCCGGTGTCGCTAACCGCCCAGGAAACCCGCTTGCTGCGCTACCTGATGCAGGCGGCGCCCCGCGTGGTTAGCCGTACCGAGCTTTCCGAGCATGTGTATGATCGCGATCATGAGCCGGATTCCAACGTGATAGACGTCCAGGTCAGTCGTCTACGCCGCAAGCTGGGGGCCTGGCGGATTGCCACCCTGCGCGGTCAAGGATATCGGCTGTTGGCGGAGCCACTTGATACGCCATGACGCGACCTGGCCTGACTCACTATCGTCGTCGCTGGAGGCGGCGTTCGATTGCCAGCCGTTTGCTGCTCGCTGCCTTGCTGATCGTGGGCCTGGCGCTCCCTGCAGCGGGTATTTTGCTATCCCAGCATTATCGTGAAGCTGCCACACAGGGGTTTGATAACCGCCTGACGGCAGTGCTTAACGTTCTGCTGGCCGGGGTGGAGGTTGATCCGCAAACGGGCAAGTTGATGATGGATCGTGCGCTGGGCGATCCGCGCTTTGAGCAGGTGTTCTCAGGCTGGTACTGGCAGATCAGTGATGGTGGCGAGCGTACTCTGACCTCACGTTCATTATGGGATCAGCGCCTGCCAGTGCATAGCGTAGAAAAAGTCGCAAACACCCTGAAAGGCCCGCGCGAGCAAACCTTGCGGGTGGTTGAGCGCGATATCCAGCTGGCGTCGCTGCCGTCTGTCCTGCATGTCAGTATCGCCGCCAGTGATGCGCAGCTAAATGCCGATATTAGCGCATTCAGCCAATGGTTATGGGGTGGTCTGGCCGCCTTAGGGAGCGTTTTACTGGCTGTGCTGGCGCTGCAGGTTCGCTGGGGGCTGTCACCACTGCGCCGCTTGCGTGCTCGTCTGCAAGCCATTCATGACGGCCGCGCCGAGCAGCTGCCCAATGACTTTCCGGATGAGCTGAATGCCCTGGCCAGCGCAATGAATGCCTTGCTGGCCAGGGATCAACGCCTGATTGAGCGAGGGCGGCATACAGCAGGCAATCTTGCCCACGCCCTTAAAACCCCGCTGAGTGTGATGCGCTTGCAGCTTGCCCAACTGCCAGAGGCCCAGCGTGGGCGCTGGGAGGTGGAGCTTGGGCGTATTGATAATGCTGTTCGCCATCATCTGGCAAGAGCGTCAGCGGTAGGGGAAGGTGCGCGCATAGCCCCCTTGAAGCTATCCACGACCCTTGCACCCATGCTTTCAGGCCTTGCCAGGCTGGCCCAGCGGCGCGGGCTCACCCTGTGCTCCCAATGGCATGGGGAACGCTCTGTCTACCTTGATGAGCAGGATGCCCAGGAGCTGGTTGGCAATCTTCTGGATAATGCGCTGCGCTGGGCAAGCCATGCCGTCACGATGGAAACTGCCTGCCAAGGGAAGTGGCTGACCCTGCAGATCAGCGATGATGGCCCCGGCATGACAGAGGAGCAATGCCAGGCAGCCCTTGAACGCGGCAGCCGCCTTGATGAACAGCGCTCGCAGAGCGGTTTAGGGCTTTCCATCGTGGCAGATCTGGTGGCACTCTATCAGGGAGAATTGACGCTATCACGGGCAGCACAGGGAGGGTTGCAGGTCACCGTGATGTTGCCTGTCGTAGCACAGCCTTGAGGGTTTCCATGCCTGGATCAGAACAGACACCTTTATCTGCACCAACCCTATCAACACCAACCCTATCAACACCAACCCTATC
>JBNJGW010000051.1:0-7482 GCA_051748005.1 Pseudomonadota bacterium | reverse complement strand
CCTATCGACACAAACCCTGCCAGATATTCTGGTGGGGCCCTTGCTGCGCAGAATAACGTCAGGCCGCTGGGTGATGTGGTTAGTGGCCTCTCGGGAAGTGAGACTTCAGCTCAAGTTACAGCCTGAAAGTCAGCCCGCACGACACTACGCGCTTGAAGATGCCCAGCAATGTGTGTGGCTAGGGCGCCACGCTTGCCTGTACCTGATTGATCTGGAGCTGGAGTCGCCGCTGCCGACCGATACGCTGATTGATTATGACGTCTTGGTGGAAAACGCGGATGGCGAAGTTTCCGGTATCGGTCAATGGGCGCCCTGGCTGTGCTATGCAGGCAGGGATTGCCCGAATCTGGTGCTTGCCTCTGATCATCGGCGGCTGCTGCATGGTTCCTGTCGCAAGCCTCATCATGATGGCCCGGATGGCCTGGTGCGCGCTGATAGCTGGTTGGAGAGCCGCCTGATGGATAGCGAGCAGCGCCCGGCCTGGCTGTTGATGACCGGTGACCAAGTGTATGTCGATGACGTGGCTGGCCCGCTGCTGCGGGCAATTCATGCCCTGATTGCGCGCCTGGGGCTGGTAGATGAAGTGCTGGAAGGGGCGACCGTGGGCGATAGCCAGGCGCTGTATCAGTCAGCTCACAGCTACTACCAGCGTGAGGCGTTGTTGCCCGATGCGACCAGCAATGCCGCCTTGCGTGAGCGTTTTTTTGGTGGCGTCAAAAAACCGATATTCACCTCGGCCAACGCCCAGAATCACCTGATGACGCTGGCAGAAATGCTGGCCATGTATTTTCTGACCTGGTCACCCACGCCCTGGCGGCTGATCGAGGTGACAGCGCCCGAACTGGAAGCTGGCAAGGCGCAGCTTTATCAGCAGGAGAAAGGCATTATGGATGCCTTTGTGGATGGTTTGCCGCAGTGTGCCCGGGTGATGGCGCATATTCCCAGCCTGATGATTTTTGATGACCATGACGTGACCGATGACTGGAACCTGACCGCTGATTGGGAAATGACGGCCTATGGCCATCCGTTTTCCAAGCGGATTATCGGTAATGCGCTGTTTGCTTATCTGCTGTGCCAGGGCTGGGGGAATGCACCGGAAAAACTGCAAGGGCTGATTGATAGCGCTCAGGCGCTGTTGCGCACCTCCTCACCCGCACCCAGGCCGCTGGTGGCTGAACAGCATGATGAGTTTATCGAACAACTGCTGCGCTTTCAGGGCTGGGAATACCAGCTGTCGGGCAGCCCGCCCTTGATTGTGCTGGATACCCGTACCCGCCGCTGGCGTAGTGAAAGCAACCCCAAGCGGCCCTCTGGGCTGATGGACTGGGAAGCGTTGATGGAATTGCAGCAGGCACTGATTGATGCTCCAGGCGCGATCATTGTGTCTCCCGCGCCGATGTTTGGCGTCAAATTGATCGAGGGCATCCAGAAGATATTCACCTGGCTGGGCAAACCCTTGGTAGTCGATGCCGAAAACTGGATGGCCCATCGCGGTGCGGCCAGCGTGTTGTTGCAGATCTGGCGGCATTCAAAAACCCCGGGTAATTTCGTCATCCTTTCCGGTGATGTGCACTACTCTTTTGCCTACGACATTCTGGTCAGTCATCGTGAAGAAACGCCCGATCTTTGGCAGATCACCTCAAGCGGGATCAAGAACACTTTTCCAGAGACGCTATTAAATACCTTTGACCGCCTTAACCGCTGGCTATACGCCCCCTTATCGCCGCTCAACTGGCTGACCAGGCGCCGTAAGTTTAGCGTCTACCCCCGCGATCCTGAACAGGCAAAGGCAGGTGAGCGGCTATGGAACGGTAGTGGCATTGGACTTGTGACTCTGGATAAAGAAGGCCGACCGTTAGACATCCGCCAACTGGATGCCAATGGCATGGATGTGGTCTTTCCGCCGCCCAAGGCATTGAAGCGTTAACCAGTCCACTCCTTGCCACACTTTTCTGCCTCCCCGAATTCTCTTTCACTGCCTTCCCACGTTCTAGAACGTGGGAATACAGGCAATCCGATGACATGGGTCAAGACGTCGCAGTAGAAAGCCCCTAAACTTGCCTTTTGTCGAGTTGCTTATCATTGTTTAACAGTTGGATTGGCAGTGCTACGGTCGTAGAGATCGCTGTCATGGCTGACGATGTTAGGTATGACGTTACTATATTCTGATACCCGGGGCTGAGCCATGACGCAGTTTTTGAACCGAATTCCGATGCGCGCCAAATTTGCGTTGGTGTTGGCATTACCCTTATTGGCGTTGGCCTGGTTTGCGATGAATGGTGTGCTGGAACGCCAGGCTGCAGTGCGCGAGCTTGACCGTCTTTATGCAATGACGGAGCTGGCTCAACGAGCCGGCGACTGGGTGCATCAGATGCAGCTGGAAAGAGGGATGACGGCAGGCTTTATTGGCAGCGAAGGACGGTCGTTCGAAGATCGCCTGCAAGGACAGCGCTCTGAAGTCGACGTTGCGGCCGAGGCGTTCTTTAATCAGCGCGATGCGCTTGACGAAGGCGTCTTAAGTGCTGCGGCCCTTACTCAGCTTGAACGGCTTAACCGCCAGTGGAACGCAACCCGCCAGGTGCGCGCCAGGGTGGATCGTCTTGATATTCCCAGTGGCGAGGCGATTAGCCATTACACCTCGATTAACGGCCAGCTGATGCGGCTGGTGGGTGCGCTGTCGCGGTTGACCAGTGAGGGCGAAATCAGCCGCCAGCTGACCGCTTATTATAGCCTGCTGGAGGCCAAGGATCTGGCGGGTATTGAGCGGGCCATGTTGTCCAATGCCTTTGCGGCGGATGGTATGTCGACTGATATGCTGCGCAACTTTCTGTCTCTGTTAGGCCGGGAACAGGCATTTCTGACCAGTCTGCGTACTTTTGCCAGCCCTGAAGATCGCGAGCAATTGGATCAGGCGTTGAGTGGCCCGGAAATTGAGCGTCTGATCGAGCGTCGCGAGCTGGCAATTGAGCGCTATGAGCGTGGCGGCTACAACGTTTCCCCAGAGCAGTGGTTTGAATGGCAGACCGTCAAGATTGGTCGCCTCAAGACACTGGAAGACCAGTTGGCTGATAAGGTGATTGAGAGCACTGCGGCCCTGCGTGGCGAGGCTCGTACGGTGCTATGGAGCTACCTGATTGTTGCAGTGGTGACAGCGCTGGCCGCCGTGGTGGCAGCGGTATTGATTGTTCATGCCATTACTCGGCCTTTGAAACGCGCCCTGGAGAATATCGAGACACGTGGCAATGACCTGACTCAGCGTCTGGCAGTGCCGGGCACCGATGAGCTTTCAAAGCTTTACACGGCCTTTAACCACGCCTCTGAGGAAATCGAAACGCTGATTGCCGAATTCAAACGCAATGCTCAATCTGTGGAAGTGGCCAGCGGTGAAATTGCCCAGGGCAACCAGGATCTGGCCCAGCGTACCGAGGAGCAGTCGGCTTCTCTGGTGCAGACGGCCTCAAGTATGGAAGAAATCACCGCGACCGTTCGCCAGAGCGCTGATAATGCCCATCAGGCCCAGAGTATGACCAAGGACGTTGCTCGTGAAGCGCAGGAGGCGTCGTCGGTGGCCACCCGCGCCCAGGACGCCATGCATCAGATTCATGGTGCCAATGATCAGGTCACTACCATTATTGCCGCGATTGACAACATTGCTTTCCAGACCAACCTGCTGGCATTGAATGCCTCGGTTGAGGCGGCCCGCGCCGGTGAGCATGGGCGTGGTTTTGCAGTCGTTGCTGATGAAGTGCGTAAGCTTGCCAGCCGTAGCTCAGAGGAAGCCGATCAGATCCGTCGTCTGATTGACAACAATGTTGCGCGTATCAGTGAAGGGGAAGCGCTGGTAACGTCTACCAGCGAAACGCTCAAGACCATTTCCGAACGGATACAGAAAGTCGCCAGCCTGGTCGATGAAATGGCCTCTGCGACTACTGAGCAGTCATCGGGGATTGAGGAAATCAACCGTGCCATGACCCAGCTGGAAGAGGTTACCCAACAGAACGCCGCCCTGGTAGAAGAAGTGGCGGCTGCCAGCCGCTCGTTGGACGAGCAGGCAGAAGAAATGGCACAAATGATTGGTAAGTATCAGGTTCACGAAGCTGGCACTACGCCGCGGCTTGCGTCTTCCTGGTCACAACCGTCATGATATCAGGGCGCCTGTATAAAAGGCGCCCGGGAAACTTTTGGCACCTGTGCCGGAGGCTGCCTGGATATTGATGATCATCGGAGGTAGGAGGCCACCGGCCATGACCCATCCTTTTCACCCTGCCAGCAGCGGCCACCCGGATAACAGAACTTCAACGGTTGACACCCTTTCCGGGCTGCGTTTTGAGCAGTTCTATGTGGCCGTTGAGCAGAGCCCGGTGGCAACGGCCATTACTGATGCAGAGGGCTGCATCGAGTTCGTTAACCAGCGTTTTCTGGACATCACCGGCTATGACCGTGAGGAGCTCCTGGGTAAGACGCCCGCCTTGATTCAGTCTGGCATGACGCCGAATGCAGTCTACGACACCATGTGGACAACGCTTAAGGCCGGTGATGTCTGGCAAGGTGAAATTCTCAATCGACGCAAGAACGGCGAGCTGTACTGGGAGAAGCAGACCATCACACCGGTCAAGCATTCCGACGGTGAGATTCTCAACTATGTGGCCGTCAAGGAGGATATTACCCACTGGCGTCGCCAGGATAATGAGCTGCGCTTGATGGCGGCCGCGTTTGAAACCGGTCAGGCCACCTTGATTACCGATGCGGATGTGGTCATTGAGCGGGTGAATCAGGCATTTGTAGAGATTACCGGCTATTCAAGTGCTGAAGCAGTGGGGCAAACGCCACGCCTGCTCAAGTCTGGCCGCCACGATA
The DNA here is from genome assembly GCA_051748005.1 of Pseudomonadota bacterium. Classification (GTDB taxonomy): domain Bacteria; phylum Pseudomonadota; class Gammaproteobacteria; order Pseudomonadales; family Halomonadaceae; genus Vreelandella. The sequence goes on along the minus strand of JBNJGW010000051.1, from coordinate 2,625 downwards.
ACGATTTCTATCAGCAGATGTGGCGTTCACTGCGTGAGAAGGGCCACTGGCAGGGTGAAGTGTGGAACCGCAACAAAGGCGGCGAGATTGTCCGTTACTGGCAGGCCATCACGGCGGTGCATGATGATGAGGGTCAGGTGCGCCGCTTTGTGGCAGTGTTTCACGCCCTTTAGAAGGAGCCGTCAGGCGGCGCGGGGATCGTCAGCGCTGCTGCTTGGGTCAACCGCCTGGCCATCTGTATCAGCGGCCAGGTTACCTCGGGCAGGCATGGCGCTGGGGTCAGTGGCGTTGCCCGTGTTGCCAGCCGCGGCGCTGCTGGCTGTGTCGGCTTGTGCATTCTCAGCATCAGCAGCGCTGCTGCTTTCTGTGCCTGTTGCGCGGGCATTGTTCATTTCACTTTGCAATCTTGAGGCTTCAAGTTTAGCTTCCAGCAGATACTGACGCGCCTGGGCAGCAACCTGCAGGTCCTTGGACGAAGGCTCAACCGGTGCCAGTGCGGCGGCAATTACGGTCTGCATTTTCTCGACGGTGGCCTGGGGGTCACCCTTCACAGGGCCGTAATCAATCGGCACTTCGCCACCAACTGCATAGCGGTTGCCATCCGGGCCGGACTGATAATCATAGCTGGCACTACCGGTATAGGGGCCACCGGCAATTTCATGGGCACGCTCATGTTGGCGGACTTCCTGGTCGGTACGTTTGAGCTGCTCAACCTGGCGGACTTCCTGTTCGTTCAGCGGTGTGCCATCCGGGCGTGTAGGGGCGTTAGCAAAAGAATTTTCGTCACTTTCACGGCTTTCCTGAGCCTCGTCGCCTGACCGTGTGGACTGGTTCTGCTCTGACCTTTCCGGCGAATTGGCTGGCGCGGCATCGTCTGTGGCGCGTTCGGTAGACCTGCGGCTGTTAGCGGTATTTTCCGCCGGGTTGGCGGTAGCAGAAGCCACGCGCGAATAATCATTGCCTGTTTCGGCAAGCGGGCGTTGGTCTGCCTGTGAAAGCGTTGCGCCTGCGGCTCTCTCGGCGCTGCCTACGCGGTTCGTCGCAGAGGCAGTGACCGCCCAGTAGGTCGATGGTAGTGCGCTTCCGATAGCTGAAATGGACATAAGCGGTACCGAGAAAGTAAACGATGAAGTAACATTGTAGACTAGTATCAGCAACTCGTCCTCAGACTGCAAGACAGGAACATCACAGCGTCAATGCCTTCTCTTGATATCGTACTGCATCTTTCTTACGACGAATGCCTGGCCCACTATGAGGGGCGGATTGGTAATGTGCGCACCCGTAGCCTGGATGGCCGCTGGGTGATTTTTCCGGCCGACGCCATTCGTCGCGTCGTCAGCCGAGACGGCGTTCACGGAGTATTTCGGCTGAATTTTTCTGATCAAGGAAAATTTGTCAGTATCGAACCTTTGGCCCCGCGGCGCTAGTGGTCTGAGGCTGGCAGTCTGATCTATGCATGGGTGTATGCAAGTCTGTACCTGGTGTTGCGAGACAAGTGTCGGTAGGGTTTAACGTAACAAATAGGTATGCTTGATTGACCTGTTGCTGAGTTTATCGGCACATCCTTTGAACGTGGAGTCGCCATGATTCGTGTCCATCATCTGGAAAAATCCCGCTCACACCGGGTTCTCTGGCTTCTGGAGACCCTTGCGCTTGACTATGAAATTGTTACCTATGCTCGCGATAACGATACCCAACTGGCACCTAAGGCATTGAAGGATATTCATCCACTGGGTAAGTCACCTGTGATCACTGATGGTGACATCACCATTGCTGAGTCAGGTGCCATCGTGGATTACCTGCTGATGCGTTACGGCCAAGGGCAAACGGAGCCATCGCCTGATAACAGCGGGGCCTGGGTCAATGAGCGTTACTGGCGACACTATGCGGAAGGCTCCTTGATGCCGCTTCTGGTAATGCGTCTGGTGTTCGGTCAACTGCCAAAACAATCTCCTCTTTTGATCAAGCCAATCGCCAAGGGCATAAACGCCACGGTCAATGAGCGTTTCCTGGCGCCACAGTTGGCGGAGCATCTGGCCATGATCGAAGCACACCTGGAGCCTCGTGGTCAGTTCGCCAGCACCTGGCCGAGTGGCGCTGATGTGCAGATGAGCTTTCCTCTGCAGGCCTTGGCCCTGTCTGATTCACTTCGCGACTATCCAGCGATCAGCCGCTATGTGGCACGCATTGAAGCTGACCCGGCCTGGCAGCGTGTAGTAGAACGTGCTGGGCCATTGACGCTGCCAGGCATATAGCTGTGAGAGGTGTTCGTGCCATGCAAGGCAGGTTCAGCAGGTGGAACCTGTTTGCCTGCTTTCTACCCATGGCATTGTCGTTGCTGCCTGTGACCCCTGCCGAATCCCAGCCGCTATCGCTTAAAGTAGGGGTGTATGACAATCCTCCCAAGCTGTTTGCAGGCGGGGAAGGTGAGCCACGCGGTATTCTAGGAGAGCTGCTGGTTGAAATGGCCATTGCCGAAGGCTGGCAGCTTGAGAGTGTCAAGTGCCAGTGGCAAGAGTGCCTGGATAAGCTTGCTGCCGGTGAGATCGATATACTGCCGGATGTTGCCTGGAGTGTCAGCCGTGCAGGCTGGATGGAGTTTCATCAGGAACCGGCCCTGCACAG
>JBNJGW010000050.1:0-19110 GCA_051748005.1 Pseudomonadota bacterium | reverse complement strand
GCCGGGAATGGCGTTCACCTGTTAAGCTTACCGGGGGTGAGTGATATTCGCAGCAAGGTTGCCATTCAGCCGGTAAAGGAGTTCGGCACTTTGCCGCTGAATCGCGGTAGTAAGGCCTAGCTTTACTATCAGAGCCTCCAGGCTCACCTCATTCAAGCCTCATTTAATCAATGCTTTCAAGGGTGAGCCTTACGGATGTGTCTGTGCTGATCGGTTTTAGTGGCGGAAGTGGCGCATGCCGGTGAACACCATGGCGATACCGGCTTCGTTAGCAGCGTCGATGACTTCCTGGTCGCGCATGGAGCCGCCGGGCTGGATCACGGCGGTAATGCCGGCAGCCGCTGCGGCATCAATACCATCCCTGAACGGGAAGAAGGCATCAGACGCCATGACCGACCCCGGCACTGAAAGGCCTTCGTCTGCTGCCTTGATGCCAGCAATCTTGGCGGAATACACCCGACTCATCTGTCCGGCGCCAACGCCGATCGTCTGGCCAGCCTTGGCGTAGACAATCGCATTGGATTTGACAAATTTGGCGACACGCCAGGCAAAGGCCAGGTCGCGTAGTTCCTGCTCGGTCGGGGTGCGCGCACTGACCACGCTCAGGTCGTCGCGTCCGACCATGCCATCATCTGCCTGTTGAACCAGCAGGCCACCGTTGACACGTTTGAAGTCCAGTGAGGCCTGTTGGCTGACAGGCCAGTGGGCGCTGACATCCAGCAGGCGGATATTGTGCTTTTCAGCCACGATAGCCGCAGCTTCTGCGCTGATACCGGGGGCAATCAGTACCTCGACAAACTGGCGATCGATAATGGCGCGCGCCGTGTCGGCGTCCAACGCTACATTAAAGGCAATAATGCCGCCAAAGGCACTGGTCGGGTCGGTGGCAAACGCCTTGTCGTAGGCATCCAGTGCGCTTTCGCCAACGGCAACCCCGCAGGGGTTGGCATGCTTGACGATTACACAGGCGGTTTCATCAAAGGCCTTGACGCATTCAAAGGCGGCATCGGTATCGGCAACGTTATTATAGGATAGCGGCTTGCCCTGCAGCATCTCGGCTGTTGCGACGCTGGCTTGCGTGGCATCAGGCTCGACATAGAAGGCCGCTGCCTGGTGGGGGTTTTCACCGTAGCGCATATCCTGCTTCTTGTGCAGCTGGAGGTTGAAGGTGCGCGGGAACTGCTGATCGGCATCGCTGATCTGGCGGCCGAGAAAGTCAGCAATGGCGCCATCGTAGCCTGCAGTGTGTTCAAAGGCCTTGACGGCCAGATCAAAGCGCGTGGCGGCACTGACCTGACCATCCTGTGCAGCCAGTTCGCTCATGATACGCGGGTAATCATCGGCGTTGACGACGATAGTGGTGTAGGCATGGTTCTTGGCACAGGCGCGTACCATGGTAGGTCCGCCGATATCGATATTTTCAATCGCATCTTCCAGCGTGCAGTCTGGCTTGGCGACCGTTGCGGCAAAGGGGTAGAGGTTGACGACCACCATGTCGATCGGGGCGATATCGTTGTCGGCCATGACCGCATCGTCCTGGCCGCGACGCCCGAGAATGCCACCGTGAATCTTGGGGTGCAGCGTCTTGACGCGTCCATCCATGATTTCGGGGAAACCGGTGTGCTCGGAGACTTCCTTGACCGCGATCTGGTTTTCCTGCAGCAGGCGGAAGGTGCCGCCCGTCGAAAGCAGTTCAATGCCTTGTTCGCAAAGGCCGCGGGCAAAGTCAACAATACCGGTTTTGTCTGACACGCTAAGTAAAGCGCGGCGTACAGGAGTTGCAGTTGTATCAGCCATTAGGGGTGCTCTTAAGCAGAAACGATGGATAGAAAACAGCAAGGCCCGATTCAGGGGGCATCACCTTCAAGAAGACCGTAGTGCTTTAGTTTTTTACGCAGTGTGCCACGATTCAGCCCCAGCACGGCAGCTGCGCGTGTCTGGTTGCCGTCGGTGTAAGCCAGCACGGAGGACAGCAGGGGCGCCTCGACTTCGGCCATCACCATGGCGTACAGATCGCTGGTCTCGCCGCCATCCAGATGCTCGAAATAGCGTTGCATGGAAGCTTCAACGGCTTCGCGCAGAGGCTGGGGAGGCGTATCACTTGCTCTGGCGCTGGCCTCGGCAGAGGTGCCGGGCGCAGTACTGGAAGAGGTATTCGATAAAGCAGAATTGGTTGAAATAGCCGGTTCTTTCATGCGGCATGGCTTCCTTTAGCGAAGAGGCGCTCATTAGCATCATCAGCCATCGCCTTGTGGATCCATTCCAGCTGAGCGCTGGGCGAGGTCAACGCATTAAACTGGCGTTTCAGTTCTCGTATCTGAGCCGCATCGAAGCGCTCATCTGTGTCCAGGTACCAGCCAAGATGCTTGCGGGCAATACGTGGCCCCATGGTGGCCCCATAAAATTCATGCAGTGCCCCAAGATGTTCACTGAGGACATGGCTGCGTTCGCTGAGCGCTGGGGGCGCCAGCTCACTGCCATATTCAAGGTAATGGCTAATCTGCTGGAAAATCCACGGATTGCCCTGGGCAGCGCGGCCAATCATGACCGCATCAGCCTGGGTGTAGCGGAGCACATCATGGGCTTTGTGCGGGCTGTCGATGTCGCCATTGGCAAATACCGGTATGGACAGCCGGGATTTGATCTCGGCAATGGTGTCGTACTCGGCCTGGCCATTATAGCGCTGTTGGCGGTGGCGGCCGTGTACCGCCAGTGCCTGGATACCGGATGCCTCGGCGAGCCTGGCGATGGTAAGCCCGTTATTGCTTTCGGCACACCAGCCGGTGCGAATCTTCAGGGTGACCGGGATATCAACGGCTTCCACCACGGCTTCGAGAATCCGCGCAACCAGAGGTTCATCGCGCAACAGGGCAGAGCCTGCCGCCTTATTGCAGACTTTCTTGGCCGGGCAGCCCATGTTGATATCAATCACCTGAGCGCCAAGATCGGCATTCAGGCGAGCCGCCTGGGCCAGCATCTCGGCGTCGCCCCCGGCAATCTGCACGACTCTGGGGGATGGCTCGCCAGCATGGTTCATACGCTGCTGGGATTTACGGGTGTGCCACAGGCTAGGGTCTGCCGTGACCATCTCACCCACTACCCAGCCTGCCCCTAAACGGCGGCAGAGCTGCCGGAAAGGCTGGTCAGTAACGCCCGCCATAGGGGCGAGAATGACCTGATTAGGCAGTTCATAGTCGCCAATGGTTGGCAGTGATGAGGTTAGAGGCATAGCACAGCTCATGGGTTAACCGATACGCAGCGCGTGGGGGTCAGTATGATACGCTGACTCGCCCCACGGGTGAAGGCCACTGGCAATACAATAAGTCTGACTTGCACCTGCTCAGTCTGCCGAGCGGTAACCTGTCAGCCTGACCCAGCCCTCTCGCAGTGTGGGTTCATCCATCAGCAAGCCCTGAGCCTGATAGGCGTCGCGAACCTCCTCAGCCTGGTTGGCAAGAATGCCGGAGAGGGCAATGCGTCCACCAGGTGCCACATGGCTGGCAATCATGCCAGCCAGTTCGACCAGCGGGCCAGCCAGGATATTGGCCGTTACCAGAGGGTAGTCGCCCGCGGGCAGTTGCTCCGGGTAGTAAAGCGCCAGCTGTGACTCTTCTATGGCGTTACGCTGGGCATTATCACGGCTGGCCTGCAAAGCCTGGGGGTCAATATCAGTCGCATCAGCATGGGCCGCACCCAGTTTCAGGGCGGCAATGGCCAAAATGCCTGAGCCACAACCCACATCCAGGACCCTGGCCTGGGCCAGCTCACCCTGCACTGCCAAGCCGTCAAGCCACTCAAGGCACAGGGCAGTGGTAGGGTGAGTGCCGGTACCAAACGCCAGGCCAGGGTCAAGAATCAGATTGACGGCATCCTGTTCGGGCGGCGCATGCCAGCTAGGCACAATCCATAGCCGCTGGCCCATCTGCAGTGGCTTGAAGTCTTCCATCCACTCGCGTTCCCAGTCACGGTCGGCGAGCAGTTCATAGCTGATAGCCGGGCAAGGCTCTTCCGGGTAATGTTCAGCCCAGGCGGCCTGCAGGCGTTCAAGCATGGCATCAATGCCTTCTAGGTCATCATACAGGCCTGTCAGGATAGTATCCTGCCACAGCGGCGTTGTGCCACGCTCCGGTTCAAATACAGGGTCGTCGTGAGCATCCTGCAGGGCGATGGCGGTCGCTCCTTCATCCACCAGCAGGTCTTCGAGTAATTCTGCCTGTTCGGGCGCTACATGAGCGCTGAGTTGTAGCCAGGGCATCGAGGGTCTCCACGCGGCGGGGAATGCTAGGGGGTTCAACAGCGGGTCACTGCCTTGTCAGCGTTATCGTGGCTGAAAAGGAGGGCGGCCATGCTGGGAAAGAAAACGGGGCAGCCTAGGCCACCCCGCTGGTCAGCGTCCAGTGTTTCAATCAGGAGCTGAGCTTTTTTTCCAGGTAATGAATATTGACGCCGCCCTGGCGGAAATAGCTGTCGCGCACCAGATCCTTCTGCAGGTCGATATTGGTCTTGATACCTTCCACCAGCAGCTCATCCAGGGCATTGCGCATGCGCGTCAAGGCAATATCACGATCTGCGCCCCAGGTGATCAGCTTGCCGATCAGCGAGTCGTAGTGCGGCGGCACCGTGTAGCCCGTATACAGATGAGAATCCATACGCACGCCCAGGCCACCCGGTGAGTGGTAGAGAGATACCTTGCCCGGCGATGGCATGAAGGTGCGTGAATCTTCAGCGTTGATCCGGCACTCAAAGGCATGACCGTTCACCTTGACATCATCCTGGGTGATCGAGAGGGGATGTCCGGAAGCAATCAGCAGCTGCTCCTTGACGATATCCACACCGGTGACCATCTCTGTGACGGGGTGCTCAACCTGGACGCGGGTATTCATCTCGATAAAGAAGAATTCGCCATCTTCATACAGGAATTCAAAAGTACCCGCACCGCGATAGTTGATCGTCAGGCAGGCCTGACGGCAGGCTTCCAGCACCCTGGCGCGGGATTCCGGATCGATGCCGGGGGCCGGGGCTTCTTCCAGCACCTTCTGATGACGGCGCTGCAATGAGCAGTCGCGGTCATACAGATGGATAGCGTGGCCCTGACCATCGGCGAGCACCTGAACTTCCACGTGCCGCGGTTTTTCAAGGAATTTTTCCATGTAAACCGTGCCGTCACCAAACGAGGAATGCGCCTCGGTGCGGGTGACGTTGATGGCCGAAAGCAGGTGCGCCTCGGTGTGTACAACGCGCATCCCGCGCCCGCCGCCACCGGCGGCAGCCTTGATGATCACCGGGTAACCAATGCGCTTGGCAGTGGCCAGCAGGGTGTCTTCATCATCACCGAGCGGGCCGTCCGATCCGGGCACCGTCGGTACGCCAGCTTTTTTCATCGCTTCGATGGCGCAGACCTTGTCGCCCATCAGGCGGATGGTGTCAGCGCGCGGGCCGATAAAGGTAAAGCCAGAGCGCTCAACCTGTTCAGCAAAATTGGCGTTTTCGGAAAGAAAACCGTAACCCGGGTGAATCGCGCTGCAGTCGGTGACTTCTGCAGCGCTGATAAGGGCGGGGATATTGAGATAGGATTGCGCTGAAGATGCCGGGCCAATGCAGACAGCTTCGTCGGCCAGGCGCACATGCATCAGTTCGCGGTCAGCTTTGGAGTGCACTGCCACGGTCTTGATGCCCAGTTCCTTACAAGCGCGCAGAATACGCAGGGCAATTTCGCCGCGATTGGCGATGAGTACCTTGTCCAGCATGGGGAAGTCCACCCGTGTCAGAAAGAGGGGATCAAGCGATGGAGAGCATGGGCTGATCAAACTCAACCGGCTCACCGTCCTCGACAAGAATGGCCTCGATGACGCCATCGCGATCGGCTTCGATCTGGTTCATCATCTTCATGGCTTCGACGATACAGATAGTATCGCCTTTCTTGACGCTGTCGCCGATTTCAACAAATGACTTGGAACCCGGTGCCGGGCTGCGATAGAAAGTGCCCACCATGGGTGAGTTGACGGTGACACCGCGATAGGCAGACGCGGCACTTTCCGGCTCAGCCTCGGCCGGGCTTGGGGCGGATGCAGGTGCGGGGGCTTGTGCAGCCTGAGGCGCATATTGAGGCGACGGGTATGAAGCCATAGGGATGCCGTTGGGATGTCGGCTGATACGAACCGACTCTTCACCTTCCTGAATCTCGATCTCGCTGATGTCGGATTCTTCCAATAGCTCGATCAGTTTCTTGACTTTACGGATATCCATTGACTTGTCCTGCACTCGAAATATGAAAAATATGGCCTCGCTCAAGCTGATGGCATACGTGAAGCACGGCGCTTTGAATCAGGCGAGCAAGGCGTAGTAAACCGGGATCAAAAAAAGCCATAAACCGACACGTTGATGAATCTTGCTCGAGAGTCAGCTAATTTATGCGGCAAGTATTGATCTTGATAACCGCGAAGTTTGCCGAAAAACGCCGCCATTGTCCAGCAGCGCCGGTAAGGAACACGGTTGCCTGAATGCTTGATAACCTTATCGGTAGACTGCCTGAGCGATGGGTTCTGAGGGCATGTTCATCAGCCTGCCAGCCAGCGGTTCAGCTCGCCCAGATGCCGGGACAGCTGAGCAGCATTGACCTCACCCTGGATACGCGCATCGACAACTTCTTCTCCCTGGTTGAAAAACAGCAGGCTGGGCGGGCCGAACAGGCCAAAATGTTCGAGCAGTTCACGACTATGCTCATCGGTCTGGGTAACATCTGCCTTGATCAATACATAGTCGCTCAGGGCGGAAGCCACCTCGGGCGTCGGATAGACCTCGCGTTCCAGCTGTTTGCAGGAGATGCACCAGTCGGCGGTGAAGTGAACAAACACAGGCTGGTTCTGGGCGTCCGCCTGGCTGATCGCGTTTTCGAGAGCGGTCAGGCTGTTGACGTTCTGAAAGGCCAAAGTGGGCTGCTCAGTGTTACCTGAAGAAGCGCTGGAGGACACTTGCAGTGGCCGCAGCGGGTTGCTGCCCCCCTGGGCGGCGCCAATTACCAGGGCAAGGCCCCAGGCAAGCAGCAGTATGCCCAGCGCCTGGCGCGCACGACCCCAGCCCAGCGGCTGGTTAAAGTTGAGCGCACCGAGGGCCAGGGCAGTGCCAATAGCCAGAGCAGCCCATAACAGCAGCGCCAGTGATGCGGGCACCAGGCGCTCAATCATCCAGATAGCAACGCCGAGCAGGAGCAGGCCAAAGGCGATCTTGACGCCTTCCATCCAACCGCCCGAACGGGGCAGCAGGGTGGCACCAAAAGTACCTACTAGCAGTAGCGGCAGCCCCATGCCCATGCCCAGGGCAAACAGGACTGCGCCCCCCAGCCAGGCGTCTCCGGTGGAGGAAATGAAGACCATGGCGCCCGCCAGGGGAGCGGTGACGCAGGGCGAAACCACCAGCACGGATAGCGCCCCTGCCACCGCCAGCCCCAGGGGGCCACTGCGCTGGGCGCGCGCCTGCCAGCGGTCAATACGGTTGGCAAAGCGTGGCGATAGCTGGAGGTTAAAAGCGCCGAACATGGCCAGGGCAAAGAGAGTGAAAAGGATCGCAAACACAATCAGCACTGGCGCAGATTGCAGATGTGCCTGGAGGTTCAGCCCGGCACCAAACAGCCCCATCAGCACGCCGACCAGCGCATAGGTCAGGGCCATTCCCAGCACATAGCTGGCGGAAAGCACAAAGGCTCGCGGCTTGGTCGGATTCTGGCCGACCACGATGGATGACAGGATCGGGATCATGGGAAGCACGCAGGGCGTAAAGGTCAGCCCCAGCCCGGCGATAAAGAACAGCCCCAGCGCCAGGGGCAGGCTGGCTTCGCTTAGCAGGGTTGTGAAGCGTCGGTCGGCACTTTGCGCGCCACTAAAGTTGCTTTCCTCCGCGCGCTCGCTGATAGCATCCTGGGTGGCAGCACTGTTGCTAATCTGCTGAGGTGAATTTTTCTGAGCAGCGCCTTGCGCAGGCTGCCAATCAGCAAATGCCGCGGGTGCCTGAGCCTGGACGGCCTGTAAGGAAACCGTTTCGGGGGGGTAGCAAAGCCCGGCGTCGGCACAGCCCTGGTAGGTCAGGCTGATGGGTAAAGGGCCACCATGAGGCTCTGAAATGGGTACTTCAAAGACCAGTTGGTCGCGAAACACATAGACATCGCCGAGAAACTCATCGGTGATAAACTGCCCCTCGGGCAGCTGTGGGGCGTCAAGCGTCGTGTTTTCTTCTGTACTCTGAACAGCAAACTGATGGCGATAAAGATAGTAGTCTTCAGTGATCTCCAGCCCGATATACAGCGTATCACCATCGTGCCAGGCGCTGGGTTGGAAGGCCTCCTGCACAGGCAGGAACTGCCCCTGTTCGTCGGAGGAAAACCATTGTGCCTGGCTGGCCTGGGGCCATACGCCAAGCGTCAGCGCCGTCAGTAGCAGGGCAGTGATAAGGAGTGGTAAATGACGATTGAGTGGCACGGAATGTCCTTGAGTCATGGCGGTCGGTGTCGGTGTGACAGCTTACTCCAGCAAAAACTCCTCGCGCAGGGTCATGCGCCTTCATGACGCGGGGGTTAATCGCTGCTTAATCCGGATCACAACGCAAACGGGTCGCCTTATGGCGACCCGTTGATACAACATATTTTTCAAGCCTTCTTCACAAAGGTAAGCTGCTTCAGGCTTTTTTGTGGGCAGCAAAGGCTTTTTCAATCGCTTTGCGAGCGGCGTCGGCGCCTTCCCAGGATTCCACCTTGACCCACTTGCCTTTTTCGAGATCCTTATAGTTCTCGAAGAAATGCGCAATCTGCTGGCGCAGTAGCTCAGGCAGGTCAGTCACTTCCTGAACGTCATCGTACAAGGAGGACAGCTTGGCGTGGGGAACGCAGACCAGCTTGGCATCTTCGCCCGCTTCATCAGTCATGTTAAGAACACCCACGGGACGGGCACGGATAATGCTGCCTGGTTCTACCGGGTAAGGTGTCACCACCAGGGCGTCAATAGGATCGCCGTCGTCAGCCAGGGTGTGCGGAATAAATCCATAGTTGGCCGGATAAAACATTGGAGTGGCCATGAAACGGTCAACCATCAAGGCGCCCATGTCCTTGTCGATTTCATATTTGACAGGAGCGTGGTTGGCCGGGATTTCGATTGCCACGTAAACGTCGTTGGGCAGATCCTTACCGGCGGGGATGTTATCAAAGTTCATCTTGGTTTCCTTGGTGGTACAGAGTCGCGCGGAATTATAACGTCTATAAGACTTAATGGGGGCGATTATACGAAGATGGGCGCGCAATTACCAATGCGACCTAGGTTTCTTACACCTAGGTCGGTGGCCTTGGTTTAGGTGTATAAAGATCTGCGGTGTATCATGCGCTTATGAAGATGACAATTCAGGTTAGCCAATCAAGGAGGCGCACTTGGCCAAAGCCCAACTGCTGATAAGTTACGGTCAAGCCTTTGTTGCGCCTGACCGGCGCGAACATCGCAGCTCCATGTCAGTGCGCATTCCTGAGGCACCCTTGCTACAGGCCAAGGGTGGTTGTGCCATCATCAGCGACTCAGTGGCGCGCAACAGCCTTGCCAAGCAGGCCGGGGATCTTAGTGTGCGTGGGTTTCTGGCGGATTACTTCTCAACACCCGACCATTGGGATATAAAAGTATCAGCAACCCGGGTGCTCAGGGCCTTGAACAGCTGGTGTTACAGCCAAAGCCAGCATGTACACAGCGGCAGTTTTGTTTCTTCGTTATCGGCACTGGTACTGCGCCATCGCGAAGGGCATCTTTTCCATATGGGCGACACTCTGGTCTTTCGCCTGCGCGGCGCCGAGTTTGAGCAGCTTTCCCGTGATCATGTGACGGATCTGGGCGGTTACCGTTACCCCTCGCGGGCACTCGGACTGGATGGCAGCCTGGATATTGATTACACCCCGCTGGCGCTGAAACAGGGCGACCTTTTTCTGTTCACCACCCAGGCTGTCGGTGGCACCCTGTTACCATCGGATTATGTTCGCCTGATCCGCCAGGATGCCAGTGATCTGGATGCCGCCTGTGAGCGCCTGGCCAATGAAGCCAAGACGCGGGCCCAGGAGCGTGGCTATGGGGGAGAGCAGTTCTGTTTTCAGCTGGTGCGTATTGATGAGCTGCCGGATGAGGTCAACGATCATCCCGGACGTGTCTATGGTGATTTACCTATTCCCCCAGAGCTCTCACCCGGCGAGCGTTTTGATGGTTTTGAGATACTCAGCGTGCTGTCACGTACGGCGCAATCGCGGGTCTATCATGTGCGCGATGTGCATAGCCAACGCGAAATGGTGATGAAGGCACCAAGCCCGGAGTTGTCGCTGCGCAACGCCTATCTGGAACACTTCCTGTTGCAGCAGTGGGTTGTTGAGCGGGTCAATTCTCCTTTTGTAGTCAAGGTGATGGAGCCTTCACGGCCACGCCGCTACCTGTACTACCTGATGGCCTATATTGCTGGTGAAACCCTTAAGTCCTGGGCGGAACGTCACCCTCAGGCCAGCCTGAACCAGCGGCTTGAGATTGCCAACCAGTTGGGCAAGGCAGTGCAGGCGCTGCACAACCGGGATGTTCTCCATCAGCAGATCACCCCGGAAAATATCCTGATTGATCCCCATGGCAAACTGGTGCTGGCAGACTTCAGCGCCTGCCATGTGCGCGAGGCGGATGGCCATCGCCATTCCGGTGAACTGCTTGCCCAGGTGGGCTATGGTCAGCATACCGCCCCTGAATATGCGCTGGGGGATAGCGTTGGGCGACGCAGCGATCAATATTCGCTGGCGTCGACCACCTACTGGTTGCTGACCGGCCAACTGCCTTATCAGCTGACACCCGACAAGCTACGCAGCCATACCGATCTGGAAGGGCTTATCTATCGCAGTGCCCGAGCGGCTAACCCGGAAATTTCAGTGGACCTTGACGATGCATTACGTCGTGCCCTCGACCCACAGCGGGCCCTGAGGTTTCGGCGCATGTCGGAATTTCTGCGTGCCCTGCGCGTGCCTTTAGGGCGTGCGCGACGGGAGAATCGCCAGGATTCACGGCGTTTCTGGCAGGGAGTGGCGGGTATTCTGCTGTTGCTGCTGGTGCTTTCCTGGCTGTTGCGTTAGAAACACTGAACTCTAGATTCTAGCTTTCAACAAACAGGCCGGGCTAAATGCCCGGCCGTTAGTCTGTGCTATGGTTGCTGAAAAAAGCGGGTACCCTAGAGCGTAAACACCGGCAGGCGTTTTTCGGCCTTGGCCAGCTTGAGCTTGGCTACCTTGGGCAAGCCGTTTTCAAACGGCGGGAAATCCTCGCCCTGAATCAGCGGAGAGAGATAATTACGGCAGGTCTGGGTAATGGCAAAACCGTCGTCACTGATGAAGTCACGCGGCATGAATTTTTCCTGATTGGCGATATCTTTCAACGGTGCTGAAATCACATCCCACTGATAGGGCGTATCGGCGACGCGGCGAATTGCCGGCATCATGGCGTTTTTACCCGCCAATGCCAGGGTGACCGCTTCGCGACCCACCGCATAGGCCTGTTCAACGTCGGTTTTTGAAGCCAGGTGGCGCGCTGCGCGCTGCAGATAATCGGCCACTGCCCAGTGGTATTTGTAGCCCAGATCCTGCTTGACCATGCCCGCCAGGGTTGGCGCTACGCCGCCCAGCTGGCGGTGGCCAAAGGCGTCGGTGTTGCCAGCGTCGGCGAGGAAGGTGCCATCTTCATAGCGTGCACCTTCGGAAACGACAATCACGCAGTAGCCATAATCCTTGACGCACTTATCCACCCGTGCCATCACGGCGGCACGGTCAAAAGCAATTTCCGGGAAGATGATCAGGTGAGGTGGCTCGCCTTCACCCTCTCCGGCCAGGCCACCGGCAGCGGCGATCCAGCCCGCATGGCGGCCCATGACCTCGAGCACGAATACCTTGGTGGAGGTGGCGCACATCGAGGCGATATCCAGCGAAGCTTCCAGGGTCGAGGTGGCAATATACTTGGCGACGCTGCCGAAGCCCGGGCTGTTGTCGGTAATCGGCAGGTCATTGTCGACGGTCTTGGGCACATGGATAGCCGTCAGCGGGTAGCCGAGCTTTTCGGAAAGCTGTGATACCTTCAGGCAGGTATCAGCGCTGTCGCCGCCACCGTTATAGAAGAAGTAGCGAATATCATGGGCCTTGAAGACCTCGATCAACCGCTCGTACTGGGTACGATGGGTTTCGATATCCTTGAGCTTGTAACGGCAGGAACCAAAGGCACCCCCCGGCGTATGACGCAAGGCCGTCACGGCCTCTTCACTTTCCTGCGTGACATCAATCAGATCTTCGGTCAGGGCACCGATAATGCCGTTATGGCCGGCATAGATCTTGCTGATATGCTCGGGAGCTTCACGGCAGGCTTCAATGACGCCGCAGGCGCTGGCGTTGATGACGGCGGTGACGCCACCGGACTGGGCATAAAAGGCATTGTGCTGGGCCATGGAAACGCTTTCTCTCCTGAAAGGGGGCTTTGACTGTGCTGCATCATGGACATTAATACCGAGGAAAACGCGGGTTTCCCCCAGGCATCTGCTGTCAGCGGTTGACGAAGTTTAGCGTAAAGGGCCTGAGCCTGCATCCGCTCGATACCACCGGTTCAATCCTCATTGTCATCCATGGCCTGTTCGCGCACGGCCAGCCGCCAGCCGCCAAGGTCCTTGTAGCGGTTGACCATGGCGCAGAACAGCTCTGCGGTGCGTTCGGTATCATAGCGGGCCGAATGGGCCGCCTTGTTGTCGAACTCGATACCGGCAGCACGACAGGCGCGGGCGAGTACCGTCTGGCCGTAGACCAGCCCGGCGAGGGTTGCCGTGTCAAAGCTGGAAAATGGATGAAAGGGGTTGCGCTTGATGCCGCAACGGTTGGCTGCCGCATTCAGAAAGCCATGATCAAAGGCGGCATTGTGCCCCACCAGTATCGCACGGGTGCAGCCATGTGCCTTGATGGCCTTGCGGATGGGGCGAAAAATCTCCCCCAAGGCTTCTTCTTCGCTCAAGGCAACCTGGCGGCGCAGTGGGTCATCCAGGCGAATGCCGGTGAAATCCAGCGCTGACTGCTCGACATTCGCCCCTTCAAACGGGTGGAGGTGATAGGCATAGGTGGCGTCAGGCAGCAGATTACCTTCCGGGTCCATGGTCAGGGTAACGGCCGCAATCTCCAGTACCGCATCGCGTTCGGCGTTGAATCCGCCGGTTTCAAGATCCACCACAACCGGTAGATAACTGCGAAAACGCTGGGCCATCAAATCGCGGGCAATTGCCTCGCTCATGCAGCTCTCCTTGGTAGCGAGTCAGTGGTGCTCAATGCCACTGATAAATGTGTGGTCAGTTACTTTGTTGAGTAGCTGGATTCTATCAGCTTTCATTGACAGTCGTCGCTGCCTGGGTGTTCGTTGACAGCCCAGAGCGCTATACTCTGTGTTTTGAACGCAACGCCAAGACGCGGCGCTTTTATCAGTAAGCTTTTTTTGATTAGCAAGGAGTCAAGAATGTCCGATGTCAAGAAGGTGGTTCTGGCCTATTCCGGCGGCCTGGATACCTCTGTAATTGTCAAGTGGTTACAAGAAACCTACCACTGCGAGGTGGTGACCTTTACCGCCGACATCGGTCAAGGTGAAGAAGTTGAGCCTGCCCGCACCAAGGCGCAGGCGCTGGGTGTGAAGGAAATCTACATTGAAGATCTGCGCGAAGAGTTTGTGCGTGACTATGTGTTCCCGATGTTCCGCGCCAATACGATTTACGAAGGTGAATATCTGCTGGGCACCTCTATTGCGCGTCCGCTGATTGCCAAGCGTCTGATCGAAATTGCCAACGAAACCGGCGCCGATGCCATTTCTCACGGGGCAACCGGCAAAGGCAACGATCAGGTACGTTTCGAGCTGGGTGGCTATGCGCTCAAGCCGGGCGTCAAGGTCATTGCACCCTGGCGTGAGTGGGATCTCACTTCCCGTGAAAAGCTGATGGCCTACTGTGAAGAGCATGATATTCCGGTAGATTTCTCCAGCAAGAAGAAAAAATCGCCGTACTCCATGGATGCCAACCTGCTGCATATTTCCTATGAAGGCGGCATTCTTGAAGACCCCTGGGCAGAAGCAGAAGAAGATATGTGGCGCTGGAGCGTGTCGCCCGAGGCCGCGCCGGAGACGCCCACCTACGTTGAGCTGACCTTCGATCAGGGCGACATCGTGGCGATTGACGGTCAGGCCATGAAGCCCCATGAAGTGCTGGAAACCCTCAACAAGATGGGTGGTGACAACGGTATTGGCCGCCTGGACATCGTTGAGAACCGCTATGTTGGCATGAAGTCGCGGGGCTGTTACGAAACGCCGGGGGGCACCATTATGCTGCGCGCCCACCGTGCGATCGAGTCGCTGACCCTGGATCGTGAAGAAGCGCACCTGAAAGATCAGCTGATGCCCAAGTATGCCGAAGTAATCTATAACGGCTACTGGTGGAGCCCGGAGCGCCGTATGCTTCAGGCCGCCATTGACGAGACCCAGAAGAATGTCAACGGTGTGGTGCGCATGAAGCTCTACAAGGGCAATGCCATCGTGGTTGGTCGTAAGTCGGATGCATCACTGTTTGATGAGTCGATTGCTACCTTCGAGGACGATGCGGGCGCTTACGACCAGAAAGATGCGGAAGGTTTTATCAAGCTGAATGCCTTGCGTCTGCGGATTGCGGCCGGTAAGGGTCGCCAGCAGAGCTAACCAGTCAATGCGTGCGGCAGCAGTGTGCTGTCGCCGCTTGCCATTCAAGGAGTCGGTATGCTGAAAAAGCTGCTTTCAGGTCTGTTCAGTGCAGGCGATGGTGAAGCCAACAGCCGGGCAAAAGCCGCCGAGGCGGTTGAACATGCGGGCTATCTGATCATATCCGAACCGGATGTGCAGGGCGGTCAGTATCGGGTGAGTGGTGTTATTCAGCAGCGCCTTGATCAGGGTGAACTGCGTGAACATCGCTTTGAACGCTCAGATATGCTGCCAAGCCGTGATGCCTGTGATGAGATGATGGTTACCAAGGCCAAGCGTTACATTGAGGAAGTGGGCGACGCCATGTTTGAACCTGACCCCCGCCACCAAGCGGCGGATGACGCGAGCGCCTGACTTCCTTATGCACTGGTTGCACCGTGCCTCGCCATGGCGCTGTCTGTTTGAGCCGCCATTTGACCCTGAGGTCGGTGAGCAACGCCTGATGGAACCTCTGCAGCGTGTGCTTTCAGCAGCCCCTGTGAACCTATCCTCTGCCTATCAGTGGCAACGCCAATGGGTAGAGGTACTGATTCGTTATGACCTTCCCGCCTGGCGTATCAGCCAGCTGATCAGCGATTACAATGCCTGGCTGTACCGCCGTGCGATTGATGAATCCCTTGAAGAAATGACCAGCCAGGGCTGGGGCCCTGTACCGGTACGCTATTGCGTGCTGGTACTGGGTTCCGGTGCCCGTGATGAAAGCCTGTTGGGCCCTGACCAGGACAATGCCCTGATCATTGAAGACTATCCGGATAGCCGGCAGCGTGATATCGACGGCTACTTCCAGGCCCTGGGGGAAGGCTTTACCCGGCGTCTGGATGAGGCGGGTATCCCGCTTTGTCAGGGGCACGTTATGGCCCGCTGGCCCATGTGGCGCAAGCGTCTGAACGAGTGGCAGGCGCAGCTGGAGCTGTGGACGCAGGACAGGCAGGTCAAACGGGTTCAGCAAACCAATATTCTGCTGGATTTCAGCCCCGTTCACGGTGATGGCAGTCTGGCCGCTGACCTGGGTCAGACGGTGATGCAGATACTGCCCACCCGCGCTCTGTTCATGGATGAAATGGCCGCTCTGCTGGACGAGTTGCCAGTGGCGCTGAACCGTCGTGGACGGCTGGCCAATACCTCCTCTCAGGAAGGGCCTTTTGCGCAGGCCCTTGATCTCAAGCGCCAGGGGTTGATGCCGCTGGTCAGCGCGGTGCGCCTGCTGGCGGTGCAGCAGCGATGTAGAGAGGTGTCAACCCGGCGGCGATTGCTGGCCCTGGGGGTATCACCCGATTGCCCGCTCAGCCTGGGTGAGGCTGAAACCTTGCTGGCGACCTTTCAGCGTTTGCAGCAGCTGCTGTTTGATCAGCAATGTCACCAGATGGCCATAGGGTTAACGGCAGACAACTGGCTGGATATTGCCCGTCTGCGAGTGGATCAGAAATATATGCTGGTGTATGACCTGCAGGCTATCCGGCGTTTTATCAGCTGGGTGCAGACTCAGGTGCGCAGCCGCCGCCGGGTAACCTGAACACCTTGCTACTTGGTCTGTTCAGGCGCTTCAGGCAGTTCCATGATCAGGCAGGCACCGCCCAGGGTAGCAGCATCTTCCACCCATAGCCGCCCGCCCAGATGGGCGACTATGCCACGGCTGATGGGTAGTCCCAGGCCGCTGCCTTTGGGCCTGCCGCGGGGCACTTCACCCTGTTCCTGAATCTGGTGGAACTTCTCGAAGACTCGTTCACGTTCGTCTTCGCCGATTCCTTTACCGTTATCCTCAACGCTGAGCCGGTAATGACGTTTGTGGCGATATAAACGCAGGCGCACTTTGGGCTGATCGGTATCGGCAAACTTGCCGGCATTATCGAGCAGGTTGATGACGACCTGTTCCAGGCGGTCTTCGTCACCAATAATAATGGCGGGTTCGACGTCTATGGCGCTATCGAGGGCGATGCCACGGTTTTCCTGCAGACGGGAAATGGCATCCACGCTGCGCTGGGCCACCTGGGCCAGGTCAAGCGGCTTTGGGTCGAGCGTCAAGCGGCCACTTTCCAGCCGGGCCAGGTCGAGAATTTCCTCTATCAGGCGTGAAAGACGCTGGCTTTCATGAACAATAACGCCAAGAAAATGCTGGCGTTTGTGTTCAGGCAGGTTATCACCGTCACGCAGTATCTCGGCAAAGGCGCGAATCGAGGTCAGCGGTGTGCGCAGTTCATGGCTGACCATGGCAACAAATTCATCCTTGAGGCGATCAAGTTCGCGCAGGCGCTCGTTGGCGCTGCGTAACTCCTCGCCAATGCGCGCCAGCTCATCAGATTTCTGCTCCAGACGGCGGTTATATTCCAGAGTCTGTGAGGTGGTGTCGAGGATACTTAATAACCCTTCAAGATCCAGCGCTTCGCCACGTACCACCGAATTGATCAGCACTCGGGCGGAGGCGCTGCCCAGCGAACCGGCCAGGGCCTGTTCCGCACTGGTCACCAGCGCGTGGGAGGCGATCTGGTCGGCAGCGTCCTGGGATTCAGTGATATCCGCAAATACCCGCTGGGTGGCCGCTGCGCCCAGATAGCGCGCCAGCAGGTCACGCAGCTCGCCCTGGGTGGTTTGCCCCCGCCACAGTGTGGTGCCTTGCAGGTTGGGGTGCATGGCTTCGGTAAACAGCGCCGCCTGGGTCTGTTCCAGCGGCGTTGGACGGCTGAACAGTGACACGCTGACCAGCAGGCCGACGTTGGCCAGCATGCTCCACAGCAGGGCGTGGGTATAGATATCCCAACCCTGTAGGCCAAACAGCGCATAGGGCTTGAGCCACTCAATGCCCCAGGGTCCCTGTTCAATCAGTGCCATGTCCCACCAGCCTGACTGTGCAAAGCCGGGCAACAGCAGGGTATATCCCCAGACGCCAAACCCGGCAAGCAACCCAAGGATGGCGCCCAGGCGTGAGGCGCCCCGCCAGTAAAGGCCAATCAGCAAGGCGGGCGCAAACTGCGCCACACCGGCAAAGGAGACCAGTCCTATGGTCACCAGGCTGTAGGCGTCTCCCATCAAGGCGTGATAAAGGTAACCCAGCAGCAACAGCAGCACGATGGCAACTCGGCGAATTCCCAGCAGCCAGCCCGCCAGCTGACCTGGCTGGCTGGCGTGCAGAAACCTGAAACGCAGCAACAGCGGCATGATCAGCTGGTTGCTGACCATGGTGGACAGGGCGATAGTTTCGACAATCACCATGCCGGTTGCCGCTGATAGTCCGCCGATAAATACAAACAGCGGCAGGCCTTCAGCGCCCGCTGAGAGCGGCAGGGTCAGCACAAAGCTGTCCGGATCGCCGGCCACATCGCCAAGCAGTAGGCCTGCCAGTGCTATCGGCACCACAAACAGGTTGATCAACAGCAGGTAAAGAGGGAATAGCCAGCTGGCCCGGGTAAGGTGATGTTCATCGACGTTTTCCACCACCAGTACCTGAAACTGGCGGGGCAGAGTCAGAAACGCCAGAAACGCCAGAATCAGCATGCCTACCCAGCCAGTGGTGCCGCCGGGCACTTGATCAAGGCGCAGGGTACTCGCCAGATCAGGGCTAAGTGCGACCTGTTGAAACAGATCCTGGGGGCCAGCAAACAGCACAAAGACCACAAAAACGCCGACACTCATAAACGCCACCAGCTTGACCAGGGACTCCACTGCAATGGCGGCCACCATGCCTTCGTGACGCTCGCTGGCATCCAGATGGCGGGTACCAAACAGGATGATAAACACCGCCAGCACCAGCGCTACCCATAGTGATTTATCCAGCCAGAAACCTTCATTTGCCAGACTGGCGTCCGGCGAATCGGGATAGTTGATCAGCACAGCATGACTGACCGTGATAGCCTTGAGCTGGAGGGCAATATAGGGGGTGATGGTAATCAATGCCATCAAGGCAACCAGCGCTCCCAGGCCAGAGCTCTTGCCATAGCGGGCGCTGATAAAGTCGGCAATGGAAGTGATGCGCTGGCGCGCGGCAATCCGCACCATCTTGCGCAACAGAAAGGGAGCGGTGAGCATGGCCAGGGTGGGCCCAAGGTAGATCAGCAGGAAGCTTGGCCCGTATTCTGCTGCCCGCCCAACGCTGCCGTAAAAGGTCCAGGCGGTGCAGTAAACTGCAATCGACAGGGCATAGACGCTGGGCGAGCCGATGATAGACCTGCCTTGTTCGGCTCGTCTGTCGCCCCAGGCGGCAACTACAAACAGCAGGGCCAGATAACTGAAGGCGGCACCCAGGATGACAAGGTCAGTGCGCATGGCGTCAGTGCTCTTTGCTGCCTTCCATCAGCCAGGCGGTCAGGCCAATCACACCGGCCCAGGCAATGAAAAG
>JBNJGW010000049.1:16829-19342 GCA_051748005.1 Pseudomonadota bacterium | reverse complement strand
CACCACCCCGGCGACGCCGGGACGGCGGTGCCCGTTATTATCATCATGATCAGCGAGTGAGTGATCCCTAGGGTGGATTCACAATTCCATACTTACGCCTCACCCTCAGGTTTCAACGGCATTGAGCTGTTTACGTAAGCGGTAGCGTGTCAGCAGTTCACCGCCACGCTCGACTGTCTGTTCACCAAGGTTTTGCCAGTTGCGGCGTTGCAGTCGGTCAACCAGCATTGCACTGGCCTCGATTTCAATCGCAGCGTGGCCGTCTTCCAGCAGCAGGCGTTCGGCATGAATCAACAGGGTTGTACCGATTCCACGCCCTGCCAGCGACGGCCATACATAGAGGGTTTCAACCCGCCCGGAGCGCCCATCCAGCTCAATAAACCCCACGCAGCGATTATCGCTGGTGGCCACCAGGGTTGTGTAAAGCAGATGGCGTGCTGCCCAGGCGCTGGCTTCACGGGGCAGGACATTGGCCCAGGCACGACGCTGCGCCAGGGTATAGTGGTTCGAAGCCCCTTGCATCACCGCATGGTAAAAGACCTCTGCCTGATCAGCGGCATCACGCATCAAGGCCTGACGATAAACAATCCGTGATGTCTTGGTCGTGGACGGTGGAGCCAACACGTCTGCCATCTTTGTGTCTCCTGTTAGTCTCGAGGCTGGCGTCAGGGGCTATGGATGTCACAGCGGTTGTAGGTATCAGGGCATTTTTATAGCAAAAAGTGCAAGACAATCAAACAATAGTGGTTCAGCTTATACTGCTTAGCAGCCATCTGCCAAACTGGCCTTCAGCCACCCTGTTTCTCAACCAGATCATTAAATGCCATGTCTGAACTGCATAACGTCCCACCTTTCAGCTTATCACCGATCGGCACTATCAGCAGCGATTATCCCGACAAGTTTGGCGTGCCCCGCCAACCCGGGCTGGTCACTGCTGCCAGCGCCACACTTACCCTTACTCCCCCCTTTGATGACCCACTATGCGTACGCGGCCTGGAAGAGTTCAGCCATATATGGGTAAGCTTTATCTTTCACCAGAATCCTGAGCGCTGGGCACCCATGGTTCGACCGCCCCGCCTGGGTGGCAATAAAAAAGTAGGCGTATTTGCCAGCCGTAGCCCCAACCGCCCCAACCGGCTGGGGCTATCGCTGGTCGCCCTTGAACGTATTGATACCCGGAAAGGCGTCCGCCTACATCTGAAAGGCGCCGATCTTGTCGACGGAACACCGGTGATTGATATCAAGCCCTACCTGCCCTGGGCAGATAATGACCTGAATGCCCGCGCCGGGTTTGCACCCGCTTCTCCTGACCTTCTCGAGGTAACCTTTTCAGCAGCGGCTGAAAGCGCTTTAAACGCCCGCGATGACGGCCAGGAGCTGCGCGAACTGATTTACCAGGTGCTCAGCCAGGACCCGCGCCCCGCCTATCATGCCAATGATTCCGGACGGATCTATGGTCTGCCATTACGCAACCTGGATGTGCGTTTTCTGCTTGAATCAGCGACGACAGGCAGACCCTGCATGCAGGTTATCAGCCTGGAACCACGACGTTAGTCCAGTGGGAAGCTGGGCAACCTGAGCACAAATCGGCTTCCTTTACCCAACTCACTGGTACAGTGAACCGTGCCATGGTGCTTTTCGGCCACTGTCTTGACCAGCGCCAGCCCAAGCCCGTGCCCTCTGGTCTCACCGGGGGCGCTGCTGCGCTCGTAGTCGTCAAAGATCCGCTCAGTATCCGCTTCACGGATCCCAGGGCCATTATCGGCGACGGCCAGGGTCGTCCATTCTGCATCCACATTGACGGTGACATGCACCTTGCCATTCGGGTAACCGTACTTCACAGCGTTCTCTATCAGGTTGAAAACAGCACGCGCCAGATAGCCTTTATCACCTGAAACAGGGGCGCCATCCTCATCGTTGAACTCACTGCTTACCTCGATTCGCTTTGCACAGGCTAGCGGGCGGACCTGATCAAGCACTTCCATCACCAGATCTTCGAACAAGACAAACTCATGCTTGAAGTGAAAAGATTTCGCCCGGGTCAAGCCAATAAAATCATTGATCATCCCCAGGCTCGCTTTCAGGCTCTGCTCAAGCTGCTGATAGAATACCTGCTCAGGCAAGGCATTCTCAGGCTCTTGCTGAGCATCGATTAACGCCAATGCGCGCGTCTGCGGCGCCTTCATATCATGAGAAAGAAAGCTCAGCATGCTGGCACGCTGGACTTCAATCGCCACTTCACTGGTCAGATCCAGTAGCCAGACCACCCAGCCACCACTCATGGTGGTGTCTGATGTGCTCAAACGGCCCATTTCCAACCGGTAGGTGCTGCCCGTAACACTCTTGCACAAACCACCCGTCAGCATTGCGGGCGCCGCTTCAGTGTCAAAGGCGGATGGGGGCCACAGGTCCGCAAAACCACGCTCTTCCTCGAAGCTGACAACATCTGGCAAATCTTCAATATGCTGAACAGGCCTGGTACCTTGAGCATTTTTGCCTAACACCTCTTCACC